>JAQGLO010000086.1 GCA_028292825.1 Alphaproteobacteria bacterium | reverse complement strand
CGACATTTCCGACGCTTCGCGGCTGGATGCCGAACTGTCGCGCGAGGCGCCGCAGGCGGTGGCGCTGTCGCGGCTGCTCTCCACCATCGTGGAAATCTACCAGATGACCGACACGGCCCATGCGGTGGGCTTCGCGCTGCAGGACTCGTTGCCGGCGAACGCCACCGTGCGCGGGCGCGACGAAAGGCTGGGACAGGTCTTTCGCAACCTGATCGACAATGCCGTGTCCTTCTCGCCGGCGGGCGGCACCGTCACCGTCACGGCGTCGAAACACGATATCTGCGCCCGGGTGACGGTGGAGGATGAAGGCCCCGGCATTCCGCCCGACAATCTGGAATCGATCTTCGAGCGCTTCTACACCGAAAGGCCGGGCGAGAATTTCGGGCGCAATTCGGGCCTCGGCCTCAGCATCGCGCGCCAGATCATCGAAGGCGCGGGCGGGCGCATCTATGCGGAGAACCGGGACAGTGGCGGCGCGCGCCTAATCGTGGAGCTGCCGCTTGCCCAGTTCTGAGCCCAAAGGTTCTGAAACCAACATCCACGCGACATGCGTCGCGCTTGGCGCCCGCGGCGTGCTGCTGCTGGGGCCCAGCGGCGCGGGCAAGTCCGATGTGGCGCTGCGGCTGATCGATGGCGGGGCGAAGCTGGTGGCGGATGATCGCACCATCCTGTTCGCCGCCCGGGGCACGCTTCATGCCAAGGCGCCGCCGACCATCGCGGGCCTGCTGGAGATACGCGGCGTGGGCATCGTCAAGCTGCCGGTGCGGGCGCGCGTAAAAATCGCGCTGGTGGTGCGGCTGGGGCGCGAAAACGCACGCTTGCCGGAGCCGCAATTCTACCGCGCGCTCGGCACCCAGACGCCGCAAATCGCGCTGGATGGCCGCTTTGCCTCCACACCGGCCCGGATTCGCGCGGCTTTGGCTTTTGCGCAGGCAGGCTTCCGCGACACTTTTCACTTGCATTAACGCACCCCAGAGCCGGATAACCCCTTCCCCGGCGGCGCTCTTTTGCTACTGTCCGCGCCGCTGAAGGCCCCCAAAAAGGGGGTGAGGTTTAGGATTTCATGATCGGCCTTGTTCTGGTTACCCATGGGCGTCTCGCCCAGGAATTCATTTCCGCGATGGAGCATATGGTGGGTCCGCAGACCCATCTGCGCGCCGTCTGCATCGGGCCCGAGGACGATATCGAGCGCCGCCAGCGCGAGATCGCGGCCGCCGCCAAGTCGGTGGACATGGGCAATGGCGTCATCATCGCCACCGACATGTTCGGCGGCACGCCCTGCAACCTGGCGCTGACCCTGCTGGAAAAGGGCAAGATCGAAGTGCTGGCCGGCGCCAACCTGCCCAGCCTGATCAAGCTGATCGACATCCGCAACAAGCTGCCGCTGGAACAGGCGGTCAAGGAAGCCATCGAGGCCGGGCGCAAATACATGCGCGCGGGCAGCGCGGACCTGTAATGGCGGACAAGCTTTCGGCCCGGGTCATAATTCCCAACAAGCGCGGGCTGCATGCCCGCGCCAGCGCCAAGGTGGTGGAAGCCAGCGCGCGCTTCCAGTCCGAGATCCACATCATCAAGGACGGCCAGCAGGTCAATGGCCGCTCCATCATGGGCCTGATGATGCTGGCCGCCTCCATCGGCTCGGAAGTGGAAATCACCGCCGAAGGTCCCGATGCGGCGGAAGCGATGAAGGCGATATTGGCGCTGGTCGAAGCGAAATTTGGTGAGGAATGACGGCAGGCATTGCGGCCCTCGTTCTGTTCGCGGCGCTGCTGCATGCCTCCTGGAATGCCCTGCTGAAGCGCGGCGGCGACGGCTTCTGGTCCATGACCGTGATGGGCGTCGCCACCGCCATCGCCTGCGGCGTCGCGGTCTGTTTCCTGCCCCTGCCCGCCCGCGCCAGCTGGCCCTATATCGCCGGCTCGGCGCTGCTGCATGTCGGCTATAACATCTTTCTGATACGCGCCTATCGCCATGGCGATTTCGGCAGCGCCTATCCCGTCGCGCGCGGCTCCTCGCCGCTCCTGGTGGCGATCGGCGCGGCGCTGGTCGCGGGCGAGACACCGGGCATCGCGGCCGCCGTTGGCATCGCGCTGGTCAGCCTGGGCATCATCTCGCTGGCCTTCGAAGGACGGCGGGTGCCGGGGAGCGGCATTCTCTATGCGCTGGGCACCGGCATGTTCATCGCCGCCTACAGCGTCACCGACGGCATCGGCGGCCGGCTGTCGCAGGGCGCCATCGCCTATACCGCCTGGATGTGCCTGTTGTGGGGCGCCACCGCCCTGCCGATGTACCTGGTGTCGCGGCGCGAACCGCTGTGGCGCGGCGCGGGCCCGACCGGGCTCGCGGCGGCCGGTGGCATCATCTCGGTCATCGCCTATGGCATCGTCATCTTCGCCATGACCCGCGCCCCGATGGGTTCGGTCTCGGCGTTGCGCGAAACCAGCGTGCTGTTTGCCGTGCTGCTGGCGCGTATCATGTTCGGCGAAAAACTGACGGCGCGGCGGATGGTGTCGGCGCTGGTGATCGTGGCGGGAGCTATATGCCTGGAATGAGAAAAATCCTGCTGCTGGTGCTTTTGCTGGCCGCACCGGCATCGGCCGACACCATCGCCAATCCCACCTTGTGGCATGTGAAATCGGGCAAGGGCGAAGTCTATCTGCTGGGATCGGTGCATATCCTGCCGCCCGACGTACAGTGGCATTCGCCCGCCCTCCGCGAGGCGATGGCCCGCGCCGATGTGTTCGTTTTCGAGGTCTCGCAAGACCAGGCTTCCATTGCGGAGCTTCAGGGCCTGGTGAAAAGCCATGGCTTCCTGCCTCCGGACCAGCGTCTCAGCACCCTGCTGCGCCCCGATGCGAAAGACGATTTCGCGGCGGCGCTGGCCGCGTCCGGTGTGACGCTGGAGCAGGTGGATCATGACCGGCCCTGGCTGGCGGGACTGCAGATGATGTTCGCGCAGATCGCACGCGCGAAATTCAGCCCCGACAATGGCGTGGATGCGAGCCTGATGGCCGAGGCCCGCGCCGCGGGCAAGCCGATGCGTTATCTGGAAACCATCGCCCAGCAATTCGCCGTGCTGGCGCCGGACGACACCAAGCTTGAGCTGGAGGAATTCGAATCCAGCCTGAAGGATCTTCGCGACGTCGCCGCCGAGATCCAGCCGCTGGTGACGGCCTGGAGCGCGGGCGACCAGAAGGCGTTGGACGAACTGCTCAACGGCGACCTGGATGAATTCCCCGCCGCGCGCAAGGCGCTGCTGGACGACCGCAATGCCCGCTGGCTGCCGCAGATCCGCGCCATGCTGAAGGAAAAGCATGTCTTCCTGATCACGGTGGGCGCCGGACATCTGACGGGTGCAAAGGGCGTGCCCACGCTGCTGCGCAAGGCGGGCTACAAAGTCGAAGGCCCCTAGGCGGCGCGGCGATAGTGCTTGCCCTCGCCGATTTCCTCGATGATCTTTTTCACGAAGGCGGGCAGATCGTCCGGATTGCGGCTGGTGATGATGCCGGTATCGACCACCACTTCCTCGTCGAACCAGATCGCGCCGGCATTTTCCACATCCTTGCGGATGGAGGGATAGGAGGTCGCCTCCCGGCCATGCAGCGCATTCGCCTGCACCAGCAGCCAGGGACCGTGGCAGACCGCGGCGACGACCTTGCCATTGTCCAGGAAGGATTTGACCAGTTTCATGGTGTCTTCATCGACCCGCAGCTTGTCGGGGTTCATCACCCCGCCGGGGATCACCAGCGCGGTATAGTCGCGCTCCTGCGCATCCTTGATCGCCAGGTCCACGGATGCGGTGCGGCCCCAGTCGCCGCCTTTCCAGCCCTTGATTTCCTTACCGTCCAGCGAGGCGATTTTGACGTCGGCACCCGCCGCTTTCAGGCTGTCGCGGGGGACCTCCAGTTCGGACTGCTCGAAGCCGTTGGTGGCGATGATCAGGATTCTGGCTTGCTTGATGTCGGTCATGGGATGCTCCGCAGGTGCCCTAGGGGAAGCCCTGGATCGCTAATCGGTTGCAGGAACTTGCAAATTTCCCTGTTCCACAATGATGCGACATAAGGATATGCAGTTTTCTTTATATCCTTCTTGCCCACCCCCGCCCCCGCTGCTATGAGCGGCGCGCAATCTGACAGGAATCGCCCAATGGCTTTCAGCGACTATATCGTCAAAGACATCTCCCTCGCCGAATGGGGCCGCAAGGAACTCAACATCGCCGAGATCGAGATGCCCGGCCTGATGGCGACCCGCGCCGAATATGGCGCCGCGCAGCCGCTCAAGGGCGCGCGCATCGCCGGCTCGCTGCACATGACCATCCAGACCGCCGTGCTGATCGAGACCCTGAAGGCGCTGGGCGCCGACATCCGCTGGGTCTCGTGCAACATCTATTCGACCCAGGACCATGCCGCCGCGGCCATCGCCGCCGCCGGCATCCCGGTCTTCGCCGTCAAGGGCGAGAGCCTGAAGGATTACTGGGACTACACCGCCAAGCTGTTCGAATGGCATGGCGGCGGCTATCCCAACATGATCCTGGACGATGGCGGCGACGCCACCATGCTGGTGCATCACGGCCTGCGCGCTGAAAAGGGCGACGTCGCCTTCCTGGAAAAGCCGGAGAATGAAGAAGAAGAAGTCTTCTATGCCCTCATCAAGCGCCTGCTGAAGGAAAAGCCCAAGGGCTGGTTCGCCGAAGTCGCCGCCAGCATCAAGGGCGTGTCGGAAGAAACCACCACCGGCGTGCATCGCCTGTACCTGATGGAAAAGGACGGCAAGCTGCTGTTCCCCGCCATCAATGTGAACGACAGCGTCACCAAGTCGAAGTTCGATAATCTTTACGGCTGCAAGGAATCGCTGGTCGACGGCATCCGCCGCGGCACCGACGTGATGATGGCCGGCAAGGTCGCCATGGTCGCCGGCTTCGGCGATGTGGGCAAGGGTTCGGCCGCGTCGCTGCGCAATGCCGGCTGCCGCGTGATGGTGTCGGAAATCGACCCCATCTGCGCCCTGCAGGCCGCCATGGAAGGCTATGAAGTCGTCACCATGGAAACCGCCGCGCCCAAGGCCGACATCTTCGTCACCGCCACCGGCAATGTCGACGTCATCACCGTGGACCATATGCGGGTCATGAAGGACCGCGCCATCGTCTGCAACATCGGTCACTTCGACAGCGAGATCCAGATCGCCGCCACCAAGAACTACAAGTGGCACAACATCAAGCCGCAGGTGGACGAGATCGAATTCCCCGACGGCAAGCGCATCATCATGCTGTCTGAAGGCCGCCTGGTGAACCTGGGCAATGCCATGGGCCATCCCAGCTTCGTCATGTCGGCCAGCTTCACCAACCAGACCCTGGCGCAGATCGAACTGTGGCAGAACACCGGCAAGTACGAGAAGAAGGTCTATGTCCTTCCCAAGGTGCTGGACGAGAAGGTCGCCCGCCTGCATCTGGGCAAGGTCGGCGCCGACCTGACCGTGCTGTCGACCAAGCAGTCTGACTACATCACCATCCCGAAGGCCGGTCCGTACAAGCCGGAGACCTATCGGTACTAGACGACGGTACACACCTGCGAAAAGGCGCGCTGCTCGGCGGCGCGCCTTTTTTTTTACCGCAGACGACTACCCATCCCACCTTTACGGACGCCTCGGTCTAAGCGAAGCTTTCCCACAGGCACATGCAATATGTGGCGGGGAGCAGAAATGACTGGAAAGCCAGCCCATAAAGTCATGTTGTCGAGTACCTATAAGGAGCTCGTTGAACATCGTGAGGCGGTTCAACACGCGATGCTGGGGCAGGAACTCTTTCCAATCGCTATGGAAAATGACTCCGCCTTACCCGGTCACGACCTACTTAGCGCCTCACTTGCTAAGGTCGACAGAGCAAATGGCTATATCGGATTGATCAGTTATCGCTATGGCCAAACGCCAGAGGATCCAGAGCGAAATCCCAACAACCTTTCTCTGACTGAACTCGAATTTCGGCGCGCAGTTGAACGTAAAATTCCGATCTGCATGTTTATGATGCATGACGATCACCCCGTTCAAAGACGGGCAGTCGGCGAAGAGAACGATGACCAGAGATCGAAACTAGAAGCGTTCATCGCACTGGCAAAAAAAAATCGTATTTACGCCGAATTCAAATCTGTGGATGACTTGAAGGCTAAAACAATTCAGTCACTTGTCGATTTGCGACAGGCGTTAGATAACCCATCAGAATCCTTAATACCGGAAATAAGTCCATCCGCAGGGCCGGGTTGCCCAACAGGTTGGGAAATCGTTGGCATAGATATGCTCACAGATATTCGTGCGAAAGCGCCAACTTTGGATGTTATGGTCCAATTTTTCGACGGCATCCTGCCCACGTGGCAGTTGGCACTCGCCCCGGGCGTGCAGCCTCGCGCCGTAGCTGAGCGTTTGGCAAACCGCTTTCGCGCCGTCCATACCGGCGCCACAAAGCCAAAGGTTGTGCTATTGGCTGGAGCAGGCGGTGAAGGCAAGTCGACGGCAGTGCTTCATGCTGCAGCGGCGCTAGTCGAGGACAAACACCACGGCTGGACTTGTTTGCGCCGCCAAGCTGCGAATGCCGACCTTCCAGACGATACCTTTTCAAAATTGCCGGTGATTCCTGCACATGCCTGGGTAGTAGTTATTGATGACGCTGACAATGTAGTACATGGCGTTCTCGCAGCTCTGAGCAAGATACCATCTCGAACTGACATACACCTACTACTTGCTTCCCGTGACACCGAGTGGCAACTCAAGCGGGCGGTACCGAGCATGTGGCAGCCCCAATCCGATTTCCATACTGAACATTTAGCAGGCCTCGACGAAGAAGACGCCCGACGAATCGTGTCTGGTTGGATCGCCTGGGGGGATACGGCGATGGGGAAACTGAAGGGGCAAACCAAAGATGCTGCGATTGCTGCGCTGCTGGGTCACGCCCGCGATTTAGCGGCGCGAAAGGAAGACGGAGAACTGTTGGGGGCACTTCTGATAACGCGTCAAGGTGAGGATATGCAAGCTCACGTCCGCACACTTGTCAGCGGCCTTGATCGAAGTCCCGCGATCAAGACGCATAGTTTGCGCGATATCTACACTATGGTTTCGGCAATGCATGCCGAGAACCAACTTTACCTCTCTCGCTCTGTATTAGCTTTTGCGCTGGGCTGCGAAATCGACGAACTAGAACGAAAAGCCCTCACTCCACTGAGACGTGAAGCGATGCTCGATGCTGGCGATACGTATATTCTCGGACGTCACCGACGAATCGCTGAGGCTGCCTGTTCCGTTATGCGGGAAGACGGGGACGACCTAGATCGATGGTATTCGTTTCTTGCCCGGGCCGCTTTGCGCGCATTCAAGGCAAATGCTTTTTTTGTTTTTGAGTTGCACAAGTGGAATTTTGATCTCGCGAGTTACTTCTTTGAAAAAGGCGAGCGGTTCTGGCCAATCGCCCGAAACATTATGAAAGCGGTCTACGAGACCAATCCCGACGAGGAAAACCTGACGGCACTCGCTTCTGTTCTGCGTCGTACAGGGCGCGCGTCGGAGGCTATAGCAGTACTAAGAACGAACGGTCATAAGCTTCGCGACAATCGCAGCGGCATTTATGAATGGGGTACCGTTGCCGGCGCCGCCGGAGATCAGGGGCTCAGCGCATGGCTAGATGGGCGTTCGCTTGCTGACGGTGGAGAGACAATAGATCAAAAGCGGTGCAAGTTTTCCTTAGCAGGTCTTGGCTTGGCGTTTCGAGAGCTGTTTGCAATCTCAAAAGATAAAGCATTTGCCGCAGGGCAAGCCTCATGTGGTCAACTCGGGCTGCGTCTCGAAGGTCTAGACGCAACAACTCGTGGCTATTTCGAAAAGCACGCTGCGGAGGGTCGCCGTAATGGAATTGCTGATTTGTCACCCCAGCAGTCCGTCAATGCAGTCGCAAAGGCGGTTGTCCTGGGAGCAAACGAAGTCAAGCCGGATAACGACCCGGTCTTTTTTGAAAGGTTGCTCGGCGAGCCTGAAGGCTATCGCTACACTGGCCTGCTCCGCATCGTGGAAGACGAAAAATCGGCGGTTGCCGCGCGCGCCCCTAGGAACAAGTCCTATCGGTAAGGTCTCGTTAACTTTTTGAATTGACTCACATTTTGTCCACAGGCCCAAAATATAGGCCTGTTGGGCGGGTTTAGTTTTTCATATTTTATTAACCACAAGTGCTAGTCGGACTCGGCACTCGAAGCTATCTTGTTGATTCCAAAGTGATTCGCCGGTCTGGCGCGGGATTAACGGGGGCTTACGGCATGCGTCCCAGAATGGGACAGGGCAGACGGCCGGGGGCAAGGCGGTGGCGGGGATACCTGCTGGCCGCATGTCCCAGCGCCCTCCTGCCCGCCCCGGCCTGGGCCGCGCCGGACCTCCTCACCCTCCAATCCGGCAATGTGATCGTGCTGTCGGCCCTGGCCTGTGGCGGCGTCGCCCTGGCCATCGCCGCCGGCCTGTGGGCGCTGGCCGAGCAGCGCACGGCGCGCCGCCTGCGCCGCTCCCTGCGGGCGGTGGGTGCCAAGAGCAAGGCTGCCGTGGGCGAGCGCGATGCGCTGCTGGGCGCGGGCCGCGAGGCGCTGGTGGTGTGGGGCCGCGACGGCGCCGGTCCCTATTCCTATGGCGGCGGCGAGGAATGTTTGCAGTCCTGCCTGAAGGGCGCCGATGCGCTGGCGCTGTCGGGCGCGATCGACGGGCTTTCCGAACGCGGCGCCGGTTTCGCGCTGACGGTGCATGACAGCCATGGCCGGGTTCTGCTGGCGCGTGGCCGCGCCGTGGGCGGCATGGCGGCGGTGTGGCTGGAAGAGCCGCGCATCGCGCAGCAGGGCGCCGACTACAAGGCCATTCTCGATGCGCTGCCCATTCCGGTCTGGCTGCGCGACAAGGGTCTGGCGCTGAGCTGGGGCAACCATGCCTTCCTCAAGGGCGCGGGCGCGGCCGATCTGGAAACGGCGCGGCGCGACCAGTCGGCGCTGGACAAGAGCGAGCGTGATCTTGCCGCCGCGGCGCGGCTGGAAAACGCCGTGCAGGAAACGCGGCGCTTCTCGGTGGTGGGCGGCCAGCGCCGGGCGCTGACCTTCACCGAAATTCCGCTGGGCGATGCCGGCGTGATCGGCACGGCCGTGGACGTGACCGAAATCGTGGGCGCCGAAGCCCGCCTGCAGCAACATGCCGACGCCCATGCCGCCACGCTCGACACCTTGCAGACGGCAGTGGCGATCTTCGGCCGCGACCAGAAGCTGACTTTCTACAACAAGGCCTTCGTGAAGCTGTGGAGCCTGCCGGAAACCTTCCTCGACCGGCATCCCAGCGAGGGCGATATCCTCGATCGCCTGCGCGATGCCCGCAAATTGCCGGAGCAGCGCGACTACCAGGCCTGGAAGCGTTCGCGGCTGGCGCTGTATGGCGAGGGCGCGCGGGAAAAAGCCAGCGAGGAAGCCTGGCACATGCCCGGCGGCCAGACCATTCGCGTCGTCACCCAGCCGCATCCGTTCGGCGGGCTGACCTTCCTGTATGAAGACGTCACCGCGCGGCTGACGCTGGAAAGCGACTACAACACCCTGATGAAGGTCCAGTCCGCGACGCTGGACACGCTCAGCGAAGGCGTGGCGGTGTTCGGGCCCGACGGCAAGCTGAAGCTGCACAATGCCGCCTTCACCCGCATCTGGGAGCTGGACGCCGATGACCTGGAAGGCGAGCCGCATGTGCGCACCATCGCCGCGCTGTCGCGCGACCGCTTCGGCGATTCCAAACTGTGGGATCAGCTAATCGGCACCATCGTGGCCGGGGCGCGGGCACAGGATCTGGGCGAAGTGGAACGCTCGGACAAGTCCATCCTGTCGCTGTCCACCGCGCCGCTGCCCGACGGTGCGACCCTGGTGACCTTTGCCGACGTCACCGACCGTTTCCGCATCGAGACGGCGCTGCGCGACCGCAACGAAGGGCTGGAGGAAGCCGACCGGTTGAAGTCGGACTTCATCAAGCATGTTTCCTATGAACTGCGCACGCCGCTGAACACCATCCTGGGTTTCTCCGAGCATCTGGCCAGCGGCATGCCGGGCGCGCTGAACAACCAGCAGCAGGAATATGTCGACGCCATCGTGGCGGGCGGCAATACCCTGAAAAGCCTGGTCAACGATATTCTCGACCTGGCGCTGGTGGAATCCGGCGCGCTGCGGCTGGAGCTGGAGCGCATCGACCTGTACGACATCGTCACCGAAGTGGCGGCGCATGCGCGCGAATGGGCGCTGAAGGTCGGGCTCACCCTGAACGTGGATGTCGATCCCGGTGCGGGCAAGTTCCTGGCCGATGCGCGGCGGTTGCGCCAGATCATGTTCAACCTGCTGTCCAACGCCTTCAAGTTCACCCCGCGCGGCGGCGAGATACTGCTGTCGGCGCGGATCGTGGGCGAAGATGTGCAGATCGCCGTGGCCGACAACGGCCCCGGCATCGCCGCCGAAGTGAAGGCCAATGTGTTCGAGCGCTTCTCGGCCAAGAGCCGTCCGGGCAGCCGCGCCGGCGCCGGACTTGGCCTGGCACTGGTCAACCGCTTCCTGGAACTGCATGACGGCTGGGTGGAAATCGAAAGCGAAGGCGGCGGCACCCTGGTGCGCTGCCACCTGCCCCGCCGCATCCAGGACGACGGCCCGGAAGTGAGCGGCGATCGCCGGACGGCGTATCTTTAGCCGTTCAGCTTCTTCTCGATGCGATCCAGTGTCTCCGCCTGGCGGCGGGCGAGTTCTAGATGCTCGTTCTGCCGCGCAGCGACCCGCTTCTGGAAGCGCATCATGAAAACGGTCCAGACGAGCAGGATCACCAGCACTGGGCCCCAGGTGATCAGAAGGTTCACGGCATCTTCGCTGGTCATGCTACGCTCCGTCTTTAGTGCTGAGACTTTGGCAGCTTTAGGATAATCCCGTCCAGCGCCGCCGTCATCCGTACCTGGCACGACAGCCGGCTTTCCGACGTCACGTCCGGCGCGAAATCCAGCATGGTTTCCTCCATGTCGCTTTTCGGCGGCAGCTTGGCCATCCAGTCCGGCGCGACATAGACCTGGCAGGTGGCGCAGGCGCAGGCGCCGCCGCAATCGGCATCGATGCCGGGGACCAGGTGCTTGACCGCACCTTCCATCAGCGACCAGCCTTCGGCCACCTCGACGGCGTGTTCCTTGCCGCTGTCTTCGATGAAGATGACGCGGTATTTCTGCACCATCAGCCCAGCGTCTTCATGGGAATAGATGTGTCAGCCAGCTTCGCCGCATCCACCGGCTTGCCTTCGGCCACCAGCTTCTTGCCGATCATGTATTCCGGCGCAGCATTCACCGCTTCCACGGCTGCGACCTTGCCGTCGCGCAGATGGAAGACCGCAAACTTGCGGTTGGCGGGATCGCCGCGCAGGACCAGCGTGTCCGTGGGGCGCGCCAGACCGGCAATCTGCAATTTCAAATCATACTGGTCGGACCAGAACCACGGCACTTCGCTGTAGGTCTTGTGCCTGCCTACCATCGCCAGCGCCGCATGCTTGGCCTGGTCGATGGCGTTCTGCACGCATTCCAGCCGGATCGCATGGCCTTCGCGCCCGACATGGCGAGTACAGTCGCCCGCCGCCCAAATGTGGGGATCGCCGGTACGCGCATTCTGGTCCACCACGATGCCATCCTCGCAGCCCAGGCCGGCATGCACCGCCAATTCCTCGCAGGGGATCACGCCGATGCCCACCAGCACGATATCGGCATCGTATGTGAGACCGCCGGCCCGCACCCATTCGACCTTGCCGTCGCCGCCAAAGGCTTCCACGCCGGTCTGCAGCATCAGCTTCACGCCGGCCTTTTTGTGCTCGTCCGCATAGAAGGCCGACAATTGCGGCGACACCGCTCGCGCCATCAGCCGGTCCATCGCCTCGAACACCGTCACGTCCAGCCCGCGCTTGGCGCCGACCGCCGCGACTTCCAGCCCGATATAGCCGCCGCCCACCACCGCGATGCGCTTGCCCGGCTGGAAAACCGCCTGCAGCCCGTCCACATCGGCGATAGTCTTGAGATAATGGATGCCCGGCAGCCCGGCGCCGGGGCAGTTCAGCTTGCGCACCCGCGCGCCGGTGGCCAGCAGCAGCTTGTCATACGGCAGCTTGCGGCCGTCCTGCAGTTCCACAATGCGTTCGGCGCGATGGATCGCCTTGGCCGTGGTGTTCACGATCAACGCGCAGCCATTTTCCGCATAATAGTTGTCGGCCTTGAGGAACAAACGCGGGCGTTCGAAGGTGCCCAACAGATAGGCCTTGGACAAAGGCGGGCGCTGGTAAGGCGGATAGGCCTCGTCGCCCACCATGGTAATGGGGCCGGTGAAGCCCTCCTTGCGCAGCGACTCGACGGCCTGGCAGCCGGCCTGGCCGGCGCCGATGATGACGATGGATTCGGACATGACGGACGGTAATTCCTGTGTGCCGGCGCGGGGTTATCATGGTGGTGGACAGGGTTCAACCAGCCCCTTTGCGGCACCCGGCAGCCGGGCTAAAAGCGATGGATATGGCCGAAATATCCGAGACCTTCCGGCAGACCTTTGCCCTGCCCGACCTGGACGCGACCGCGCGGCTTGGGGACGGCATCGCGCGCGGCCTGAAGGCGGGCGACGCGGTGGCGCTGTGGGGCGGCCTGGGCGCCGGCAAGACCACGCTGGCGCGCGCCATCCTGCGCGCGCTGGGCGTGATGGAAGATGTGCCCAGCCCCACCTTCACGATTGTGCAGAGCTATGACACGACGCGGCTGGTCGTCAGCCATTACGATCTCTACCGCATCAAGAGCCCCCGCGAGATGCAGGAACTAGGGTTCGACGATGCCCTGCTGGACGGTGCGGCGCTGGTGGAATGGCCGGAGCGGGCGCCGGAAATCTTGCCGACCGATGCGCTGCATGTGCGGCTGGCGCTGACGGACGGCGCGCGCACCGCGCGGGTGACCGGACCGGCGCGGTGGGAAGGCCTGCATGTCTGACCGTGCCGCCGCCATGCAGGATTTCCTGGATCGTTCCGGCTGGGGCGAAGCCAAGGTGACGCCGCTGCCGGGCGATGCGTCCACCAGGCGCTATGCGCGGCTGGCGCTGGCCGGGCGCAAGGCCATGTTGATGGACCAGCCGCAGGGCGCCGAAACGCCGACCGCCCCGCCCGGCGCCGGCGAGGACGCCCGGCGCGCGCTGGGCTACAATGCCGTGGCGCGGCTGGCGGGCGCGGACACCGCCCGTTTCGCGTCTGCTGCGGACTGGCTGCGCGGCCACGGTCTGGCGGCGCCGGATATCCATGCCGCCGATCACGCGCAGGGTTTTGTCATCCTGGAAGATCTGGGCGACGCACTTTTTGCCGACGTGCTGGCCGATGGCGGTGACGAGAAGGCGCTGTACGAAGCCGCCGTCGAAGTGCTTGCGACGATTCATGCCCAGGACGCGCCTGGTTCCCTGTCGCCGGACAAGCCGCTGTTCGACTATGACAGCACCGCGCTGGTGGCGGAGACCGACCTGCTGACGGAATGGTTTTTGCCATTGGCACTGGGGCGCCCGGCGACAGACGCCGAAGTTGCGGAACATCGCGCCCTGTGGCGCGCGGCGCTGGCAACCATCGGGGCGGCGCGCCGTGTGTTCGTGCACCGCGACTATCATGCCCAGAACCTGTTGTGGCTGCCGGATCGCGACGGCGTGGCGCGCGTCGGACTGATCGACTTTCAGGATGCCGTGGCCGGAAGCGCCGCCTATGACCTGATCTCCCTGACCGAGGATGCCCGCCGCGATGTCAGCCCTGAAATCGCGGAAGCGGCGACGGTGCATTACCTGGCGGCGATGCGGGCGCAGGGCACGCCCGTGGACGAAGCCGCCTTCCGCCGCGAGATGGCGGTTATGGCGGCACAACGCAACGCCAAAATCGTGGGCATCTTCGCCCGGCTCTACAGGCGCGACGGCAAGGCGCGCTATCTCGGCCTGTTGCCGCGGGTGTGGGGTTATCTGGAACGCGACCTGGCGCATCCCGCGCTCAGCGAACTGCGCGCCTGGTATGACCGCGTGATCCCGCCGGCAAAACGCGCGGTGGAAATTTCATGACCCAGGTGCGCGCCGCCATGATCATGGGCGCCGGGCTGGGCAGCCGCATGCGCCCCCTGACCGACGACCGGCCCAAGCCGCTGGTGACGGTGGCGGGCAAGGCGCTGATCGATCATTCCATCGACCGGCTGGTGGCGGCGGGCGTGACGCGGATCGTGGTCAATTTGCACTACAAGGCGGCGATGCTGCGGGCGCATCTGGAAAAACGGCGCGATGCGGAGATCCTGTTCTCCGACGAAAGCGCGCAGCTGCTGGACACCGGCGGCGGCGTGGTCAAGGCGCTGCCGCTGCTGCGGGGCGAGCCCTTCTTTGTCCTGAATTCCGATTCCATCTGGATCGAGACCGGCAAGCCCGCGCTGCCGATGATGCAGGACGCCTGGGATGCATCGCGCATGGACGGCCTGCTGCTGCTGGCAGACCTGGCAACGACCATCGGCTATGATGGCCATGACTTTGTGCTGGAGTCCGATGGCCGCCTGGCCCGCGCCAAGGGCCGCAGCGAACGGCCCTATGGCTATACGGGCGTGCAGATCGTGCATCCCCGGCTGTTCGCCGATGCGCCGCAAGGAGCATTCTCGACCAACATTGTCTGGAACCGCGCCATCGCCGCGGAACGGCTGCACGGCGCCGTGCTCGATGGCGTGTGGCTGCATGTCGGAACCCCCGAAACGAAAGACGAGGCGGAACGCACCCTCGCCGCGCACGCTTGAAAACCCCGTCGGTTTTCACCATTGCCGCCAGCGCGCCCTTTGCGGAAACGCTGGCGCGGGGCCTGCTGGCGCGCACCGGCGACGATCCGCTGGCGCTGTCATCCGCCACCATCTACCTGCCCACCCGGCGCGCGGCGCGCGGTTTCGGCGAGGCCTTCGCCAAGGTGCTGGGCGGCGCGGCGCTGCTGCCGCAGTTCAAGCCGCTGGGCGACAGCGAGGAAGACGATCTGCTGTTCGATGCGGCTTCGGAAGGGCTCGATCTTGCACCCGCCATCGCGCCGCTGCGGCGGCAATTGCTGCTGGCGCGGCTGATCCGCGAATGGGATGCCAAGGGCCGCGACGGCACGCTGTCGTTTGCACAGGCGGCCGCGCTGGCCGACAGCCTGGCCAGGGTGATGGATGAAGTCGAGACCCAGGGCGCCGATCTGGGTCAGCTGAAAGATCTCGCGCCGCCGGAACTGGCCGAGCATTGGGAAGGCGTCACGCGCTTCCTGGATGTGCTGCATCTGGTGTGGCCGGGCATTCTGGAAGAAGAGCAGAAGCTCAATCCCGCGGCGCGGCGCACGCTCGCCTTGCAGGCGCTGGCGCGGCGGCTGGAAGCGGCGCCGCCGCAGGGCATGGTGATCGCGGCGGGTTCGACCGGCTCGATCCCCGCCACGGCGCAATTGCTGGGCGCGATTGCGCGGCTGCCACAGGGCGCTGTGGTCCTGCCGGGCCTGGACCGCAAGCTGGATGCGGAAAGCTGGGACAATCTGGATCCCGGCCATCCGCAATATGGCTTGCGGCAGTTGCTGCAGACCGTGGCCTGCGAACGCGCCGATGTGCGCGACTGGTTTGAAACGCCGGCGCATGTGCCGCGCGAGACGCTGTTGCGCGAAGCCTTGCGCCCTGCCCCCACTACCGATGCCTGGCGCGCGCTGGTCAAAAGCGGCGGCGGCGAAGTCCGCGCCGGGTTGAAAGATATGGCACTGGTCGTGGCCGCCGATCCGGCGCAGGAGGCGCTGGCCATAGCGCTGGCGCTGCGCGAAGCACTGGAAACGCCGGGGTGCACCGCCGCGCTGGTGACGCCCGACCGCAACCTGGCGCGGCGGGTTGCGGCGGAGATGTCGCGCTGGGGCGTGACGATTGACGATTCCGCCGGACGTCCGCTGGCGCATGCGGCGGCGGGCACTTTCCTGTGCCTGCTGGCGGAAGCGGCGCAAGCGCGCTTTTCGCCGGTGCCATTGCTGGCGCTGCTCAAGCATCCCTTCGCGACCCTGGGGCAGGACGGCGCCGCCTTCCGCGCCCGGGCGCGGGAGCTGGACCGCTGGTGCCTGCGCGGGCCGCGCCCTGATGTGGGGCTTGCCGGCGTCCGCAAGGCGATTGCCAAGGCGGGCCAGGCGCGCGTGCCGCCGCCGGAAACTGCGCTGGCGGAACTGGCGCAATGGTGGGAACAGATCGCGGGGCTCCTGACGCCGTTGGAGAAACTGTTCGCGCGCGGCGATGCCGATTTGCAGAATTTGCTGGAAACCCATGTCACGGCAGCTGAGGCGCTGGCCTGCGACGATCCCAAGGACTGCCCGCTGTGGCGCGGCGACGATGGCGAAGCAGCGTTCCAGCTGATCGCCGGGCTGCGGCTGGCGGCGGAAGGCCTGCCGCCCATCGAGACCGGCTCCTATGCGTCCTTGTTCCGCAGCCTGGCGATGAAGACGCCGGTGCGCGGCAGCTTCGGGCGGCATCCGCGTCTGTTTATATTGGGACCGCTGGAAGCGCGGCTGCAGCGCTTCGACCTCACCATACTGGGCGGGCTGAACGAAGGCGCCTGGCCGCAGGGCGCCGGCACCGATCCCTGGTTCTCGCGGCCGATGCGCGCGTCGCTGGGGCTGGAACAGCCCGAGCGCAGCATCGGCCTGTCGGCGCATGACTTTGCCATGCTGGCATCGGGGCCGCAGGTGCTGCTGACCCGCGCCTTGAAAGCGGACGGCGCGCCGACCACCGCCTCGCGCTGGCTGCAGCGGCTGGAGCAGCTGGTGTTGGGGCTGGATTCACCGCAGGACCGGCGCAGGCTGGAATTGGTCATTCCGTCCGAACCGGACTTTGCCGCCATCGCGGCGCAGATGATGGTAGTGCCGCAGGGCGAAAGACTGGCGCGGCCCGCACCCCGGCCACCGGTGGCGGCGCGGCCGCGCCGCCTGTCCGTGACCGAGATCGAAACCTGGCTGCGCGATCCCTATGCGATCTATGCCCGGCATGTGCTGAAGCTGCGACCGCTGGAGGCCCTGGACGAAGCGGTGGGGCCACTGGAGCGTGGCAATATCCTGCATGCGGTTGTGGAGGAATTCATCCGCCGCCATCCCGTCACCATGCCCGACGATGCGGTCGAGCAGCTGGCGCGGATCGCAGATGGTCTGTTCGCGGCTGCGGGCATCCCCAAAGCGGCGCTGGCACTGTGGCGGCCACGCTTCCTGGATGCAGCGGAAGGCTTTGTCGCGGTGGAGCGCGAGCGGCGCGCGCGCATCGCGGCCCCGCATGTGGAAAAGCTGGGCCGCCTCGCCTTCCCGGCCCCCGGCGGCGAATTCACCCTCACGGGCCGCGCCGACCGCATCGATGTTCTGACCGACGGGACCGCAACCATCGTGGACTACAAGAGCGGCGCGGTGCCCAGCAAGAAGCAGGTGGAGCAACTGATCGCGCCACAGCTGCCGCTGGAAGCCGCCATGCTGGCGCAGGATGGCTTTGGCATCGGCGCCTGCATGGCGGAGGAACTGATCTATCTCAGCCTGTCGGACGGGGCGCATGCGCGCAAGCCCACCGTGATCGAAAACGGATTCGCATTGGCAGAGGAAGCGCTGGCGCGACTGATCCAGCGGGTTCGTTATTTCGACGATCCCGCCACCCCCTATTATCCGCGCGTGCAGCCGTTCAATGCCGACAGCGTCGGCGATTATGACCATCTGGCGCGGGTGCGCGAATGGTCGGCCACGGCGGAGGAGGCATGACGCGCGACGCCTCCATGACCGCGTCGGACCCGGAAGTCTCGGCCTGGGTCGCGGCCAATGCCGGCGCGGGCAAGACCTATACGCTGGCCAACCGGGTGGCGCGTCTGCTGCTGGCCGACGCCAAGCCGGGGCGCATCCTGTGCCTGACATTCACCAAGGCCGCAGCGGCGGAAATGCAGGAGCGATTGTTCCGCCAACTGGGCGAATGGGCGATGCTGCCCGACGAGGATCTGCGCGCCCGCATCGCGGGGATCGGCGGCGACGCGCATTCCGACCTGAAAAAAGCGCGGCGGCTGTTCGCGGGCGCGCTGGAAACACCGGGCGGGCTGAAGATTCTCACCCTGCATGCCTTCTGCCAGGTGGTGCTGTCGCGTTTTCCCATCGAGGCGAAGATACCGCCCGCTTTCGAGGTCCTGGACGACCAGTCGGCGCGCGAGATGATCGGCGAGGCCCGCCAGCATGTGCTGGAGCGTGCCGGGTCCGGCGATGCGCGGCTGGCGGCAGCGGCGGCGCATCTGGTGACCGAGACCAGCGAGGCGACCCTGTCGCGCATCCTGGATGCGGCGCTGGCGGGCGACCGGCGCAAGCTGGACCGTTTTTTCGCAGGCCTGAAAAGCCTGTCCGACGACCTGCGCAGCGCTCATGGACTGGAAGCGGGAGAAAGTGCGCAGGGCATCGCGAAAAATCTCTGCGCCGAGCTGCGCAAGGAAAATGCGCTGTTGATGGCCCTGCCCGGCTGGCTGGCGAGCGGTACGGCCACCGACAGCAAAAATGGTGAAGGCTGGCAGAATTACCTCGCGACCGATTTCGGTGAAGCCGGGTTCCCCCTGTTGCGGGAATTGCTCTTGACCAAGGATGGCGAGCCGCGCAAGCGGTTGGCGACCAAGAAACTTGCCGATGCCCAGCCCGACCTGCTGAACTTTCTCACCGACCTGCAGGCGCGCATCTGCGTGGCGGCCGACCGCCAGAAAAGCGCCCGCGCCGCCGACCTGGCGGAAGCGGCGCTGACCCTGGTCGCGGCGATGCGGCAGGACTATGCCCAGGCCAAGCGGTTGCGCGGCGTGCTGGACTATGACGATCTCATTGTGGAGACGCGGAATCTTCTGAGTGACCGCAGCGCGGCGCAGTGGGTGCTCTACAAGCTGGATGGCGGCATCGACCATGTCCTGATAGATGAAGCGCAGGACACCAGTCCCGAACAGTGGGAGATCGTGCAGGCGCTGACGGCGGAATTCTTTGCCGGCAAGGGACGTGACCGCGCCCTTCGGACAGTGTTCGCGGTGGGCGATGAGAAACAGTCCATCTTCAGCTTCCAGGGCGCCGATCCCAGCCAGTTCGACCGCAACCGGCATCATTTCGCCGAACTCGCGGCGGGCGCGGAGCATCCCTTCATCGACCAGCCGCTGATCACCTCGCGCCGCTCGGCGCCGGAAATCCTGCGCTTTGTCGACAAGGTGTTCGAGACCGACGCGGCGCGCGCCGGGCTGACCTTCAGTGGCGGGGAAATCCTCCACCAGGCCCATCGCGCCACGGCGAAAGGCGGTATCGAATTCTGGCCGGCGCTGAAGCCCGAGCCCCGCGAAGAGGTCGATCCTTATCTGCCCGTGGATGCGGTACAGGCGGACAGCCCGGTGGCGCGGCTGGCGCGGCAGGTGGCCGACCGCATCGCGCAATGGTTGAACAGCGGCGCGCGGTTGCCGGATCATGACGCGCCGATCCAGCCCCGCGACATCATGATTTTGCTGCCGCGCCGCGAACCGTTTGGCAGCGAAGTCATAAGGCAGTTGAAACTGCGCGGCGTGCCGGTGGCGGGCGCCGACCGGGTGCGGTTGACCGAGCAGATCGCCGCCATGGACCTGATCGCGCTGGGGCGATTTGTGCTGCAGCGGGAAGATGACCTCACCCTGGCGGCGCTGCTGCGCTCGCCTTTGTGCGGCATCAGCGAGGAAGAACTGTTCGCGCTCGCGCATCAGCGCAGGGGCGATCTGTGGCGGGCGCTGGTGGCGCGGCAAGGCGAGCCCGGCTTTGCGGCGGCACACAATTTCCTGTCGACCATGCTTGCGCGTGCCGATTATGCCCCACCCTTTGAATTCTATTCACACGCCCTGACAACCCTGGGCGGCAAGGAGAAGCTGCTGGCGCGGCTGGGACCGGAATCGATTGACGCTGTGGAAGAATTCCTGTCCCTGACCCTCACCCATGAGCGCAGCCATTCGCCATCGCTGGAAGGTTTTCTCGATTGGGTCGAGCGCGGCGGCACCGAGATCAAGCGCGACATGGACCGGGGCCGCAACGAGGTGCGTGTGATGACGGTGCATGGCGCCAAGGGGCTGGAAGCCGACATCGTGATCCTGCCCGACACCACCTCACTGCCCGAACCGCCCAGCCGCAAGGGGCATCTGCTGTATGCCGACGGTTCGGTGCTGTTTCCCCTGCCCGACGCCGATGCGCCCGACATTGTGAAGCGCGCCAAGGCGGCTGCCGAGGTGGAAGCGCTGAAGGAACATCGCCGCCTGCTGTATGTGGCACTGACCCGGTCGCGCGACCGGCTCTATGTCTGCGGCTTTGAAAACCGCAAGGGCGTGAAGGAAGGGTCCTGGTATCAACTGGCGCAGGCGGCGGCGCAAAGCCTGGGCGTGCCGGTGACGCGCGGCGACGGCGAAATCCTCACGGTCGGGACCCTGAGCGAAGACAGCGGCGAGGTGGTTGCCGCCTCTGAAACACGGGCCGCCCTGCCCGATTGGGTGAACCAGCCCGCGCCGCGTGAACCGGCCATGCCAAGCCCCATCCGTCCCTCGGAAATTCGTGGGGCATCGCCCGCGACGCTGTCGCCGCTGGGCAATGGCGCGGCGCGGTTCCTGCGCGGCAATGTGGTGCACGCACTGCTGGCGCGGCTGCCGGAGATCGCGCCGGAGCGCCGCCACGACATCGCACTGAAATTCGTCCGCGCCAACGGCCTGCCGGATGCGGAAGGCCTGGTGGCGGAAACCCTGGCCGTGTTGGATCATCCGGAATTCGCCGCCGCCTTCGGTCCCGGCGGCAAGGCCGAAGTCGCCGTCCGCGCCGCGCGTCCCGACCTGGGACTGAAGGCGCCCATCGACGGACGGCTCGACCGGCTAGCGGTGAGCGCGACCGAAGTGCTGATCCTGGACTTCAAGACCAACCGGCCGCCGCCGGCGCGGGAAGCCGACGTGGCGCCCGCCTACCTGGTCCAGATGGCGCTGTACCGCGCCGCGGCAGAAGCGGTGTTCCCGGGTCGGCGAATCGTCTGCGGCCTGCTTTTCACCGATGGACCTCGGCTTTTGCGGCTTTCAGAGGCCATTCTGGACGCGCAATTGGCGGATATTGCCGCGCGCCTTGACCCGGATGGGGTGCGTTCCTAGATATGAGACCGCGATAGTTTTCCAAGGTTGACCGTCATGCCCCTGAAGATCTCCGACGCCTCCTTCCAGGCCGATGTGCTGGATTCCAAGAAGCCCGTGCTGGTGGATTTCTGGGCCGAATGGTGCGGCCCCTGCCGCATGATCGCGCCGGCGCTGGAGGAGCTTTCGACCGAACTGGGTGACAAGGTCACCATCGCCAAGCTGAACATCGACGAGAATCCGCATGTCCCCACCAAGTATGGCGTGCGCGGCATTCCCACCATGATGATTTTCCACCAAGGCCAGGTGGCGGCGACCAAGGTCGGCGCCCTGCCCAAGTCCAAGATCAAGGAATGGATCGAAAGCTCGATCTGATCTCATCTGAGAACTGAAAATGGCCCGTGCTTTGCGCGGGCCATTTTTGCTTTCAGCTGTTTTCCCGCAGTACCACGCCCGCCAGATAGAGCGAGCCGCAGATCAGGATTCGCGGCGGCGCTTCGCCCTCGTCCAGCCGCGACCAGGCATGGACCTGCAGCATCGCGTCATCCAGGTCTTCCGCCGGCGCGGCATCGAGCCCGGCGCGGCGCGCGGCATCATACAGCGCGCCCGCACCCATGCTGGCCGCTTCGCCGGGGATTGCTACGGTCGCGATCTGGCGCGCCAGGCCATTGAAGGCACGCAGGTAACCCACCGCATCCTTGTTCGCCAGCATGGCGCAGATCATGTAGAGCGGTCGTTCGCCATGTTCTTCCAGGTCGGCGATGGCGCGCGACACCGCTTCGGCGCCGTGCGGATTGTGGCCGCCATCCAGCCAGATCTCGGCGCCTTCGGGTGCGGCCTCCACCAGCGGGCCATGATGCAGGCGCTGCAGTCGCGCGGGCCAGTCCACGGTGGAAAGACCTTTCTCCACCGCAGCGTCCGCGCCCCAACGCATATTGTTTGGAAGTGGGCGCGCGTGGCGCAAGGCGGCAATGGCGACGCCGGCATTCTCGATCTGGTGACGCCCGACCAACTTGGGCAGCGGCAGGTCCAGCAAACCGTTCTGGTCTTCATAGACCATGCGGCCATGCTCCTGGCGGCTGGCGAAATCCTGCCCGAACTCGAACACCGGCGCGCCCAGTTGGTCGGCACGGCGCAGGATCACTTCGCGGGCGATCTCAACCTGTGGCCCGATCACGACCGGCACGCCCTTTTTTATGATGCCCGCTTTTTCCGCCGCGATGCCGGCCAGGTCGTCGCCCAGGAATTCGCGATGGTCCAGGCCCACCGGCTGGATCACGGTCATGGCGGGAAAGGGCACCACATTGGTGGCGTCATACGTGCCGCCAAGGCCCACCTCGAGCACCACCGCATCGGCGGGACTGCGCGCGAAGGCGAGGAACATGGCCGCGGCGGTGATTTCGAAGAAGGTGATCTCGCGCCCGGCATTGACCTGTTCGACCTCTTCCAGCAGCGACACCAGTCCTTCTTCGGAGATCAGCCGTCCCGCCAGGCGGATGCGCTCATGGAAACGCACCAGGTGCGGCGAGATATGGACATGGACGCGCAGGCCCTGGGCCTCCAGCATGGCGCGGGCAAAGGCGCAGGCGCTGCCCTTGCCGTTGGTGCCGGCGACATGGATCACTGGCGGCAGGCGCAGATGCGGATCGCCCAACTCGTCCAGCAGGCGCAGGATGCGGTCCAGCGCCAGGTCGATCTTCTTGGGATGCAAGGCAAGCAGACGTTTGAGGACGGCGTCGCTGCGGGTCGTCTCGCCAATCACACTGTCGCTGCCGCGCTGCCGTTTCCATTACGCTTCGGCATGGTCAGCACCTTGCTCTTGGGCTTGGCCTGCTTCATCAGCAGATGCAGGACGTTGGACAGGGTGGCGCGCATTTCCTTGCGGTGCACCACCATGTCGAGCATGCCATGCTCCAGCAGATATTCGGCGCGCTGGAAGCCTTCAGGCAATTTCTCGCGGATGGTCTGCGCGATGACGCGGGCGCCAGTGAAGCCGATCTGGGCCGACGGTTCCGCGATCTGGATATCGCCGAGCATCGCATAGGACGCCGAGACGCCGCCGAAAGTGGGATCAGTCAGCACCACGATATAGGGCAGACCTGCCTCGCGCAGCATGTCGACACAGATGGTGGCGCGCGGCATCTGCATCAGCGACAGGATGCCTTCCTGCATGCGGGCGCCGCCGGACGCGACGTATAAGATGTAGGGGCGCTTTTCCTTGACCGCCGCCTGCATGGATTCCACCAGCGCCTCGCCCACGCCCATGCCCAGGCTGCCGCCCAGGAAATCGAAGGGCTGAACGCCGATCATCACATTCAGGCCGTCAATCGAACCGCGCGCGGCGGTGAAGGCTTCGGGGCGGCCGGTCTTGCTGCGCGCCGACTTGATCTCGTCGGTGTATTTCTTGTCGCCCTTGAACTTCAGCGGATCGGACGGCACGGCGGGCGGGGTCAGCTCGGTGAAGCTGCCGGCGTCGAAGGTATAGGCGAAGCGTTCCGCCGGGCCGATGCGCAGGTGGTGGCCGCAATTGGTGCAGACATTGAGATTGGCCACCAGGTCGCGATGGAAAATCATCTCGCCGCAGCTGGGGCATTTCTTCCACAGGTTGTCGGGCGTGTCGGTGCCGCGATCCTTGCTCATCAGGCCCTTGATGCGGGGCCGCACGATGTTGGTGATCCAGTTCATGCGTCTACCTTACCATGACGCGCCGCATGGGTGGAACCGGCCAGTGACCGGGCCAGTTCCAGCACTTCGGCGACAATTTTATCCTTACCCGCGCTGAGGTTGTCCGCCACCTTGCCCACGATGGCGGAACCCACCACCACGCCGTCGGCGATCCTGGCGATGGCGGCGGCCTGTTCCGGGGACCGGATGCCGAAGCCCACGGTGCAGGGCAGACCGGTGGCGGCGCGCACCCGGGCGATGGCGGCGCGCACTTCCTCTTCGGGAACTGACTTGGTGCCGGTGACACCGGCAACGGACACATAATAGAGATAGCCGCTGGCGTCAGCGACGATGCACTTCAGCCGCGCGTCATCGGTGGTGGGCGTGACAAAGCGGATCAGGTCCACGCCTTGGGCCAGCGCGGGCACGCGCAGCACTTCGTCTTCCTCGATGGGAAGATCCACCACGATCAGCCCGTCCACGCCCACCGCCGCCGCGTCATGGACGAAACGGGCGGTGCCGAAAGCGTGGATGCTGTTGTAATAGCCCATCAGCACGATGGGCGTGATCCCGTCGGCCTTGCGGAATTTGCGGACCATCTCCAGCACCTTCGGCAGGGAGGCCCCCGCCTTGAGCGCGCGTACCGACGATGCCTGCACGGCGGGACCATCGGCCATGGGATCGCTGAAGGGGATGCCCAACTCGATCACATCGGCGCCAGCGGCCGGCAGCTTTTCCAGGATGGCGAAGCTGGTGTCCATGTCGGGATCGCCAGCGGTGATGAAGGGCACGAAGGCGGCGCGGCCCTGCTTCTTCAGCGCCGCGAACCTGGCAGCGAGACGGCTCACAGCTTGTCTCCCAGGCGCTCGGCGACGGAGAAGATGTCCTTGTCGCCACGGCCCGAAAGACAAATGGCCACCAGTTCGTCCTTCTTCATCTGTGGCGCCACTTTCATCACATGGGCGACGGCATGGGCTGATTCAAGCGCCGGGATGATGCCTTCCAGCTTGGACAGCAGCACAAAGGCGTCCAGCGCCTCCTGGTCGGTGATGGCGAAATATCTGGCGCGGCCCATATCCTTCAGCCAGCTATGCTCGGGACCGGTGCCGGGATAGTCGAGACCCGCCGAGATGGAATGCGCCTCGA
This sequence comes from Alphaproteobacteria bacterium, assembly GCA_028292825.1. Classification (GTDB taxonomy): domain Bacteria; phylum Pseudomonadota; class Alphaproteobacteria; order Micropepsales; family Micropepsaceae; genus Rhizomicrobium. The sequence goes on along the minus strand of JAQGLO010000086.1, from coordinate 1,059 downwards.
TGATCTGGCCATCCTGGTCCTGCAACAGATAGCTGCGCGAGCCGTGCAGCACGCCGGGCGTGCCTTTGCTGATGGTCGCGGCATGGCGCGGCGTGTCAACGCCGTCGCCCGCCGCTTCGACGCCATGAATTTCCACGCCGGCATCATCCAGGAAGGGGTGGAACATGCCGATGGCGTTGGAGCCGCCGCCGACACAGGCCACCACCAGGTCCGGCAGCCGGCCTTCGCGGTCCAGCGTCTGGGCGCGGGTTTCGTTGCCGATCACGGTCTGGAAATCGCGCACCATCGCGGGATAGGGATGCGGCCCCACCACCGAGCCGATGATGTAGAAAGTGTCGTGCACATTGGCGACCCAGTCGCGCAAAGCCTCGTTGGTCGCATCCTTCAGGGTGCGCGAACCGGACGTGACGCCCTTCACCTCGGCGCCCAACAGGCGCATGCGGAAGACATTGGGCTTCTGCCGCTCCATGTCCACCTCGCCCATGTAGATGGTGCAAGGCAATCCGAAGCGCGCCGCCACGGTCGCGGTGGCGACGCCGTGCGAACCGGCACCGGTTTCGGCGATGATGCGGGTCTTGCCCATGCGGCGCGCCAGCAGGATCTGGCCCAGGCAATTGTTGATCTTGTGTGCGCCGGTATGGTTGAGATCCTCGCGCTTCAGATAGATCTTCGCGCCGCCCAGATGTTCGGTCAGGCGCTCGGCGAAATAGAGCGGGCTTTCGCGGCCCGCATAATGTTCCAGCAGGCCCGACAGTTCGGCCTGGAAGGCAGGATCCCTTTTCGCGGCCTCGTATGCCTCTTCCAGCGACAGCACCAGCGGCATCAGGGTCTCGGCGACGAAACGGCCGCCATAGGCGCCGAAATGGCCGGACGCATCCGGACCGCTGCGCAGGGAATTGGGAATGAGGTTCATGCCTGCACCGGATGTTTGGTGGCGTTGACGAATTGCAGGATGCGCGCCGCATCCTTCACGCCGGGCGCGCTTTCCACGCCCGACGAGACATCTACGAAGGCCGCCTGCGACAGGACCACAGCGCGCGCGACATTGTCGGGGGTCAG
>JAQGLO010000035.1 GCA_028292825.1 Alphaproteobacteria bacterium | reverse complement strand
GATACTGGCGAAGGTCACGCCCGACAGCTTCTCGATCCGCTCCGGCAGGCCCGGCGTGGACAGCGCCCGCAGCAGCTTGGTGTCTTCGGCCGTATAGGCGCGCCAGTATTCGGGAATATTGTCGGTGATGCTGCGGTTGCCAACGGTGACGGGCCAGCCCGATGCCATGCTCACCTTGCCCGCATCATGCACGGCGTCGAACAGGGTCGGGACCTTCACATCGCTGGCATACCAGTACCAGCCTTCCATGTTCTTCTGCAGCGGATCGAAGGTGAGATTGCCCGCTATGCCATGCAGGGCAGGGGCGACGCCCGTCACCAGTGTGGTGTGATTGGGATAGGTGACGCTGGGTAGCATGTCCTTCACGCCATCGGCCCAGGCGCCGTCGGCCATCAGCTTTCGGAAGGTGGGCAGGTTCAATCCGCGCGCGACGCTTTCCGTGACGTCACGTGAGCGCAGGCCGTCGATGGAGATCATCAGCACTGGATGGGCCGCCGCAGCCCCCGGCAGAACCAGGGCCAGGAAAGCCAGAATCGTCGCGCGCATATGTCACCTCTCCGTCACACGGACGCTAACAGTGTTCGGCGATAGTTCCCGTGCGGCGGAAAGCCCCGGTTTGCGCCTTTTGGCGCCGGGACAAACGCTTGAAGTCTAGGATTTTATTAAGACTCGGGGTCCAAAATGACCTCGCTATTCACGGAGAAGAATCATGCGCTCGATTTTTGCTGCGGCCTTTGCCGCGACCCTCATTGTGACACCCGCACTGGCAGCCGAAACGTCGGGAGCCGGCGCGCTGTCGGCCGGCAAGCCGGCCGGCGTGAAGCAGGCCTCGATTGAAGCCGGCGGCGTGCTGCTGTGGGTCGGCATCCTGGCCGCGGCGGGCGCCATCGCCGCCATCGCCTCGACCACCCAGGGCAATTCGAGCTCTTCGACCGGCACTTCGCCGTAATACCGCCCGACGAATTCAAAAGCCCGGCGCGTTCGCGCGCCGGGCTTTTTTATTGCGCCAATGCATCCTGCTGGAACAGGCCGAAGACATTCTTCTCTGTGTCGATCAGATAGGCGGTCCAGCCCAAGCCCTTCACGGCGAATTTCGCCATCATCACCATCGCGCCGGCGGCGACCGCCTTCTCCACCATCTGATCCAGCGCTGTGACAAACAGGGTCACGACAAAGGCGTTGACCGTCTGCACGGGTTGCCAAGGGTGCGGCCGCTTCAGCAGTCCGCCCTGCATCGCGCCCGGCTCGTGGGTTTCGATGCGGTAATATTCCACGTCAGATGGGAATGGCGTGAAGCTCCAGCCGAACAGATCGCCATAGAACTTCTGCGCCCGGGCGCAGTCGTCGGCATGGATTTCGAAATAACAGGGCGAGGGCATCCTTTACTCCATCAGGCGAAGGCAATGCCCTCTTCGTCACTCTTTGGCGGCAAGAAGGCACGGAGGGCACGGGTCAGTCGTTGCCGACGGAAACCGCGTCGGAATTTTATCGCGCCCCGGCGCCGCACTTGCCGCAGTCGCTGACGCGACACCTCCAGCACAAGGCGGATATGGCCGCGAAGAACGACCATACTGACGAAAGCGAAAAGTTCGAAATAGACCATCGCGTCGCCGGCGAACATGAAGGCGACATCCAGGGAAAAGGCCTGAGCGAAGGCCGCAGTGAGCAGCAGGATACCGGCAAGAATGATGATCCTGCGAAAACTGATCCGATCCCTCAGCCAAACCAATACGTCCATTATTCCAGCTCCATGATTACCGCGCTGCCGGCCTGCACCCGTTCCATCAGCATCGGGCATTCCGGCACCATGCGTTCCATCCAGTAGCGGGCGCACATCAGCTTGTCCCTGTGCAGCTTGTCGTCCTTGCCGATGCTGACCTTGGCCATCATGCCCCACATCAGCGCTGTCACCGTGATACCCATCAGGCGCAAATAGTCCGTCGCGCCGGCGCCGGCATCATTGGGATTCTTCAGGCCGTTGGCGGCCAGCCACAGCGTTGCCCCCTGCAGCGCCTCGGTGCCGCGCTTCACCCCGGCCACAAAGGGCGCCATGGCGTCCGCCTTTTCATTGTCTGTGATCCAGCCGGTCAGGAGGCCGAACAGCGCCATCGGCGCCGCACCGCCCTTGCGGCCCAGCTTGCGACCCACCAAGTCCATCGCCTGCACGCCATTGGCGCCTTCATAGGTCTGGTTGATGCGGGCATCGCGCACGAACTGCTCCACGCCATTGTCGCGGATATAGCCGTGGCCGCCGTAACACTGCATGCCCAGATTGGCGGCCTCGAACCCCATGTCGGTGCCAAAGGCCTTCAACACCGGCGTCAACAGGTCGGCCAGCAGCCCGGCAGTCTCCGCCTCGGGCCGCGCCGAATGGGCGATGGACATCTGCAGCGTGGTCCAGGCCGCCAGCGCCCGCATGCCTTCCACGAAACTGCGCGCCTGCAGCAGCATCTTCTTCACATCGGGATGCACGATCTCCAGGTCGGCGGACTTGTCGGGCTCCTTGGCGCCCGTCAGCGCACGGCCGACGCGGCGTTCATGGGCATAGGCATAACCGTTCTGGTAGGCGACTTCGCCCAGCCCGATGCCCTGGATGCCCACCCCCAGCCGGGCCGCATTCATCATCCCGAACATGCCCGCCATGCCGGCGCTGGAGGAGCGCTTTTCGCCCGGCTTCAGCGGCTCGGGCTTGGGGCCCAGCCGCCAGGCGATGGCGTCGTCGAAATTCAGCACGCAGGTCGCCTGGCCCTTGATGCCCATCTTGTGTTCGATGCCGCCGGTATTGACGCCATTCTTCGCGCCCATCTTGCCGTCTTCCGCCACCAGGAATTTCGGCACCATAAAGAAGTTCACGGTCGAGAGATCGTCGTGGATCTGGCCGTTCTCATCCGGGATCTTGGCGATCACCAGATGGACGATATTGTCCGTCAGGTCCTGGTCGCCGCCGGAAATGAAAATCTTGGTGCCATTCATCTTGTAGGTGCCGTCCGGCTGTTCGACCGCGCGTGTCTTCATCAGCCGCAGGTCGGTGCCGGCGCCCGGCTCGGTCAGGCACATGGTGCCGGCCCATTCGCCTGACACCATCTTGGGCACCAGATGCTCCTTCATCCAGGCCGCACCGGTCGCCAGCAGCGCGCCATAGGCGCCGGCCGTCAGCATGGGATACATGGCGAGCGACTGGTTGGCGCTCATTCCGAATTCGCTCACCGTCATGGTGATGATGGGCGGCAGCCCCGCGCCGCCCGATGCCTCCGGTGCGCCCAGCCCGCCCCAGCCGGCTTCGCTATAGGCCTTGTAGGCTTCCTTGAAGCCCTTGGGAGTGCGCACCGCGCCATTCTCGAAGTGGCAGCCTTCCTCGTCACCGGACTGGTTCAGGGGCTGCAGCACCTCTTCGCAGAACTTGCCGGCATTGGTCAGGATGTCATCCACCAGGTCGGGCGAAAGATCGGCAAAGCCGGGCAGGTCGCGGTGCTTTTCCAGCTCCAGCACTTCGTTGAACAGGAAGCGGAAGTCTTCGACCGGCGCGCGATAAATGGGCATGGGGAATCCGTCTGGGTTGGCGCGAGCCTAACCCGTCATCCCGGCACTGGCCATTGTGCAAATGCAAAACGGCCGGGCGCTTCCACGCCCGGCCGTCAGCTTTCGTGTATTCGACTAGCGAGGCGTCGCGGCGCTGGCATTGGCCTTGGATTTGGACGCCATCTTGCCGGACGGGGTTTGCGTCTGGCTGTTGACGCTGCCCGCATTGTTCGACGCGGTCGCGCTGTTGATGTCACCGCTGCTGGCCATGCCGCCAGTGCTGGCGGTCGCGCCGGTCTTGTTCGACCCCGAAACGCCGGTGGTGCCGGTTGCGGGCGTTACGCCGCCGTTATTGGCGGTGGCCACACCGACATTGCCGGTGGCGGCCGAGGCATTCGCCTGGGAATTGGCGGCGGCGCTGTTCATGCCGGTATTGGCCGGCGCCGTGGAGGGCGTGGAGACCGAACCCGTCGCATTCACGCCCGAACCAATCGAGCCATTGACAACGCCGGAGGACCCGCCCGCGGCGCCGCCCAGCTGGGCCATGGCCGGAGTGGCGATTATCACGGCGCCACACAGCAGCGCGGTGATGCAGGTATTTTTGAGGATATTTTTCATTGTGGTCTCCTGAACGAACCGCCCTGGCGGTCCTGGGAATGGGAAAGCCCTTCGCGTCAGGAAACGGCAAGGCGATGCAGGAGTTGCAGGAAACCGGGTTCCAAAATGAGGAGAATTGGTGGCCGCAACATGCGCGGATTATTTGTTGGTGACCCCGGGAGGACTCGAACCACCGGCCTACGGTTTAGGAAACCGCCGCTCTATCCTGCTGAGCTACGGGGTCGCGCCGGAACCATTGCCTGATTTCCCGCGTCAATTCCAGCGGCGCCATTTGCGCTTCCGGCCGCCAAGCCTTGCCCCGAGGGCGGCAGACCTCCTACCATGGGCCAACAGCGGCCTGCGGGAGCCGCGGGCCATCAGGGGGACGATATGCGTAAGATGATTTTCGTGGGGTTTGCCGGTGCGCTGGCGCTGGCCCCGTCCGTGGCTTTCGCCGATGCCCGCGAGGATGTTGTGGGCGGCCTGGCGCGCTGCGCCCACCTGACCGAGGACCGCCAGTGGCTGGATTGTTATTACGGCGCCGCCCAGCCCATGCGCGCCGCTCTGGGCCTGTCGCCGGCGCCCCTGGCGCAGATCGCCCTGGTTTCGGCCCAGCCCAAGGCCGCGGCGATGCCGTCCACCATCAGCCGCGCCACCGTGCGCACCGGCCCGCCGCCGCCGCCCAGGAGCAGCGGGTTGCTGGATGTGTGGGGCGGCAGCGACATCGTCAACAATTCGCCCATCGCCTCGTATGACGTGGGCAAGAATGGCTTCACCGTCACCCTGCCGGACGGCCAGGTCTGGGCGCAGACCGACAGCGACAAGCATTCGGTTTCCTGGCGCCAGCCCTCCAACACCATGCGGGTGACCATCAGCCAGGCGGCAATGCACACCTTCAACCTGGTGCTGAATGACGAGAACCAGCACTATAAGGTCAAACGGGTCCGCTGACGGCTTCAGCGGCGGCTGACGAATTCCTGCCAGCGCGATGTGATCGCTGCTTCGTGGGTGAGCCACCAGCCGGCATCCACCGCGAAGGCGTGGCCGAAATGCTCCGGCGCGGTCGGCAGGAGGGGGCGCATCGGCGTGCCCAGTTCGGGATTGGTCTTGACCAGGGCCAGCGACGAATATCGCGCCGGGCCATACGGCACCCAGCCCGCCACCGCCGCCAGCGGCGCGGAGCCCGTGGCATAGGCGATGAAATCCAAAGCGCGCTTCTTGTTGGGATTGCCAAAGGGGATGCTAAACACGTCCAGTTCATAGAGCTGGTGGTCCCAGATCACGCCCGGCGCGAAATCCTTGCGGCTGGACTCATAGACATCGCCGTTCAGCGCCGTCGCCATCACCGCCTGGCCATTCTTCACCCAGCCCAACGCGTCCACACTGTCATGGGCCCAGATCGGCTTCAGCGTAGTCAGTTTGGCGAAGGCGCGGTCCAGCCCCTGCGGTGTTTCCAGCGTTTTGTAGATATCGCCCGGCGCGACGCCGGCGGCCAGCAGCGCCATCTCCAGATTGTATTTGGGCGAGGCGCGCGACAAAGCGCGGCGGCCGGGGAATTTCCGTGTGTCGAAGAAGTCCGCCAGGGTCGCGGGTTTGCGCTTCAGCCTGGGCGCAAAGATCATCACCTGGGAATAGACCACGCTGCCCACCCAGCACGGACCGATGGCGCGGGGCACGAAATCGGCTCGCGCCGGCTTTCCATCCGCGCCGTCGGGCAGGATCGACGGATCGATTTTTTCCAGCAGCCCGCGGTTGCAGGCTTCCGCCGCCTTGGGAAGTTCGAAGTCGATCACATCGCCCTTGAACTTGCGGGTTGAAACCGCGTGCTCGACCTCGGCCAGGTCGCCGTCCCACTGGGCGATGCGCACATCCACCGAGCGCTCCGCCCCATAGGGACGCATCTGGGCGCTGGCCTGGGCCCGGCCATAGGCGCCCGCCCAGGTGGTGACGGTCAGGACGGGAAGGGGGCGCGAGAACCAGTACAGGGCGGCAATGACCGCGACCAGCAGGACAACGGCAAGGCCAAGCAGATAATAGCGGCGCAATTTCATCGCGGTCAGACTAGCCGAGCCCCGTGAAACTTACAGGTCCATTTCCAGGCCGAGATCCACCGAGGAGGAATTGACATTGTTGTCCAGGCAGATGCTCTGCAGCGTTCCGGTGACGGCGCACTTATGGCCGGCGTCGCGCACCTGCATCCAGCGATACATGGCGGTAATGCGTGCGGAATCGCTGAGCGGAACTGCTAGTCCGCTGATGAAGGAGTAGGCCAGGTCCCAGCGGTTCTGGCGCATATAGGCATTGCCGCTGCCGCTCACATCGGTCTCGGTATAGGCCGCGCCCACGCCCATGCCGACAAAGGGCTGGATGCCCAGATCGTCGGGCATCGGGATATCCCAGAGCAGGTTCAGCATCGGGGCTGCGATGCGGGTGCTGCCGGTGGCCGGCGTGCCGACACCGCCCAGGCTCAGGGTGGACAGCGGCTGCCAGCGATACAGCGCTTCCAGCTCCAGCCGCAGGTTCAGGGGCAGCCGCGCTCCCAGATAGACCGAGCCGCCGCCGCCCGAGGCATAGGAGGCGCGCAACGCCGTGGGCGGCGTGGTGGGCGCGTAGGTTTCCGACCGGTTGGCATTCAAGGCATAGCTGCCGCGAAGCCCGATATAGGCACCTGAGCGCCAGCCGGAGCCATCCTCCGGCGGGCCTTCCGGGGCGGCCTGATATCCGGGATAGGCGTCGATGGGCTGGGCGCTGGCGGGAGCGGCGCAAAACAGGAAAAGTCCTGCAATCAGTGACTTGGATGCGCGCATGGAGAGCCCCTCGGAGATGGGGTCCAAGCTCCTCCCAGTCGGTTAACGGAAGGTTAATTTCCCCCGGCAGGCGCTGCCTAAAGCCTTGCTTTTGCGAGGTGTGACCCATAGAACGCGCCTTCCGCGGCACGCGCCCATGCCGCGCATGTGCAGTTGTAGCTCAGTTGGTTAGAGCGCCGGATTGTGGATCCGGAGGTCGGTGGTTCAAGCCCACCCAACTGTACCATTCCCTCAGATCTCCAGCAGATCCCGTCCCACGATCAGCTCGCCTTTGAAATGCGGTCGCACGGCCGCTTCCCATTCCGCATCGGAAATGGCCGGCAGCCCGCCCGGCACGAAATGGGAGAGGACCAGGGTCTTCACTCCCGCCTCGGTGGCGATGCGGCCCACTTCCTCGGCCGTGGTGTGGCTGGCCAGCAGGTGCGCGCGCAGGGTTTTGGCGTTGGTCTCGCCCGCGATCAGCCGCTCCAGCGCCGGCAGGTACATCACCTCATGCACCAGCATATCGGCGCCTTTCGCCAATCGCACCAGATTGGGCGAGGGCCGCGTGTCCCCTGAAATGACGATGGAGCGGTCCGGACAGTCGAAGCGATAGGCGAAGGCGGGGCGCACCGGCGGATGATCCACCAGCGCAGCGGTGACCTTCACATTGGCGTCCCGCATCACCAGGCCGTCTTCGGTAATTTCGTGCGGCACGATCAGTTGGCCCAGCGGCGGGCGGCCTTCATCCGCGGTGCGGGTGGTGATGTCGTAATCGTTCATTTCCAGGAACAGCTTTGTCATCTTCGCCAGAGGCGGCGGGCCGTAGGTATCCACCCGGCTTGCCAGATTGGCCGCCCAGCTGAGCAGCAGCAGGTTGCCGTAATCGGCATTGTGGTCGGAATGCTGGTGGGTGATGAAGACATTGCGCAGCGAACCCAGTTTCAGGCCCGCCAGTACCATCTGCCGCGCCACGCCGTTGCCGCAGTCCACCACATAGGTCACGCCGCCCACGATAATGGCCTGGGCCGGCGCGGAGCGATTCGGCTTGGGCGTCGGCCCGCCGCCGGTGCCCAGCAGAATGAGCCTTGATTTTGCCTGCGCCTGCGCTGGAAGCGCCAGCGACACCGCACCGGTGGCCAGGAAGCCGCGTCGTGTCTGGGTCATGGAACTTTCAGGCTCGCTCCGGCGTTGGGCTGATAGAATGGCTGGAGCCCCTAAATGCGCAAGTTGTTGATGATCGGCCTTGGCTTGTGCGCCGTCGGCGCACTCTGGCGGGTGGAGGAAGAAGAAGACGGCGCTGCCGTGGCCCTGTCGCCCTTCCTGGCGGCGCTGGCGATCGAGGCGGGCATCTTCATGCTGCGCCGTCACCAGGGCTCCCTGCTGATGAAACCGGCCAAGGATTATTGAGATGAGCTCGATCAAGAACCCCGATCACGAAGCCGAAAAGCCCGCCTCCACGCCTGAAGGGCACAAGGCGAAGATGGCGCCGCTGGCCGAAGCGCCGGCCGGGCTGGAGCAGGACGGCAAGGGCAATGTCATTCCCTTGCCGCAGCGCACCAAAGACGATCAGGAAAAGGCCCGCACCGGCAACAAGGACTGATGCTGGCCCCGCCCCGGTTCTTCCACTAAGAAGGACAAAAAAGGGGAGGGGACATGATCCGCACGAGTCTGGCCATACTGGCGCTTTGCGCCGCCGTGACGGCTGCGGATGCCCGCACGCTTCTTTATGTTGGCAACAGCCTGGGTGACGACGTCACGGTGATCGATCCGGCGACGCAGAAGGTCGTCACCACCATCAAGGTTGGCAAGCAGGTGCACGGCGTCTGCGCGCCGGCCGACGGGAAAACCGCTTACGTCACCGTCGAGGCCACGCACCAGCTCCAGATCGTGGACACCAGAACCAACACGGTCACCGGTACCATTGCGCTGCCCGGGCAGCCCAATGAATGCGCCGTCACCAGCGATGGCCATTATGTCGCCGTGCCGCTGCTGGCGCCCGCCAGTTCCGTGGTGATCTATGATTTGACCACCAAGGTGCTGGTCAAGGCCCTGCCCATTCGCAAGCCGCACAATTGCTTTACGCCCGAGGGCGGCAGCAACACCGTGATCTGGTGCGAGGAGCGCGACCTGTTCCGCATCAACCGCATCGACCTGAAGAAGATGGATTATACCGACTTCATCAATGTCGGCGGCGATCCCAGGCCCTTCATCGTCATGCCGGACGAAAAGCTGATCTACACCGCGCTGTCGGGCCTGCACGGCGTCGCCACCGTGGACCTGGTTAGGAAAAGCGAAACCGAACTGGCGCTGCCTGCCATGCCGCTGATGAACTGCAAGGTCGAGCCGTCCAACACCCCGACCCATGGCATCGCGCTGACGACGGACAAAAAGAAGCTCTGGATCACGTCGGTGTCCGGCAGTGGCGTTTATATCTATGACCTGGCGACGGGTGCGGTTTCCGCGAAGATGCCGACCGGGCCGTGCCCCAACTGGATCAGCATGTCCAGCGACGGCAAATATGCCGGCGTCAGCAATGCCGACAGCGACGATGCCTCGATCCTGGATGCCCATACCGGCAAGGAACTGGCCCGCATCAAGACCGGTCTTGGCCCCAAGCGGGTGCTGATGATCGACGTACCGAACAACTGAGAACAGGGAATATTGTGATGCGCAGGATTTTGATGGTGCTGGCGGTCATGCTCGCCGGTGGTGGAGCGCTGGCGGCGGATGCCAGGAAGGATACTTCCATTCTGGACAGGCTCTATGCCCAGACCGGCGTCTACGCCAAGTCTGCCACGGCAAAGACTCCCAACTTCGTCTCCGATCCCGGCTGGCCGCAGGCGCTGCCGCATCATTGGCTGCTGGGCCAGATCGGCGGGCTGTATGTCGATCGCCACGATCATATCTGGGTTTATAACCGCCCCCGCACCATGACCACCGACGAAGCCGCGCAGGAAATCCGCGGCGGCGGTAGTGGCAAGAACGGGCTTGGTTTCGCGCGGCCCAATGGCGCCGCCGCCGACTGCTGCATCGCCGCGCCTTCGGTGCTGGAATTCGACATGGACGGCAAGCTGCTGAAGAGCTGGGGCGGCCCCGCCGACCCGGGCTGGCTGGAAAGCCACTGCAAGGCCGCCGATGGCTGCATCTGGCCCAACAGCGAACATGGCATCTATGTTGACGACAAGGACAATGTCTGGATCGCCGGCAATGGCGCCAAGCCGGTCGATCCGGCATCGTCCTGGACCACGCATCCGACCGGCGGTGACGGCTTTGTTTTGAAGTTCGACATGGACGGCAATTTCAAGATGCGCATCGGCGGCACGCCGACCGCGCCGGCCAGCAACGACACCAATGGCGGCATCAACGGCACGCCGCTGCTGTATCTGCCCGCCGACATGGTGGTGGATGGCAAGACCAATCGTCTTTATGTCGCCGACGGCTATGGCAATCGCCGCATTCTCATTGTCGATGCGGATACGGGAAAATATATCGGCCATTTCGGCGCCTATGGCGGCAACCCGGTGGACGATGCCGCCGCCCTCGCTGCCGGCCGCTGGATCCAGGACTCGCTGAAGGGCAACAAGCGTCCCGCCTTCTTCCGCAATCCGGTGCATTGCGTGAAGCTGGCCGATGACGGCAAGCTCTATGTCTGCGATCGCGGCAACGACCGCATCCAGGTGTTTGACGCGCATGACCCGGCGCTGGGCAAGCCGTGCAGCAATCCCGACGGCGTCGCCGGCAAGTGCGGCTATGTTGCGGAAGCCGCGATCAGCAACAGCACCGAAACCATCCCGGCCATGCCGGGCACCTCGGTGTCGCTGAACTTCTCCAAGGACAAGGCGCAGAGCTGTCTCTATGTCGGCGACAATTCCAACATGACGATCTATCTGCTGAACCGCGCCAGCCTGCAGGAGCTGGGACGGCTGGGCCGGTCGGGCCGCATGGCGGGCCAATTCCACTGGCTCCACCAGGTCAGCCTGGACAGCAAGGGCAACATCTATACGGCGGAAGTCGATACCGGGAAGCGCATCCAGAAGTTCATCCGCTATGGCGCTGTGGGCTGCAGCGGCACGGGATCGGTGACGGTGGGCGGCCCCAAGGACTAGTATTGCAATTAAGAATTACTCGCAATAATAATGGCCCGATTAAACCGGAGTCGGGCCATGGCCGCAGCACGCCGCAAAGCGAAGAATATCCAGTATGACGAGGCTTGTGCGCTGGGCATCTGATGGTGTGGACCTGGCGGAAATTCGTCGCCGGCCATGCCGATTGCCCGGTGCTGGCGCGGGAATATCAGCGCTTCGCGGGCGACGAGGCGCCTGCGCTGCTGGGCGCCTTTGGCGCTTTCCTGCAGGCGCTGGGCTATGGCAGCCGGCGCATGCTGGCCATCGGGCGGCCGCACTGTGTGGGCCTTACCGCCGACGAGCAGCACATCCTGCGGCTGATGGCGGCGGCGCAGAATGGCGAGGATGCGCGGCTTGAGGCCCATCTGTGCTGGTTGGTGAAGGCCGGGCACGAACCTGCGACCCTTGGCGCCCTTCGGATGCTGTCGGAACGCCTGGCGGGATGCGGCGTGAAACTGCCGCAGGCGTCCTATGCGCCGCCGCCGCCACGGGCGATGCTGGAAGTCGTGCGCACAGCGGCCCGGATGTGAAAAATCCGGCGGCTCGCGCCACCGGACTGTTCATTCGTCAAAACGGTCTTACCAGTAACGGTAGTGACCGCGTTCCATGTGGCGATGGTGGTAATAACGTCCGCCGTGATGATAACGGCCGACGCCGATACCGACACCGCCAACGTTGATGCCGACGACGGGACGCGCCTCGGCGACAATGGCGGTTGAGCCCAAAAGGCCCAGCGCGAGGATAGTGGCAGCGATCTTGTTCATGGTCTTCTCCATGGTTGCGCTGGAGGAAAGCCACGGAGCAGGGGTTGGTTCCCTTGCGTACAAAATGCGACAAGTTTGTGGGCCCGCGTCTACAACGCGCTGACGAAGGCGGCTTTCGTTTTGGCGTTCACTTCGTCAAGCGTGACGCCCGGCGCAAGTTCGACAAGCGTGAGGCCGGGTTTGCCGCGTTCCAGTGTAAACACCGCCAAGTCGCTGATGATGATGTCCACGCATTGGGTGCCGGTGAGCGGCAGGTCGCACTTTTTCAGGATCTTCGATTCGCCCGCCTTGTTGGTGTGCTCCATCACCACCACGATCTTCTTGACGCCGGCCACCAGGTCCATGGCGCCGCCCATGCCCTTGACCATCTTGCCGGGGATCATCCAGTTGGCGATGTCGCCGCCTTCGGACACTTCCATCGCCCCCAGCACTGACAGGTCGATATGCCCGCCGCGGATCATGGCGAAGCTGTCTGACGAGGAGAAATAGCTCGTCATCGGCAGTTCGGTGATGGTCTGCTTGCCGGCATTGATCAGGTCTGGGTCTTCATCGCCCGGAAAAGGGAAGGGGCCCATGCCCAGCATGCCGTTCTCGCTCTGCAGCGTGACCTTCATGCCGTCCGGGATATAGTTCGCCACCAGGGTCGGGATGCCGATGCCCAGATTGACGTAGAAGCCATCCTGCAATTCGCGCGCGGCGCGAGCGGCGATGTCTTCGCGGGACCAGCCCATGTTACTTCCCTTCCTGTGAAGAGGGGCGCGGACGGGTGGTAACCCGTTCAATCAGCTTCTTGTAGTTCTGGCCCTGCAGGATGCGCTGCACATAGATTCCCGGTGTGTGAATCTTGTCGGGGTCCAGCTGGCCCGGCTCCACCAGTTCTTCCACTTCCGCGATGGTGACTTTTCCGGCCGTCGCCATCATCGGATTGAAATTCCGCGCCGTCTTGCGATAGATCAGATTGCCTTCCGTGTCGCCCTTCCAGGCTTTCACCATGGCGATATCAGCGCGCAGCCAGCGTTCGCGCACATAGGTCAGGCCGTCGAAATCTTCCGTCGGCTTTCCGTCCGCCACCACCGTGCCGACGCCGGTGCGGGTGTAGAAGGCGGGGATGCCGGCGCCGCCGGCGCGGATGCGCTCGGCCAGGGTGCCCTGTGGCGTCAGTTCCAACTCCAGCTTGCCGCTGAGGAACAGCTCCTCGAACAGCTTGTTCTCGCCGACATAGGACGAGATCATCTTCTTGATCTGTCCGTTGTTCAGCAGCACCCACAGGCCCACCCCGTCGGCGCCGCAATTGTTGGCGATCAGGGTGATGTTCCTGGCGCCGTCTTCCTTCAGCGCGGTGATCAGGTTTTCCGGATTGCCCGACAGGCCGAAGCCCCCGGACATGACCGTCATGCCGTCGAAGGTCAGCCCTTTGAGGGCCGACGCCGCGTCGGGATAGACTTTGCTCTGGGCCACGAATGTGTCTCCTGATCTGCGGCTAGTTCGCATTGCGGCGCGGGGACGCGCAAGGGACAAAGCGGCGCGCTTGTAAGTCCCTGATTTATATTGTTTTGTTGCGGTTCCTTGCCCCTGTCACAGGCTGCCGTTACAACGCCCGCCAATCCAAAGAATCTCCTCCCATGAGCGCGCCCAAGCAATCCCGACCCAAAGCCCGGCTGCCGCGCGGTTTTCGCGACCGGGGCGCCGCCGAGATCATGGCCGAGCAGAAGATGCTGGCGACCATCCGTGCCGTCTATGAAAGCTATGGCTTCGAGCCGCTGGAGACGCCTGCCTTCGAATATACCGATGCCCTGGGCAAGTTCCTGCCTGACGTGGACCGTCCCAATGCCGGCGTCTTTTCGCTGAAGGATGACGATGAGCAGTGGATGAGCCTGCGCTACGACCTGACCGCGCCACTGGCCCGTCATGTCGCCGCCAACTTCCAGCACCTGGCCAAGCCCTTCCGCCGCTACCAGACCGGCAGCGTCTGGCGCAACGAAAAGCCCGGCCCGGGACGCTACCGCGAATTCACCCAGTTCGACGCAGACACGGTGGGCAGCGCTTCGCCGTCCGCCGATGCCGAACTGCTGATGATGGTCAGCGACGTCATGGAAGCGCTGGGTCTGCAGCGCGGCGACTACATCATCAAGCTGAACAACAGGAAGCTGCTGGACGGCGTGCTGGAAGCCTCTGGCGTGGCGCTGGACGATCGCGAGAAGCGCGGCATCGTGCTCCGGGCCATCGACAAGATCGACCGGCTGGGCGTCGAAGGCGTGCAGGCGCTTTTGGGCGAAGGCCGCAAGGACGATAGCGGCGACTTCACCAAAGGTGCGGGTCTTTCGCCGGACCAGGCCCATCGCATCCTGGCCTTTGTCGCGCCCGATGCGCAGGACGAGGAAGAGCATCTCCAGCAGATCGGCACGCTGATTTCCACCAGCGCCGTCGGCGCCGCCGGGCTCAACGAACTGGAACAGATCGTCAAGCTGCTGCACGCCTGCGGCTATGGCCCCGATCGCATCCTGTTCGATACCGGCGTGGTGCGCGGACTCGATTATTATACCGGCGCGGTGTTCGAGGCGCAGCTGACTTTCCCCATCAAGAACGAGGATGGCGAGGAAGTCGTGTTCGGTTCCGTCGCGGGCGGCGGTCGTTACGACGATCTGGTGGCGCGCTTCACCGGCCAGGCCGTGCCGGCAACCGGCGTCTCCATCGGCGTGTCGCGGCTGATGAGCGCGCTGGCCTCGCGCGGCGCGCTGGCGGCCGTAAAAGCGCCGCTGGTGGTTGTCACCGTATTCGACAAGGCGGAAGCCGCCGCATCCTTCGCCATCGTGCAGGAACTGCGCGCCGCCGGCATCCGCGCCGAGGCCTATGTCGGCACCGGCAAGATGGGCGACCAGTTCAAATATGCCGACAAGCGCGGCGCCGCCATCGCCATCATCGAAGGCGGCGACGAACGTGCCCGCGGCGAAGTTACCCTGAAAGACCTGGCGCTGGGCGCCGAACTGGCCAAGTCGGTCGAAAGCCGCGCCGAATGGGTCGGCAATCGCGAGGCACAGAAAAGCGTGAAGCGCGCCGATCTGGTGGCCGAGGTCAGAGCGATTCTGGGGCCCTCTTCGGGAATAAAGTCGTAATGGCTGCCTTTCCCTATTACGACACCGGCGCCATCGAGGCGCTGAACGGCCAGGCCGTGGCCATGCTCAAGCTGTTTGCATCACGCCGCTACAGCCGCGAGGAGCCTTCGATCCTGCAACCGGCGGAAATCTTTCTCGACCGCTCCGGCGAGGAAATTCGCCGCCGCACCTTCACGCTGATGGACCCGTCCGGCCGGGACTTGTGCCTGCGGCCCGATCTGACCATTCCCATCTGCCGCGACGCGGTGGGGGCAGGGCGCAGTTTCCCCGCGCGCATTTCCTATAACGGCCTGGTCTTCCGCCACCAGCCGGGCGAACCGCAGCGCCCCACCCAGTTCTTCCAGGCCGGCGTCGAACTCCTGGGCCAGGAAGACCGCACCGCCGGCGATGCCGAAGTCTTGTCCCTGACCATCGAGGCGCTGCGGGTGGCGGGCTTGCAGGATTTCTCGGTTCGCATCGGCGACCTCGCGCTGTTCAATGCACTGGTGGACAAGCTGGATCTTCCCCGTCAATGGCGCTGGCGCCTGAAGCGGCATTTCTGGCGTGCCGGCTATGTCGAAAGCCTGCTCTACTGGCTGGGCCATGGCGATCGTACCGCCAAGCTGCCGGGCAGCCGTGCCGAGATCGAAGCGCTGCTGGACGCCAAGGGCGATGCACCCACCGGCGGGCGAACACGCGAAGAGATCATTACCCGCGCCATCGACCGCGCCGCCCAGGCCGCGGCGCTGCGGCTCGATCCGGCCGTGGCGTCCGCCATCTCGCGGCTGCTGGACATTTCCGGCCCGGCCGAGGCGGCGCTGTTGCAGGTGCGCGATCTTCTCAAGACCGCGGGCATCAACCTCGATCCGGAACTGGAAGCGATGGATGCGCGCATGGCGACGCTGAAGTCGCTGGGCATCGATCCCACCCGCGTCCAGTTCACCGCCCATTTCGGCCGCAACTGGGAATATTATACCGGCTTCGTGTTCGAGCTGTGGGCCCGCGACCGCGAAGGCCCGGTGCAGATCGCGGGCGGCGGTCGCTATGACACCTTGCTGGAGACGCTGGGCGCGAAACAGCCGGTCAGCGCCATCGGTTGCGCCATTCGCACCGAGCGCGTGCTGGCCGTGAAGGGAGCGCAGTGATGGCCGCCCTCACGCTTGCCATTCCCTCCAAGGGGCGCCTGAAGGACAATTGCAACACCTGGTTCGCCGAACGCGGCGTGGTGATGGAACAGACCGCCGGCGCGCGCGGCTATCGCGCCAGCTT
>JAQGLO010000040.1 GCA_028292825.1 Alphaproteobacteria bacterium | reverse complement strand
CCTTTTCGCGGCCGCGGTCGGATTCGATCTTGGCCATCACCAGCTCGGCCAGCAGCGAATTGCGCTCTTCCAGCAGCACGATGTTGGCGCGGGCGCGGGTGTAATTGTGATTGGCGATGCGGGCGATGTACCAGATGTAGAAAGGCGTGACGATCGCCAGATAGACCGACGCGGGCGTGCCGTCCTGCAGCGGCACCAGCGCCATCACCACGCCGTACAGGATGAAGGCGGGTATCGCGACCTGGCGGCTGGCGCCGGCCAGGGTGCAATGCGCCGCCAGGGTGGCGGCCAGCACGATGGTGACCAGGGTGTGGTCGATCTCGTTGCCCGGCACCCACATGAACCAGCCCAGCGAGATCCAGCAGGCGACTGACAGGAAATTGGTGGCGGAGGCGCCCAGGCCCCAGTTGCGGGCGGTACGGGCATCCATGTCGCCGGCGGGAAAGTGGCGAATGAAGACCAGCTGCACGCCGATGCCCGTCATCACCAGGGCGAACCAGGTGGCAAGCCACGGCCAGGCGACCCAGTGCGCGAACATGCCCGCGACGGTCAGCGCCAGCAGCGGCGCCATGCGGCGGTTGACGCGCAGGCTTTCCAGCACGCCGCGCAGCAAGGCGAGATTGATGCGATTCTCGCGATGCGCTTGTGCGTCGGCGTCAGGCGCCCAGATCGAATTTTCGGCTGTCATGCAGTTCCCGGTCCCGTGCGCCCAGTGTGCGGGGCAAGGGTTAAGACGGGATTTGCAATGGAACAAAACATCGGCGCGGCGAAATTAACCAATGTTACAATCGCTGCTCGCCAACGCCGCTGTCCCGAAATAGAACGTGCCGTATTGATACAGCGCATCGCATGCCCCGCGACACGCCTCACGTCTGAAGACCTTCGGTCTTCAACCACAGGAGAGTGCAATGAGGGTAACTGCTTTGACTGTCGGCCTTTTGCTGACCAGCGCCGTGATTTCCACGTCCGCCTTCGCCGCCCCGGCCGTCACCCACAAGGTGAGCTGTCTGTGCGACTGCCCGGATGACGCCAAGGCCGCACCCCGCCACAGCGAGGCCCGCCCTGCGGTTCGCCGTCCGGTGCGCCGCGTCGCCCGCCATAGCGGCGGCTATTACGATTATGCCTCGGCCGGCTCGGTCGGCGGCGGCGAATGGCACGGCCCCTGGCGTGTCGCCCCCGGCGACATGATCCAGGCCTATGACGCGCCGCCCCAATCCTATCCGGTGGCCGATTACGGCCCGCCGCAGGACGGATATGGCCCCTCCTATGAGAATGTGCGCCTGGACGACAAGGGCTGGAGCGGCGGTGTCGGCGCCAATGCCGAAGGCGGCGGCGGTGGTGGCGGCGGCTTCATGGACGGCTTCGGCCAGGTCCATTTCGCCAATGGCGGCAGTGCGGAAAACGGCCCCAGCTACAACAGCTACAATCAGAGCTTCCAGACCAATCCCAGCGTGGCAGGCCCGTTCCAGAACCGCTTGATGGGCGGTCTGGCCCCGGTCTCTTCAGGTAAATAACCCCCTCTGCCGTAGCTGGCCCAAGGGCCAGCTACGGCATCTCCCCTTTCGTGCGCTTCGCGCAAAGGGGGAGGCGGGCCTGTGCCCAGGATAAAGATTCAAAGTTTGCCCCGGCGCGCTGCGCGGCTCATGCCGCGTGGCGTGAAGGGCGTCAGGTCGTGCGACGCGCCACCGTGCGCGGATGATGCGCGTAGATCGCGAACGGAATCGACGCCACATAGATCACCAGCCCCACGGTCATGGTCGCCCAGGGCCAGGCGATCAGCGCCGCCGCAAGTCCGGCAAAGACCAGGATCGCCGCCACCCGGTGCTGGCGCTGCAGCTTCATGTACTTGATCGAGGGCGTGGGCAGGCGCGACACCATCAGGACGCTGGTGACGGCGATGAACAGCACCGACACCCAGGGCTGGATCATGAAGCTGTCGTCCCACTGGAACGAGATCAGCAGTGGCAGCAGCACCATGCAGGCGGCCGCCGGCGTCGGCAGGCCGGTGAAATAGGGATTGCTCTTGGTGGCGCCTTCGTCGCGCGCCGCTTCGACATTGAAGCGCGCCAGGCGCACGGCGGCGGCGGCGCAGAACACCAGCGAGGCGATCCAGCCCCGGTCGCCGATCTGCTGCAGGGTCCACAGATACAGGATGATGGCGGGCGCCACGCCGAAGCTCACCAGATCGGCCAGGCTGTCCAGCTGTGCCCCGAAGCGGCTGTCGGCGCCCAGCATGCGCGCGGCGCGCCCGTCCAGCATGTCGAAAATCATCGAGGCGATGATGAAGGCCACCGCGCTGGTCCATTCGCCATGCACGGCGAAGCGGATGGCGGTGACGCCGGAGGCCAGCGCCAGCAAGGTAATGAAGGACGGCACCAGCTTGGCCAGCGACAGGTCTTCCAGACGTTCCAGCCGCGCCGCCACGATCTGGCGGGCGCGCTTGCGGCGGGTCAGCCGGTCCGTCTCCATCAGATGAACCGCGCCAGCACGGTCTCGCCCGCCACGGTCTTGATGCCGGGCGTGACCAGGATCTCGGTGCCCGGCGGCAGATAGACATCCACCCGGCTGCCGAAGCGGATGATGCCGAAGCGCTGCCCGCGCGTCACGCTCTGTCCCTGGGTCAGGTCGCAGACAATGCGGCGCGCCACCAGGCCGGCGATCTGCACCACGGCAAGGTCCAGCGATCCGTCATTGCCGGTTGGGCGAAGCCGGATCGACATGCGCTCATTGTGGATGCTGGCCTTGTCGAAGCTGGCATTGAAGAACTTGCCGGGGCGATAGGATTTGGTCACCACGCTGCCCGACACCGGATTGCGGTTCACATGCACATTGAACACGTTCATGAAGATGGACAGACGCGGCCGCGGCGCATCGCCCATGCCCAGTTCGGCCGGCGGCGCCACTTCGACGATGGGCAGCAGCTTGCCGTCGGCGGGGCAGATGATCAGGCCTTCGCCCTCCGGCGTCTTGCGCTCGGGGTCGCGGAAGAAGGCGACGCACCAGATCGTGACCGGCAGCAGCAGCCAACCCAGCCAGGCGCCGAACAGGAATGCCAGCAGGTTGACCGCGGCGAACAGCGCGATGAACGGATAGCCTTCCTTGTGAATAGACAATGCTCGCTCCTTTTGCGCCGACTTTGCCGTCGCGGGGCTCCAAAGGAAAAGGGCAGCCGCGTTTGGGCTGCCCCTGAGATCCCGTACCTCTTATATCAGGCGCTGCGGCTGCCCGTGAAGGGGAATGAGCCGAACGAACCCGCCTTGACGCTGCCGGACAGTTTGTCGCCGTCCACCGTGCCGGTGAAATCCAGGGTCATGGGCATGGGCGAGGAGATCTTGGCCGACCAGGTTGCGATATTGCCGTCGACCTTGCCGTTTTCGACGGGGCCGGAACCCTGCGCCGCCTGCTGGCTGCCGGTCAGGCTGGTGCCGTCGCTGGCCAGGTCCAGGGTCGCCTTTTGCGCGCCCAGGGGTGAATTGATGGTGATTTCCCACTTGCCGTCGATGGCCATGGCCTTGATCCCTATAAGAATACCGCCGTCATGTAAGGACTCCATGGACGGGGTTGCAAGAGGCAGCTACACCCTGCGCCATGTCTAGAAAAACTGTCATTTTGCCCAAGGGCCGCCGCGCCCGCGCCGGCTCGCCTTGGATCTTCTCCAACGAGATCCGCATGGACGAGGCGGCGAAAGCCATCGCGCCCGGCTCCGTCGTGAATGTGCGCGGCGAGGATGGCCGCGCCTTCGGCACCGGCTATTTCAATCCCAAGAGCCTGATCGCGCTGCGGCTGTTTTCCGAAGAGTGCGAAGTCGTCATTGACGCGGAATTCTTCGCCGCCCGGCTGACGCGCGCTTTGGCGTTGCGCGACGCGGTTTATGACAAGCCCTTCTACCGCCTGTTCCATGCCGAGGGTGACGGCGTGCCCGGCCTGGTGATCGACCGCTTCGGCGATACCCTCACGGTGCAGATCGGCACCGCCGGCATGGAAAAGCAGATCACCGCCATCACCATGGCGCTGGACACCGTGCTGAAGCCCAAGACCGTGATCCTGCGCGCCGATGCCCCCAGCCGTACGTTGGAAGGTCTCGATTCCTATGTGAAGACGCTCAAGGGCGAAGGCCACCGCATTGCCGTTGAAGAAAACGGCGTGCGCTATGTCGCCGACCTCACCGAAGGCCAGAAGACCGGCTGGTATTACGACCAGCGCGACAACCGCGCCTTCATCGCCCAGTTCGCCAAGGACAAGAGCGTGCTGGACGCCTTCAGCTATACCGGCGGCTTCGGCCTGCTGGCGGCCAAGGCGGGCGCCACCGAAGTGGTCTGCCTCGACAGCAGCGCCCCGGCGCTGGCCATCGCCGAAGAAAGCGCCCGCACCAATGGCGTGAAGATCCAGGCCGTGAAGGCCGATGTGTTCGAGGAACTGGCGCGGCTGAAGACGGAAGAGGAAAGCTTCGACATCGTGCTGGCCGACCCGCCGCCCTTCGTGAAGTCGAAGAAGGACCTGGAAGCCGGCGCCCGCGCCTATCGCAAGCTGGCCCGCATGGCCGCCGACGTCACCGCGCCCGGCGGCATCGTGATGGTGGCGTCCTGCTCCCACAACATCCCGCCGGAGCGCTTCGCGGCGGAATGCGCCGCCGGCCTGTCGCGCACCGGCCGCCGCGCCGCCCTGATCCGCCAGTCGGGCGCGGGGATCGATCATCCGGTGCATCCGCTATTGCCGGAGAGTGCGTACCTGAAAGCGCTATTCTACGCGCTGGATTAGCGGCTTTATTTTTCTGGTAGGATAAGACTGTCCCTCACCGCCAAGAATCGCCTCCAGACATTTTCGTCTTCACGTGGCCAGATATGACGCAGCGCCTGCCGGAAATTCGGGTTAGCTTTGGCTGCAGCGAGAAATTCTGGAAGCACGTCATGTCCATGCGACCGCAGAATGTCTTCCAGCGTACCGGCGCCTAAAATTTCTAATATCCAAGGGTCGTCAGATCGGTTGGAAATTTCCACGCAGATGGCGGTTGCCGGCTCCTTGGCATCCACGGCCATTCGCGACAGCCGGAAGGCAATTTCAAAGGCAGGATCGTCAAATGCGGCGTCTTGGGTCTGCTGCGTTTTCTGAAACGCTATCCATTCCCGCGCAAAATTTTGAATTTCGGCGCTATTCAAAGTTGCACCTTCAGATCGTCACCTGCGTGCCCAGCTCCACCACGCGCCCCGGTGGCAGCAGGTAGAACCGCGCCGGGCTCAGCGCGTTGGACGACAGCCACATATACAGCGCCACCCGCCAGCGTTTCAGCTCGGCATCGTCGCCCGCCACCAGCGTCTCGCGCCCCAGGAAATAGGTGGTGGAATCCGGCTCCAGCGCCAGGCCCTGGGCCCGCGCCAGTTCCATCGCCGCGGGCAGGTCCGGGGTTTCGAAGAAACCGTAATTGATGCGCAGGGCAAAGAAGCCCTTGCCAAGCTTCTCCACCGTCACCCGCTTGGCGGGCGCCACCAGCGGCTTGTCCGCCACGATGACGCTGGCGATCACCACCCGCTCATGCAGCACGTGATAATGCTTCAGGCTGTGCAGCAGCGCATTGGGCACGATGTCCGTGCGCGGCGACAGGAAGACGGCGGTGCCGGCGATGCGCTGGCTGAACTTGTCGGCACGCGCCATGAACAGGTCCAGCGCCAGCGAATTGTCCCGCTGTTTTTCCAGATGCACGCGCCGGCCCAGGCGCCAGGTGTCCATCACGATGAAGACGCCACCAGCCACCGCCAGCGGCATCCAGCCGCCCTGGAAGATTTTCAGCGCGTTCGACGACATGAAGGCGATATCGATCGCCCCCAGCACGCCGAACACCGCAATCACGGCCGGCAGCTTCCACTTCCAGCGATAGCGCGCCACGATGGCGACCAGCGCGGTGGAGATCACCATGACGCCCGTCACTGCGATGCCGTAAGCCGCTGCCAGCGCATCCGATGACCGGAAGATCAGCACGATCAGCACCACGCCGACGCACAGCATGGCGTTGATGCGCGGCACATAGATCTGTCCCATCTCCTCGGCGCTGGTGTGCTTGATCACCATGCGTGGCAGCTGGCCCAATTGCACCGCCTGGCGGGTGATGGAGAAAACGCCGCTGATGACCGCCTGCGAGGCGATGATGGTGGCGATGGTGGCCAGCGCCACCATGGGATAATGCAGCCAGTTCGGCACCAGCGCGAAGAACAGGAACGGCGCGGCATGGGGATTGGCCAGCAACACCGCTCCCTGGCCGAAATAGTTCAGCACCAGCGCGGGAAAGGCAAAATACATCCAGGCCCAGCGGATCGCCTTGGCCCCGAAGTGTCCCATGTCGGCATACAGCGCCTCGCAGCCGGTCACCGACAGCACCACCGAGCCCAGCGCGACGAACGCCGTCCAGGGCTCGCGCACGAACAAAGCGACGGCATACATGGGATTGGCGGCGGCCATGATCTGCGGCTCGCGCGCGATGGCGATGGCGCCCAGCACCGCCAGCACGATGAACCACAGGACCATCACCGGGCCGAACACCTTGCCGATCTTCTCGGTGCCCTTGCTCTGGAACAGGAACAGCCCCACCAGGATGACCAGGGTGATGGGCATGACAAAGGGCTTGAAGGCGTCGGACGCCCCCAGGCCCTCCACCGCCG
>JAQGLO010000019.1 GCA_028292825.1 Alphaproteobacteria bacterium | reverse complement strand
TTCCAGCGATTTTGCATCGCACAAAAAAATGGAGCTGGGCAGGAAATAGCAGGAAGGAGCACACCAAACATCGCCAAGGCGATATACCGGGGGTTCCTGAATGTTTACGTCGCGTACCAAGGTCAAGACTGCGCTCTTTTTCGGCGCATCACTCGCAGTTATCGCGGCAACCGCCGCCCCCGTGTTGGCGCAACAGGTCGCCCAGGGTGAAACCGAAGCCGTCATCGTCACCGGCACCCGCGTGACGGGCATGACAGCCGCTGACAGCGCCGCGCCGATCACCGTGATCGGCTCCGATGCGCTGAGCCATGTCGGCCAGCCCAACCTGATTCAGGCTCTGTCCCAGATCGCCCCGTCCTTCACCGCGGAATCGCTGGGCGGCGACACCGGCGCGCTGACCCTGTCGGCCCGCCTGCGCGGCCTCAGCCCCAACGACACGCTGGTCCTGATCAACGGCAAGCGCCGCCATTCCACCGGCAACCTGCACGTCCTGGGCGGCCAGTATCAGGGCGCGGCGACCGCCGACCTTGACATGATCCCCGTTGCCTCCATCGACCATGTCGAAGTCCTGCAGGAAGGCGCCGCCGCCCAGTACGGCACCGACGCCATTGCCGGCGTCGTCAACATCATCCTCAAGAAGAATGCTTCGGGCGGCGTCGCCTATGCCACCGCCGGTCAGTACTTCGATGAGGGCGGCCAAACCTATGACTTTTCGGGCAATATCGGTTTCCCGCTGGGCGACAAGGGCTTCATCAACGTCACCGGCGAAAAGCGCTATCGCGGTTTCAGCCAGCGCGGCGGCCAGGACATTCGCCTGGTCGGCGTCGATGGCACTCCGCTGGCGACCTCCTATCCGGTGGCCGGCTTGCCCAGCTATCCGAACGTCAACCACATTGTGGGCGATCCGGAATCCATGCTGACCACCGTGTCGGCCAACATGGAATATCAGATCGACCCCAACATCCTGCTCTATGGCAATGCCACCTATGGCGAACGCCAGGCCAAGGCCTATGAAAACTACCGCCAGCCCAGCCAGGTGATCACCAGCCCGGGCTCCAACCAGCCCTTCAATGCCGTCACCAATCCGCAGGGTTATACCGGCCTGACCGCAGCGGGGACGCCGGCGGTTTCCGGCGCCACCGGCACCTATACCACCCCGGGCGAGCTGATCTTCTCCACCACCGGCTTCAATCCGCAGGAAGGCCTGAAGGAAGACGATTACGGCTATACCCTCGGCATCAAGGGCGCCGTGGACGGCTGGAACTGGGATCTGTCGGGCACCTATGGCAAGGACCGCGACAAGATCTACACCTACAACTCCGCGAACCTGTCCTTGTACAAGGACACGCATACCTCGCCGAAGGACTTCTATGACGGCCAGTTCACCGCCACCGAAGCCACCTTCAACCTGGATGTCAGCAAGGAGTTCGAAGTCGGCTTGGCTTCGCCGCTGACCCTCGCACTCGGCACCGAAGCGCGCGAGAACACCTTCGGCATTACCCAGGGCGACGCAGCCTCGGTCTACAAGGAAGGCGGCCAGTCCTATCCGGGCTTCCAGCCGACCGATGCCGGCACCCACAGCCGCAAGAACTACGCGGTGTACCTGGATCTCGCCGCCTCGCCGATCAAGGACCTGACCGTCGATGTGGCCGGCCGCTTCGAGCATTACACCGACTTCGGCGATGCCAAGGTCGGCAAGATCACGGCCCGCTACGACTTCATCCCGGAATTTGCCATCCGCGGCACCATCTCCACCGGCTTCCGCGCCCCCACCATCCAGGAAGAGTTCTACTCGGCCACCAACGTCTCGCCGACCTCTGCGATCGTGCAGCTGCCGCCCAACTCGGCCGCGGCGGCGCTGCTGGGCGTCAAGCCGCTGCAGCCGGAAGGCTCGACCAGCTACAGCGTGGGCTTCGTCACCCATCCGCTGGACAGCCTGTCGTTCACGATCGACGCTTACTCGATCTCCCTGCGCAACCGCATCGTCGGCACCGGCACCCTGTTCGGTTCGGGCGGCGGCGCCGGCCAGAACTCGCCCATCGTCACCACCGCCATCCAGGCGCATGGCAATGTGCTGGATCCCACCGTCACCCAGACCGGCGTGGCGCTGTTCCTGAACGGCATCTCGACCCTGACCCAGGGCATCGACGTGTCGGCCAACTATGTCTCGGACCTGGGCAGCTATGGCACCATCAACTGGACCCTGGCCGGCAACTACAACGACACCTCGATCAGCAAGGTTGCGGTCACCCCGCCGACCTTCGCCCCGGCCGTGGTGCTGTACACCAAGGCCGCCCAGAGCCTGCTGACCAGCGCTTCGCCCAAGGAGAAGATCGGCCTCAGCGCGCTGTATTCGATCGATGACTGGACGGTCAATCTGCGCGAAACCTTCTACGGTCCCACCTCGCAGTTCCTGTCGCGTGACAATGTGGTGTTCACCAACAACAAGGTCAGCACCACCGCGATCACCGACCTGGAGCTCGATTATCACTATCTGGAATCCTGGACCATCGCCTTCGGCGCCAACAACCTGTTCAACGAACGTCCGGACTCGATTGTGGCACTGAACAACACACAGCTGAGCAACACGTCCAATGTCGTCGGCGCACCGCTGGGCATCTCGCCCTTCGGCATCAATGGCGGCTTCTACTACACGCGCATAACGTTCAATTTCTAATGGGGGCATCTTCCCGCCCATGGGTTTGAAGCCCATGGGCGGGGAGGGTTTTTAACGAAAGGAATGAATGCGGCCGCGGCCGCCAATCCAGAAATCATCGGGGAAATCGCGGGAAGGAACCACACCAACATCGCGCATTGCGCGAAAAAAACGGGGGTTCCCAATGTTTGTACGCTCTGGTCATTTGAAGTCTTCGCTCTTTTTTGGAGCATCCATATTCGTCCTGGCGGCCACGGCCGCCCCTGCGCTGGCCCAGCAGGTCGCCCAGGCTGAAACCGAAGCGGTGATCGTCACCGGTACCCGCGTCACGGGCATGACGGCGGCCGACAGTGCTGCGCCGATCACCGTGATCGGGTCCGACGCGCTGAGCCATGTCGGCCAACCCAACCTGATCCAGGCCCTGTCGCAGATTTCGCCGTCCTTCTCGGCCGAGGCGCTGGGTGGTGATACCGGTGCGCTGACCCTGTCGGCGCGCCTTCGCGGTCTCAATCCCAATGACACACTGGTGCTGCTCAACGGCAAGCGCCGCCATTCCACCGGCAACCTGCACGTCTTGGGCGGCCAGTATCAGGGCGCGGCAACCGCCGACCTGGATCTGATCCCCGTCGCGTCCATCGATCATATCGAAGTGCTGGAAGAAGGCGCTGCTGCCCAGTACGGCACCGACGCCATTGCCGGCGTGGTCAATATCATCCTGAAGAAGAACGCCTCGGGCGGCGTGGCCTATGCCACCGCCGGCCAGTATGAGGACGAAGGCGGCCAGACCTACGACTTTTCGGGCAATATCGGCCTTCCGCTCGGCACCAAGGGCTTCATCAACATCACCGGCGAAAAGCGCTATCGCGGCTTCAGCCAGCGCGGCGCCCAGGACATCCGCGTGATAGATGCCAATGGCGTCCCCACCGGCGCCTACAATGCCACCACGGTCCCCGGCTATCCCAATGTCAACCGCATCGCCGGCGACCCGGAATCCATGCTGACCACCGTTGGCGCCAACATGGAATACCAGATCGACCCCAACATCCTGCTCTATGGCAATGCCACCTATGGTGAGCGCCAGGCCAAGGCATTTGAAAATGTCCGTCTTCCCAGCCGTGTGACGGCCGCAGCGGGCTCCAACCAGCCCTTCAATGCCGTCACCAATCCGGATGGCTATACCGGACTGACCCCGGCCGGCACCCCCAACCTGGCCGGTTCATCCGGCACGGCCGGTGCGCCGGGCACGCTGGTGCCCTTCCCCAACGGCTTCAATCCGCAGGAAGCCCTGAAGGAAGACGATTACGGCTACACCTTCGGCATCAAGGGCGCTGTCGATGGCTGGAACTGGGATCTGTCAGGCACCTACGGCAAGGACCATGACAAGATCTATACGCTGAACAGCGCGAACTCCGACCTGTATCTGGATACCCACACAACGCCGCGCGACTTCTACGATGGTGCCTTCACCGCCACGGAAGCCACCTTCAACCTGGATATCTCCAAGGAGTTCAATGTCGGCCTGGCCTCGCCCCTGACCTTCGCCGTCGGCACGGAAGCCCGCGAGAACACCTTCGGCATCACCCAGGGCGATGCGGCGTCGATCTACAAGTCGGGCGGTTCGTCCTATCCCGGCTTCCTGCCGACCGATGCCGGTGCGCACAGCCGCAAGAACTATGCGGTCTATCTGGATCTCGCGGCCTCGCCGATCCAAGACCTGACCGTCGATATCGCCGGCCGGTTTGAGCATTACACCGACTTTGGCGATGCGCAGGTGGGCAAGATCACGGCCCGTTATGACATCACGCCCGCCTTTGCGGTGCGTGGCACCATTTCGACCGGTTTCCGCGCCCCCACCCTGCAGGAAGAGTTCTATTCGGCCACCAATGTCGGTCCGACCACCGCCTTTGTGCAGTTGCCGCCAAACTCGGCTGCTGCGCGCATTCTGGGCGTCGCCCCGCTGTCGCCGGAAGCCTCGACCAACTACAGCGCAGGCATTGTCACCCATCCGTTCGACAATTTCAGCCTGACGGTGGATGCCTATTCGATCAGCCTGCGCAATCGCATCTCCGGCACCGGCTCGCTCTATGGTTCGGGCGGCACGCCGATCTCGCCGACCGTGCCGCTGGCGATCGCCGCCCATGGCAATGTGCTGGATCCCACCGTCACCTTCACCGGCGTGACGTTGTTCCTCAACGGCATGAGCACCCTGACGCAAGGCGTGGACGTGTCGGCCAATTATCTGTCCGACCTGGGCACGGCCGGCACCATCAACTGGACGCTGGTGGGCAACTACAACGACACTTCGATCAGCAAAACCATCCCGACGCCGGCGGCGCTGGGCCCGGGTGTGTCGCTGTTCGACCAGACTGCCCGCTCCACCCTGACCAACGCTTCGCCCAAGGAGAAGATCGGACTCAGTGGGCTGTGGGACTTGGATGACTGGTCGGTCAATGTCCGCGAGACCATGTACGGCCCGTCCTCCTACGACTCCACCTATGATGGTTCGGCCTATTATCGTCAGAAGGTCGGCACTGCGTTCATCACCGATCTGGAACTCGACTATCACTATCTGGAGTCCTGGACGATCGCCTTTGGCGGCAACAACCTGTTCAACAAGACCCCGGAAACCATCCACGCCGTACCGGGTCATCCCGACGAGCTGCAGGACGGTTCCAACATCGTGGGCGCGCCGCTCTCCATCTCGCCTTACGGCATCAATGGCGGCTTCTACTACACCCGCATCACGTTCAACTTCTAAGCGGGCAACGTCCAAGACTGGCGCAAGCCAAAGAAAAAGGCGGGTCGCAAGACCCGCCTTTTTTTTGCTTCGAAGAGGAAGCTTACTTCTTCTTCGTCGCCGTCACTTTCTTGGCGGCGATGAATTCGATTTCCAGCAGCGCGCCCGGCAGCACCAGGGCGTCCACGCGCATGGCGGCACGGGCCGGCTTGTTGGGCTGGGCGGCGGTGCCGAACTCGGTGGCCCAGACCTTGTTCATGGCCATGAAGTCGGCCTTGGGATCGAGGAAGACATGGGCGGCGACGACATCGCCGAAACTGATGCCCTGCTTGTCCATCACCGCCTTCAGGTTATCCAGCACCGAGCGGGTCTGGGCGGTGGTGTCGCCGAAATCGGCGGGCTTGCCGTCGGCGGCGGGCGTCACGGCCGTGGGCAGGGCGCCGGAGACGTAAAAGGTGGTGTAGCCGGGCGGCACGCTGACCGCCGAGGCGATGGGCGACATGGCGTTGGGGCCATAGATGCGTTCGATCCCGGCGGCAGATGCGGCCGAAGCGGCGCCGCACAGGAGCGCGCCAACCAGCGAGGCCATAAGGGCTGTTTTTTGGAAGTTTTTCATCTTGGGTCCTTTGGTCGAGTGACGGGCGAAGGCCGGCACGTTTGTGGAGGCCGCAATGTTAGCACCGGCACGCAGCAATGCGCGGGCCCGATGGGTGTGCGAGCGTGAAATTCGCAGGAAATTTGCGCGGCTGCCGGGAAAGCCTTTGAAAATGCCGCCGGCTTGGGCAGGCCGCGATGCAGGCTGGCGCTATTTTGGGCCTCCCTCGCCAGACATTTCGATGTAGAAAGCCTGATGCCTTTCACGCACCGCCTGGCCAATGAAGCCGACCTGCCGGCCCTCAAGGCGCTGATGGAAACCTCCATCCGCCAATTGCTGCCGCAATTTCTCAGCGCCGAAAAAGTCGAAGCCTCCTTCGCGGTGATGGGCGTGGACAGCCAGCTGATCGCCGACGGTACCTATTTCGTGCTGGAGGAAGACGGCGTGCTGGCGGGCTGTGGCGGCTGGAGCCGCCGCGCGACGCTGTTCGGCGGCAATCACACTGCCGGCCGCGATGCGCGGCTGCTGGACCCCGCCACGGAAGCGGCACGGGTGCGCGCCATGTACACCAGCCCCGCCTTCACCCGCCGCGGCGTCGGCCGCCGCATCATCGAACTGTGCGAGGCGGCGGCGCGCGCTGAAGGTTTCACCCGCACAGAACTAGGCGCCACCGTCGGCGGCGAGCCGCTGTACCGGGTCTGCGGCTATACCCCGATCGAGCGCATGGAAGTGCCCACGCCGTCGGGCGTCACCGTGCCGATCACGCGCATGGGCAAGGACCTGACATAAAAAAGGCGGCCTCCGGGCCGCCCTTTTCATTCTGCCGTCCATGCGCCTAACGGGCAGCCTTCACATCTTCAGGCTTTACCTTGTCCCGATACTTGTTGCCGAAATGGGTGCGCACATAGTTCACCACATCGGCGACCTGCTGGTCGTCCAGCTGCATGCCGAGGCCCGGCATGGCTTTCTGGCCCTTCAGCACCATGGCAACGGGATAGGCGGCCGTCTCCAGATTCTCATTCTTGGCCAGCGCCGGATAGGCGCCTGCGCCCACCGCGCCCTTGGCGTCGGGCATGTGGCAGCCGGCGCAAACGCCCTTGTAGATGGCTTCGCCGCCATCGAACGGGAAGGGCGAGAAGAAGCCGTTGGAATTGCCGCGATGGCCGGTCTGGGGCTTGGGCGCGGGTCCGGCGTTATCGGCAAAAGCCGCGGTGGCGGTAAAAGCCGCAAGCGCGGCAAACAGAAGCGTCTTCATGATCAGGCCATCACTTTCTTGTGCAGGCGGGAAATGGCATCCAGCGCACTGGTGACCGCGCCTTCCTGCCAGGCCGGGATGCGGCTGGCATGCTCGCCCGCCAGCACGATGCGTCCATCAAGAGCGCACAGATTGTCGTAATGCACGGCGCGGCTTTCGTCGGTCCAGAAACCGGCGCAGCCCAGGGTCCATGGCACGCGGTGCCAGGCGACGGCCACGCCGCATTCGAACTCCTCCTTGTATTGCGGATGGATCTTGGAGCCGTATTCCAGCGAGTCCTTGATGCGGTCCTCCGGCGACTTGGCGGCGGCGATATAGGCCGGGGTGCCGAAGGCATAGCTGCCCAGCAGTACGCCCTTGCCCTTGGAGAAGAAATCCCACTGGGGATAGCCAATCGTGTTGTTGGCCTGGTTGGTATAGGTGATGCCGCCATAGATCTGGTCATCCTGCTCCCAGAAGCGGCGCTTCATCTGCAGGCCCACCTTGAGCGCCGCCATGTAGGGCAGCTGGTTGATGGCGTTCTGCATCGGCTTGCCGACATTCATCGGGATCTGGCTGAGCACCGAGGCCGGGATGGTGCAGACGCACCAGTCCGCCGA
>JAQGLO010000014.1 GCA_028292825.1 Alphaproteobacteria bacterium | reverse complement strand
TGCCCATGCCGGCTTCCAGCGCGACGCCGTGCGGCAGGGTGAAGCCCACCAGCTTGTTGCCGTCCTTGTCCGTGGTGATGACCATGCGGGCGACCGTGCTGTGCTGCTGGCTGTCGATGATGTCGGAGCTCAGTTCGCAGGCGGCATCCTTGGTTTCGGCCGCGGGACAGGCGGTGCGCCAGTCGTCATAGGTCGAGACGCTCGCGGCCTTGATATTGTAGGTCCCGACGCCGCGCACCATCCAGCCGATAAGCAGGCCGATCAGGAGCGCGACACCACCCACAACAAGACGTTCAGTCTGGTTTTTCATTTTGGTTGGGTTCGCTTTGATTTCTCGCGCCCGGTCCCGAAAAGCCGCCCTGCGGCGGCCTCTTCAATCCCGAACCGGGCAGCACCTACCAGATCGCCCGGACAAAGGAAACGGCATTAACCCTGGGCGGGGTGTGATTTTCCGCCGGCTTGGTGAACGGGGCCGCAGATTGCGGGGTGTTAATGGGGCCGCCCCAAGCCCTGCCCTCAGTTCCGCGCCAGCCGGACCGGCTGGGCCCGATAATATTGGGGCCAGACCTTTTTCAGGCCCTCGATCTTGGGCAGGTCGTTGACCTGTATATAGCCCGATTCCGGATGATGGATCAGATAGTCCTGGTGATAGGACTCGGCCCGGTAGAAGCCCTTGAGCGGCTCGATTTTCGTAGCGATGGGCGCCGGGAAAACATGCGCCGCCGTCAGCTGGGCGATATAGGCCCTGGCCGTCGCGGCCTGGCCGTCATTGGCGGCGAAGATGGCGGAGCGGTAGCTGGTGCCCTCGTCCGGGCCCTGGCGGTTCAGCTGGGTGGGATCATGCGCCACCGAGAAATAGATGCGCAGCAAAGTGGCGTAGCTGACCTGGCGGGGATCGAAGGTGATCTCCACCGACTCGGCATGGCCGGTGGTCTCGGTGCCGACCTGTTCATAGACGGCGGTGTCGCGGCTGCCGCCGGAATAACCGGCAATGACTTTGGTGACGCCCTTCACATGTTCGAACACGCCCTGCTGGCCCCAGAAGCAGCCACCCGCCAGCACGGCGGTTTCGGAAGGGGCGGGATTGGCGGGATCCTGCGCGGCGGCGGGAATTTGCTTGTTGAGATCGCCGGCATCGGCGCTGGAGAAGAAAGCGGGCGCGGCGATCAGGGCGATGACCGCGGCGGCGGCCAGGGAAAGGGATCGGATGTGCATGGCATTCCTCCTTGCTGTCTTTACGAAGAGCAGTTCGTCCCGGATCAGGCGATGGTTACGCGAATTTTTCGGCCGCGGCGCGAATGCCATCATATACCAGACCCAGTTCCGCAGCCGTCGTGCAATAGGGCGGCATGACATAGATGGTGTTGCCCAGCGGGCGCAGCAAGACGCCGCGTTCCAGGAAAAAGGCGGCAAGCTGCGGCCCCAGCCCCGCCAGATAGCCGGGATCGGGAACCTTCAAATCCAGCGCCGCGATGGTGCCCAGGCGGCGGACATCGGCAAAGCGCGGGTCGGCGCGGAAGGGCGCGAGGCGGTCTTCCTGCGCGCCGGCCAGCGCCGCGATGCGCTCGCGGACGGGTTCGTCGCGCCAGATTTCCAGATTGGCACAGGCGGCGGCGCAGGCGATCGGGTTGGCGGTGAAGGACGACGAGTGAAAGAAGGTGCGGCTGCGGTCGGTCGAATAATGGGCGTCGAAGATTTGCGGCGTGCACAGCGTGGCGGCCAGCGGCAGGCTGCCGCCGGTGAGCCCCTTGGCGATGCACAATATGTCCGGCGTGATGCCGGCCTGTTCGCAGGCGAACAGCGTGCCGGTGCGGCCGAAGCCGGTCATCACTTCGTCGGCGATGAACAGCGTGCCGTGGCGTTTGCACAAAGCGTGCATCTTGCGCAGCAGCTCGGCGTCATAGGTCAGCATGCCGCCCGCGCCCAGGATCAGCGGCTCGACGATCAGCGCGGCGGCGTCCTTGGCCGCGTCTTCCAGCGCCGCCAGCACGGCACAACCGCGCCCCTGCGGAAACGGCAGGCGGATGACGTCGAACAGCAGCGGATCATAGGCCGCGTTGAAGACGCCGCGCGCACCGGCCGACATGGTGCCGACGGTATCGCCATGATAGGCGTGCTCCAGCGCCAGGATTTTGGTGCGGGCCTGTCCGGTGTTCTTCCAGAAACCCAGCGCCATCTTCAACGCCACTTCCACGCTGGTGGAACCGCTGTCGGAATAGAAGACATGGGCCAGGCCGGGCGGCACGATTTCAATCAGGCCGCGCGCCAGGTCTTCGGCGGGCTGGTGGGTGAAGTTTGCGAAGATCACCTGGTCCAATGCGTCGGCCTGCTTCTTGATGGCGTCCACAATGCGCGGATGGCGGTGGCCATGGGTAATGACCCACCAGCTGGAAATGGCGTCGAGCAGTTTGCCGTCTTTTGTTTCAAGCCAAGCGCCTTCGCCATGCGTCACCAGCGGGAAGTCCGGTGTCAGCGCATGTTGCGTGAACGGATGCCATATTGGAGACGCCGGCGAGGTCATGCGAAATCGGCTTTGTTGAAACACTTGGCGAAGACCGCCTGCAGGCGTCCCGGGGTCAGGGGTGCGATTACCGGCAGGCGGCCCAGCCGCTTCACCTGGCCTTTGGCGCAGATAATGCGCTCGCTTTCGTCATTGGCCTCGCCGATGAATGCGACGCCGTGAACCGGTATCGCGCGTGACCGCAGCGCCTCCAGCGACAGCAAAGTATGGTTGATGGTGCCCAGCCGGGTGCGGGCGCACAGAATGAGCGGCAGCTTCCAGCGCGCAAAAACATCGATGAACAGCGTGTGGTCGGTCAGCGGCACCATCAGCCCGCCCGCGCCTTCGATCACCATGTCGCCATCCGGCGGCGTCAGCGCGTTGGGATCAATGGTGATGCCCTCCTCCGCCGCAGCCTGGTGCGGCGAAGCGGGCCGTTGCAGGCGATACGCTTCCGGCAAGGTTTCCACCCCGGACAGTTCCGCCACCGTCTCGCTGTCGCCCGGCTCGCCCGCCTGCACCGGTTTCCAGTAGGGCAGATTCAAAAACCCGCACAGCCCGGCGCAGAACACCGTCTTGCCGATGTCGGTATCGGTGCCGCTGACGACGAATTTCATGTGCGTTCCATTTCAACCGCCAGGTCTGCGAACAATGCATCGAGATCGTCCGGCGTGACATGCAAGGTCAGCGCGATGCGCAGCCGCGCCGTGCCTTCGGGCACGGTGGGCGGGCGGATGGCGCGGATGTCGTAGCCGCGCGCCTGCAGCGCCGCCGCCAGCGCCACCGCACGGCTGTCCTCGCCCACGATCACCGGCACGATCTGCGAGCCGCTGAACGGCAGGCCCAGCTTGCGCAGGCCCTCGCCCGCATGGCGCACCAGCGCCGCCAGCTGCGTGCGTTCCTGCCGCGCGCCCGCACTGATCTTCAGGGCTTCGCGCACCGCGGCCGCCATCAGCGGCGACGGCGCGGTGGAATAGATGAAGCTGCGGCCGCGATTGACGATGAAGTCGCGATACAGCCGCGGCAGACAGATCAGCGCCCCCGCCGCGCCCAGTCCCTTGCCGCAGGTGTGCAGCGAGATGATGTTGGGGGCGCCTTCATATTGGGCGCCAAGCCCCCGGCCCTGGTCGCCGTAAACGCCGGTGGCATGGGCTTCATCCAGGATCAGCATGGCATCGTGCTTTGCCGCCAGCGCCACCAGTTCGGCCAGCGGCGCGCGGTCGCCATCCATCGAATACAGCGTCTCCACCGCGATCCACACCCGGCCGGTTCCGCCGCCCGCGCGCCAGTCCGTGATGATCGCCTCCATCGCCGCCACGTCATTGTGCGGCGCGGTCCGGACCGCGATGCGCCCGGGCTCCAGCCCGGCGCGGAAGCTGGCATGCATCAGCGCGTCATGGACGATCAGGTCGCCTTCGCGCGGCAGGGTGGCGGCGATGGCGGCATTGGCGGCATAGCCGGTGGGAAAATACAGCGCGGTCTCGCTGCCGAAGAAGGCGGCGGCTTCTTCTTCCAGCGCCTCATGTTCGGGATGGTTGCCGCGCAGCAGGCGCGAGCCGCCCGCCCCCACCGGCACGCCGCGCGCCAGCGCCGCGGCGGCCGCATCGCGCAGCGCCGCGCTTTCCGCCAGCGCCAGGTAATCGTTGGAGGTGAAATCCAGCCCGCGCGTGGCCGTCAGGGCGCGCAACCGGCCCTTTGCCGCCAGCGCATCCAGGGTGGCCTTGTGGGGATCGTCAGCCATGGCGGGGATGTTCCATACCACCCGCCAAAGGGCAACACCCCCGGACCTAGTCCTTCGATTGCGGGGTCATGATCGCCTTGCCGGATTCATAGTCTGCGACCGGCGTCTTGATCTTGTAGCCGAGCTGGGCGCTGCCCGCCTCGCGCCAGGCATCCACCACCATGTCACGCAGGTGGCTGGCGCCGTCGGCCAGGCGGGTGGCGACGAAGTCCCTGGCTTGCGGCGTGGCGACGTCGAGGGCGCCCGCCTTGTCGAGTGCAAAGGCTGTCGTCACCAGCGGCGCGACAGTCGCGAGATAATCCTGCAGGCACACCTGCAAACCGGCGGTGCAGGGCTGATAGGGCCGCATCCGCGCCTCCACATCGGCCTCGGTGATGTTGGCGTTCACAAAGGCGGATTCGAACCTGGCATGGATGCCATGCAGGGTCGTGAAACTCTGGGGATTGGGGCCGTCGCCCCAGCCGTCATAATGGATGCTGACATGCATGGGCTGGCTGGCGTCTTCCACGAAATGCGCCCAATAGCCAAGGTCGCGCCGCGTCAGCAGCTTGCGCACGGCCAGAAGCCGCGCCAGGTCGCGGCGATCGGCGGCGCCGAGCTTGAACTTCGCGGCGTTCTTCACCGACGCCTGGGTGGCCCGCAGCAGGGCGAAGTCCTTCACCAGCTGCTGGTAGCCGTCCAGGATATTGTAGGGCAGGAAGCCCGCCTTGTACTGCTCGACGCCGACAGCGCGCAGCGCGGTGTCATAGTCGCGGCGGCTGGCGGGAAGCGCCGACAGTCTGGGCCCGCCCAGGATGGTCAGGTCGTCCGACACATCCAGGAAATGGCCGGGGTCCAGGTCATAGTCGTGCGGCTGTCCGGCATTGCGCGAGGTATCGGGCTCCTGGGACAGGATGCCCAGCTCGGCCGCCGCCTCCGCGCCGCGCAGGAAGGCAGGAATCTCGGCGGGGAAATGCCGCGTCGCCACCTCGCCGATGGTTTTGTGCCCGGCATAGCCCCAGGCGAAGGCGGCCTGCGGCAGCGCCAGCAACACCGAAATCATCTTGCGCATGACACTGTCCCGAAAAGATCCGAAAAGAAAAAGGCCGGCCCCGAAGAGCCGGCCTTTCCTAGCATGGCTTGCGCCTAGTAGCGCGCGGTCAGCGTGACCTGAGCGGTGCGCGGCGAGCCTTCATAGGCGGTCGGATAGCTGGTGCAGCCGCTGAAGCTGCCATTGGGGACCCAGCAGGTCTGGGTGCCGACCGAGCTGAAATAATGCTTGTCGAACAGGTTGTCGACATTCAGGCGCAGCGAGGAGTCCGGGAAGCCGAAGCGCGACAGGTTCCAGTTCACGTCGGCGTTGACGGTGTAGTAATCCGGTACGAAGGCGTTGTTGTCCTCGGTCTGGTAGCGACGGCTCACCCATTTGGCGCCGAGACCGAAATTGACCTCGTCGTCGATCTTGTAGGTGACGCGGCCGGCGGTGGACCATTTGGGCGTCTCCGACAGCTGCTTGTTGAGCGTCGGCGCCGCGCCGCCGCCCACCGGGATGTTGGAGATGATGCGGGCGCGGGTATAGCTGGCATTGGCATAGAAGCCCCAGTCGCCCAGGAAATAGTTGCCTTCCAGGTCGGTGCCCCAGAAATTGATGCCCGGCACGTTATGGTCGAAATAGGTGTTGGTGATCTGGTCGAAGGAACTGACGATGCGGTTCTTGACCTGGGTGTTCCACTGGATCAGCGCCAGCTGCAGGTCGCTGGTCATGTAGCGATAGCCATACTGGTAGCTGGTGGAGGTTTCCGGCTTGGTGTTGGCGAAGGGCGAATAGCTGGTGCAGACGCCGGCCGGTGTCGTCGCGGTGCAGACGCTCTGGTACAGATTGTCGGTGCGGGGCGCGGCGATTTCCTGGGTGTAGGACGAGAAGAACTGGTGCTCGTCGCCCAGCGGCAGCCAGGTCACGCCCAGATGCGGCAGGAACTTGTTGTAGGTGCGCACCGCGCTGACCGGCGGCGAATAATGCGTCGCGCTGCCGGCGAACGACACGGTGCCGTCGCTGTTGTTGGCGCTGGGCACCTGGGTGGTGCAATAGGCCGTCGAGGAACCCGCCTGGATGTAGCAGTGGTTGTTCAGGTCGCGCTCCAGGAAGGGCATGCGAAAGCCGATGCTGGTGCGCAGCGACTGGTCGAAGAACTTGCCTTCATAATCGAACGCCGCCTGGTTCATGATGGCGTAGGACAGGCGGTCGCGGAAGCGCAGCGGCACGCCGGTGGCGTCCAGTACGGCATGGCTCTGGCCGCTGACCGGCCCGAAGGCATTGTAGGGCCCGTTGACCGGATCGACGAAGGCGGCGGCGCCGGTCTGGCGGTGATCGCCCCAGTCCAGCGTATAGGCGGCCTGGACGGTGTTGTTTTCATCCAGGCGATAGATCAGCGAGACGTTGGCGCCGTAGCGGTGGGTCTGGGTCAGGCTGGGCTGGAACAGGCCGACCGTGTCCAGCACGTCGCCATCACCGTTGAGGTCGCAGCCGCGGCCCGCGATACAGCCATAGGGCGTCGTGGTGAGCGCCGGGCCGGCAATGACGCTGCTGCCGATCTGCTGGCCGGCATTTTCCTTGAAGGTGAAGAAGGTGGAGCCGCCGGTGGCCTCGACATACTGGAAGTTGGCGTCGGCCGTGAGAGTCAGCGCGTCGGTCAGGTTGAACAGCGACTGGAAGCGGACATTGCCGGTGTCGGAGGGATTGACGCGGGGCCTTGTCCAGAAGGAACAGGTGGTCTGGGTGTTGTCGGCGACGCCGGAAACCGGCGTGGTGGTGGGGCAGGTCTGGCGGAAGTCGCGATCCCAGCCCAGGGTGTCGAAGTTGGTGTTGGTGCCGCCCAGGTTGGTGGGAACGGCGCCGGGCAGCGGATTGGCGATATAGCCGCTGCCATTGGGATTGTGGATCAGGTCGGTTTGATTGGCCAAGGCGGCGGTGAAGCCGGTGGTATTGGGCGCATAGTCCAGCGCATAGACGGCGTTGTTGCGGTTGCTGTTCCAGTGGGCGGCGAGCGTGATCCAGCCCACGGCGCCCAGGTCCTGGTAGATCTTGCCGTTGACCTGGACCTTGCGCATGTAGCCCGGCCCCTTGAACTTGTCGTTCGACTGGTAGGAATAGGTCAGGAAGCCGCGCGTGCCCCAAGGACCGATCTCGCCGGAATCGATGCGCCCCAGATAACGCTGGTCGCCATAGCTGCCGGCGGAGACCACCGCTTCGGCGCCGAATTCTTCGTGCGGCATGTCGGACTTGATCGCCACCACGCCGCCGGTCGCGGCCGCGGTGGGGCTGTCCACGTCGGTCGAACCCTGGTTGACGC
The DNA here is from genome assembly GCA_028292825.1 of Alphaproteobacteria bacterium. Lineage (GTDB taxonomy): Bacteria > Pseudomonadota > Alphaproteobacteria > Micropepsales > Micropepsaceae > Rhizomicrobium. The sequence continues at coordinate 38,349 of JAQGLO010000014.1, read as the reverse complement.
TGATGCGGTCGATGATCTCGGGATCGATGATCTGGTTGGTGTAGGTGGCATAGTTGCCGGTGTCGTTCAGCGGCATGCCGTCGAGCGTGACCGAGATATGGTTGCCGTCCTGGCCATGGATGCGGATGTCGCCGCCGGAGGAGCCATAGGGATCATTGTTGGTGAAATTCACGCCCGGCATGAAGTTCAGGGCGGCAAACGGGGTCTGGCCGGCCGGGATGGCGCTGTTGAGGAACTCGCTGGTGATGGTCGAACGTTCCTTGGAAATCGGCGCGTTGTTCATCAGGCCGTTGGCGGAGACCTTCTCGCCGGTGACGACGACGGTTTCGACCTGTTCGGTACCGCTGGACTGTGCAAAAGCGGGCTGGGCAATGGCCAGCAGCATCAGCGGGCTGGCGCCCTGCATCAGGAATTTCGCGAAACGATTGGTCATGGTCTGCCCCTTGTTGCACGCGCGCAGATGCGCGCATGCGGTGCCGCAAATGCGGCCGGTTGAATGTTTTCGACTGGCGGGATTTTTTTACGCGCGGGGAATTTCGGCCCGCGCGTTTCATCGCCGTGCCTCGTACTAGATTGCGGATTGTTCAGATTTATGACGCGGCGCGGAAAAACTTTCGCTCTGCAGCATGGCGTGATCGCGCGCGGAAAAATTCGCCGATGACGGTTCGATCACCGTTCCACGACGACACGGAACCGCAACAAAAGAATCCGCGGATTGGCTGCTGAAATTTTCCCCGCGCGCGGGAATTGGCGCGGGCAAAATCGAAAGCCGTGCATGTCCGCCCTGCGGATGCGGCGATTTGACAGCACAGTTCCATTGCTGAAAATGGCGCCATGACAATCATTTCCCACCGCATCAACGGCCAGAAAACGGGCAGCGGCGATTCCACGCCGGTTTTCAATCCCGCGACCGGCGAAGAATCAGCGCGTGTCTGGTCCGGCGGCGCGGCACAGATCGATGCGGCGGTCAAAGCTGCTGCGGCCGCCTTCCCCGCCTGGGCGGCAACAATTCCGTCCAAACGCGCCAAGGTCATGTACGAGATGCGCCGCCTGATGGGCGCCAACGCCGACGCATTGGCCCGCGCCATCAGCGCCGAACATGGCAAGATGCGCGCCGATGCGCTGGGCGAAGTGGCGCGCGGCCTGGAAGTGGTGGAGTTCGCCTGCGGCATCGCCCATCTGCTGAAGGGCGCCTACAGCCCGGGCGTCTCGGCCGGCATGGACAGTTACGACCAGCGCCAGCCTTTGGGCGTGGTGGCCGGGATCACGCCGTTCAATTTCCCCGCCATGGTGCCCTTGTGGATGATGCCCATGGCGCTGGCCTGCGGCAATGCCTTCATCCTCAAGCCGTCGGAGCGCGCCCCCTCCGCGCCCAACCTGCTGCACGACCTGTGGCTGGAAGCGGGACTTCCCCCGGGCGTGCTGAACGTCGTGCATGGCGGCAAGGCGGCGGTGGACGCCATCCTCGATCATCCCGGCATCGCGGCGGTGTCCTTCGTGGGCTCAACCCCGATCGCGGAATATGTCTACACGCGCGGCTGCGCGGCGGGGAAAAGAGTGCAGGCGCTGGGCGGCGCGAAGAACCATCTGGTGGTGATGCCCGACGCCGATCTCGACCAAGCGGCGGATGCGCTGATGGGCGCGGGCTATGGCTCGGCCGGCGAGCGTTGCATGGCGGTGTCGGTGGCGGTGCCGGTGGGCGAAAAAACCGCCGAGGCGCTGGTGGCCAGACTGAAGCCGCGCGTGGCGGCGCTGAAGGTGGGTCCCGCCACCGATGCCAGCGCCGAGATGGGGCCGCTGGTGACCGCCGCCCATCGCGACAAGGTCTCCCATTATATAGACGCAGGGATGCGCGAAGGCGCGACGCTGGTGGTCGATGGCCGGGGCCTGAAGCTGCAGGGTTACGAGAATGGTTTCTGGCTGGGCGGCACCCTGCTCGACCATGTCACGCCGGACATGACCGTCTACAAGGATGAGATTTTCGGCCCCGTCCTGTCGGTGGTGCGCGCCGACAGCTATGAGCGCGCGGTGGCGCTGATCAATGCCCACCCCTTCGCCAACGGCACCGCCATCTTCACCCGCGACGGCGACGTCGCCCGCGACTTCTGCGAGCGCATCCAGGTTGGCATGGTCGGCGTCAATGTCCCCATCCCGGTGCCGGTGGGCACCCACAGCTTCGGCGGCTGGAAGTCGTCCGTGTTTGGCGGCCATGGCGTCTACGGCCCCGAAGGGGTGCACTTCTATACCCGGCTGAAGACCGTCACCGCCCGCTGGCCCACTGGTCTGCGCGGCGGTGCACAATTTCACTTCAGCGCGCGCTGATCCTGGCGGCGGCTGCGACGTTTCGCGAAGCTTTGCGGCTTTGGCAGCGCTGCCGCTTGGGCTAGTGTCGCGCCGCTCCGTCAGGCGGCAAAGACCGGCCGGGAGCGGGAAATTTCCAGGATTTTGACATGCGCGCCCTTACCCGCCGTTTGATGCTGACCACCACCGCTGCCGGCGTTGCCGCCGCCGCGCTTCCTGTCCGCGCACAGACGGTTCCCGCCGATACCGACTGGACCAGCTATGGCGGCAACCTCGCCTATCACCGCTACAAGCCGCTGGACCAGATCGATGCGTCCAACTTCAACACGCTGGAAGTGGCGTGGGAGTTCAAGACCGACCACCTGGGCGGCCGTCCCGAATTCATCCTGGAAGCCACGCCGCTGCTGATCAAGGGCCGGCTCTATGTCACCGCCGGCTCGCGCCGCGACGTGATCTGCCTCGACGCCGCCAGCGGTGAACTGATCTGGATGCACCGCATGGACGAAGGCGCCCGCGCCACCAATGCGCCGCGCCAGCTTTCCGGACGCGGCGTCGGCTACTGGACCGACGGCACGGTGGAACGCATCATCTATGTCACGGTCGGCTATCGCCTGGTGTCGCTGGATGCGGCGACCGGCAATGTTGATCCGGCCTTCGGCACCGACGGCATCGTCGATCTCAAGCTGAATGACGACCAGGACCTCGACCTGTTGAAGGCCGATATCGGGCTGCATTCCGCGCCGACCATTGCCAAAAACGTCATCATCATCGGCGCCGCCCATACCGCCGGCAACACGCCGATGGTCAAGAACAATGCCAAGGGCTATGTCCGCGGCTTCGATGTGCGCACCGGCAAGCGGCTGTGGATCTTCCACAACATCCCCAAAAAGGGCGAGTTCGGCTACGACACCTGGCTGAAGCCCGGCTCGGCGGAAGATGCCGGCAATGCCGGCGACTGGGCGCAGATTTCCGCCGATGAGGAGCTGGGGCTTGCCTATCTGGGCATCGAGCTGCCGACCGGCGACCAGATGGGGATCTACCATCCCGGCAACAGCCTGTTCAGCGAAAGCATCGTCGCCGTCGACATCCAGACCGGGGTGCGCAAATGGCACTACCAGATGGTGCATCACGGGCTGTGGGACTATGACGTCTGCGCCGCCGCCATCCTGTGCGACATCCCGCACAAGGGAAAGATCGTCAAGGCGCTGGCCCAGCCCACCAAACAATCCTTCCTGTACGTCCTGAACCGCGAGACCGGCGAGCCGATCTGGCCGATCCCCGAAAAGAAAGTGACGCCGGGCGATGTGCCGGGCGAATGGTATTCGCCCACCCAGCCCTTCCCGACCAAACCGCCGGCCTTCGACCGCCAGGGCGTGACCGAAGACGATCTGATCGATTTCACGCCGGAGCTGCGCAAGAAGGCGCTTGAGGTTGCCAGCCACTACAAGCTTGGCGGCATTTATACCGCGCCGATCATGGCCCAGAAGGGCGGGCCCTATGGCGTCATCAACCTGCCCGGCTATATCGGCGGCATCAACTGGCCGGGCGGCAGCTACGATCCCGAAACCCACATCGTCTATACCTATTCCCAGACCAATCCGCTGAACATCGGCGGCATCATCGCCAATCCCGATCACACCCGCGGCGCCTTCGACTATGTCCATGCCAATCCGCCCGCCGATCTTCCAGGCGTGCGGCCCGGCGACCTCACCGTCGATGGCCTGCCGCTGATCAAGCCGCCCTATGGCCGCATCACCGCCACCAACCTGGAAAGCGGCACCCAGAGCTGGATGGTGGCGCATGGCGAGACACCGGACAATATCCGCAACCATCCGGCATTGAAGGGCCTGAAGATTCCGCGCACCGGCATGATGGGCAAGGTCGCGCCCTTGGTGACCAAGGCGCTGGTGATCTGCGGCGATCCCATGAGCTATACCGACGAGACAGGGCGCAAGGGGGCGCGGCTGCGCGGCTATGACAAGGCCACCGGTGCGGAAAAGGGCGCGGTGTTCATGCCGGCGGAACAGTCAGGCTCGCCCATGACCTATATGCTGGGAGGCCGGCAATATATCGTGCTGGCGATCGGCGGGCGCAACTTCACCTCCGAATTCATCGCCTTTAGGCTGCCGGGCGGCACAGTGCCGCCGCCGCGCCGCCGCATCGACGACCAATAAGAACAAGAAGGTTGACCATGACCGCTCCCACACGCCGCAGCCTGCTTCTGTCCAGCATCGCGGGCTTTGTCGCCGCGCGCGTTCCCGCCTGGGCGCAACCCGCAAAGGCGGCCGACACCGAGTGGCGCAACTATGCCGGCGACCTGGCCAATACCCGCTATGCGCCGCTCGACCAGGTCAATGCCTCCAACTTCAGCAAGCTGGAAGTGGCGTGGCGCTTCAAGACCGACGCGCTGGGGCCGCGCCCGGAGTATGTCTATGAAGGCACGCCGCTGGTGATCGCCGGGCGGCTTTACTGCACTGCCGGGGCGCGCCGCGACGTGGTCTGCCTCGATGCCGCCACCGGCGAGCTGCGCTGGATGCATTCCATCGACGAAGGCGCCCGCGGCAAGAACGCGCCAAGGCAATATTCCGGGCATGGCGTGTCCTATTGGTCGGACGGCAAGACGGATCACCGCATCCTCTATGTCACGCCCGGCTACCAGCTGGTGGCGCTGGATGCGATCACCGGCGTGCCGGTCAGGACATTCGGCACGGGCGGCATGGTCGATCTCAAGCAGAATGACGACCAGCCCATCGACCTGGAAACCGGCGATGTCGGCCTGCACGCCACACCGGTCATTGGCAGGAATACGGTGGTTGTCGGCGCGGCTCATATGGGCGGCGGCCAGCCGCGCGGGCGCAGCAATGTGAAGGGCTATGTGCGCGGCTTCGATGTGCGCACCGGCAGGCGCAAATGGATATTCCACACCATCCCGCGCAAGGGCGAGTTCGGCTATGACAGCTGGTTGCGCAAGGGCGAGGCGGAACAGGCCGGCAATACCGGCTGCTGGGGCCAGATCTCCATCGACCTGGAGCTGAACACCGCCTATCTGCCGATCGAATTGCCGACCGGCGACGAGACCGGCATCTATCGCGCCGGCAATGCGCTGTTCGGCGAATCCATCGTGGCGGTGGACCTGGATACCGGCAAGCGCAAATGGCACTACCAGACCGTGCATCACGGCCTGTGGGACCGCGACATTCCCTGCGCGCCCATCCTGTGCGACATCCCGCATGAGGGACGCATCGTCAAGGCGCTGGCCCAGCCCAGCAAGCAGACTTTCCTCTATGTGCTGGACCGGGTCACCGGCAAGCCGGTGTGGGAAATTCCCGAAGTGGCGGTACCCGCGGGCGATGTGCCCGGCGAAGTCTATGCGCCGACCCAGCCGACGCCATCCAGGCCGCCCGCCTATGGCGTGCAGAGCGTCAACGCCAACACGGTGATCGACTTCACGCCGGAGCTGCATGCCCGCGCGCTGCAGCTGATCAGCCATTACCGCACCGGCGGCGTGTTTGAACCGCCCACGCTGGCAACGGTGGACGGAAGCTGGGGCACCTTGTGCGCGCCGGGCTTCCAGGGCGGCACCAACTGGCCGGGCGGGGCCTATGATCCGGAAACCCACAAGGTCTTTGTCTTCGCCGAGACCACGGTCGAGCCCGGCAGCATCGTGCCGGGCGATGCCCGCTTCACCGGCTTTGAATATGTGCGCGGCACGCCCGGGACGGCGCAGTCGGCCAGCATGGCGATGGGCGCGGTGGGGGCGCCGGTCGGCACCAGCGGGCTGAAGGAAGGCGCGGCGGCGTCCGACGGCTTCCATCCCGGCCAGATCACCATCGACGGCTTGCCGCTGATGAAGCCGCCCTATGGCACCATCAGCGCCATCGGGCTGGAGAATGGCACGCTCGACTGGCAGATCGCCCATGGCGACACGCCGGACAATATCAAGAACCATCCCGCTTTGAAGGGCCTGAAGATTCCGCGCACCGGGCGGCCAGGCCTGCTCGGGCCCATGGTCACCAAGAGCCTGGTGATCTGCGGCGAGGCCGGCTTCGCCACCACGCCGTCGGGCGCGCGCGGCGCCATGCTGCGCGGCTATGACAAGATGACGGGCGAGGAGAAAGGCGCGGTCTATATTCCCGCGCCCCAGAGCGGTTCGCCGATGTCCTATATGCTGGGCGGCCGCCAGTATATCGTGCTGGCGATCGGCGGCGGCAGCTATTCCGGCGAACTGGTGGCGTTCCGGCTGCCGCGCGCCTAGGCCGCGGCCGCGTCGCGCCCGAAGCTGCGAATGAAGTCCTCGAAGATCGTGGTCAGTTCGTCGGCATCGGCCGACTTGGGCGAACCCGCGGGAAAGCGGTACTGCCAGAAGCTGGTGACATGGGACATGGCGCCCATCTTCTCGCCCACTTCCAGGAACAGCTGGGGCGCGCTGAGCAGGAAGTCGCGGAACATCCGGGGATCCTGGCGCTCGATCAGGCTGGCATAGGCATCGTCATAGACGGCGATGATCTTGCGCACGGCATCGCTGCTGGTGCGGGCGCCGCGCACGATCTCGTTCTTGCTGGCGGACAGGAACACCCGCTGCTCGGTATCGGCCTTGCCGACCGGCATGATCATCTTCAGTTCCTTCAGCGAACGGATCAGGTTCGGCCAGAACTCGACCAGGCTCCATTTGTAATAGATGAAGCCGCGCCAGCTGAAGACGCCCTCGCTGAACTCATCCGGCTGCAGGTTCAGGGTGGCGCGCAGCGGCTCCAGCTTCTCGTTCACCTGGTGGGACAGCAGCGCCGTCACCATGCGGGCGGTCGAGGTGTCGCCGATGCCGCCGGCCTTGCCGCTGGCCATCGCCGTCAGCCGGCTGATTTCGCCCGCCGCATAATTGTGCATGCGCTGCTGGTCCGCCTGCGAGATCGCGAAATAGGACGGGTCGGGATCGATGCCGCTGCCGCGCAGCTGCTCGCGCAACAGGAAAGGATCGAGCGAGGGAATGCGGTCCATCAGGCGCAGCACCGACACGTCGCGCTTGAAATCGGTCTCGTCGTTATGGTTGCCGACGTCCCGCAGCATCTCCTCGAAGCCGCGCTGGTCCACGAACATGGAACGGCCGCCGGCGCGCAGGTCGGTCTTTTCGAACGGCACGATGATCTTGGTGGCAAGGACGCGGCGGCTGACGAACATGTCCATCTCGTCGGCGCGCAGCCGGTGCTTGAGGACAATCGCGCTGTTGAGAATACGCGAGGCGAACATGGGCCGGGCGGCATGGCCGGCATTCTCCGCCTCGGCCAGCCCGATGGCCGTGAGGTTGAGGACCCGGCTCGACGAAGCGCCGGACAGGGACATCAGGCTCCGGAACGAGCGATCAACGGCCATGGGCCGGTCCGCTGTCCGGGCGCTGGCGCGCCACCACGTGCAAATGCGCAATCGGACTGTGAAATGACATGACAAACCCCCGCGCACGGAAAGATGCGCGCGGTAACACTGACAGCAAGGCCTTAATTTATTCTGTCATATTTGGCGGAATGGATCATTTTTTTCGAAACAACCGATTGAAATCAAAGAAAAAATACAAATCCTCCTTGAGATGCGGGACTGGCATCCAAGGCGGCTGTTAACCGTCCGCAGCCCTACCGGACGGGCACGATCTTCAGAAGCTGTCCCGTGGCGGCGGATTTCTCGGTCAGGGCCGAAGGGCTGGGATCGGTGAAAACATAGATCGCATTGTCCGGGCCCATGCGCACGTCGCGGATGCGGGTCTTGAGTTCGGTCAGCATGGCTTCTTCCTCCACCACCTTGCCGTCCACCAGCTTGAGGCGGGACAGATGCCGCCCGTTCAGCATGGGGACGAAGATGCTGCCCGCCCAGGCCTTGGACTTGCCGGTATAGAAGGCCAGGCCCGACGGCGCGGTGGACGGCGACCAGTAATAGACCGGCTGCTCCATGCCGTCCTTGGCCACCAGATTGTCGCCCACGGTCCTGGCCGAGTAATCGATGCCGTGGGTGATGACAGGCCAGCCGTAATTCCTGCCCTTCTCGATGCGATTCAGTTCGTCGCCGCCACGCGGGCCATGCTCGGTTTCCCACAGGGACCCGTCCGGCGCGAAGGCGAGGCCTTCCTGCGAGCGCAGGCCATAGGCCCAGATTTCCGGCAACGCCCCCTTGGTGCCGATGAAGGGATTGCCCGGCGCCGGCGCGCCGTCTTTTGTAATGCGCAGGATCTTGCCCAGATGGGTGTCCAGCACCTGCGCCACGCCCCAGGGCCTTGTGCCGGCATTGTCGCGGTCGCCGATGGTGACATAGAGAAAGCCGTCCGCTCCCACCGCGATGCGCCCGCCGGTCTTGCCGCCCGCATTCTGGGTCTGGTCATTGGGAAAATAGGGCACGGTGGTGAGCAGTGTCTTCACCTCGCGCAACGCATTCGCGCCTTCGTCCACCACGGCGCGGGCGATGGCGGTGTTGTAGACCGTCTTGTCGAGATATTCGCAGTAGGTGAAATAGATGGTGTGGTTGGTGGCATAGGCGGGATCGGCCTGCACATCCAAAAGGATCATGCTTGGCGTGGTGAGGTTCAGCCCCTCCAGCCCCGTCAGTGGCGCCGACAGCTTGCCCTTTTCGAGAAAGCGCAAGGCGCCGGGCAGATGCTCGCTCACCAGGATGCGGCCCGATGGCAGCACGATGCTGGCCCAGCCGGCATGCAGCTCATTGCTCAGCACCGTCACCTTGAAGTCGGTGGCATGATGATAGGGCGCGCGGGTCTGTTGCGGGAACTGGCGGGTATCGACTTTCTTTTCCGGAAGACGGACATCGACCGGCTGGCCTTCGTCCGCATGATAGACGGGGGTGCGCGGCAGTCCGCCGGAATCGTAATCGGGGGCCGGCTTGGCGGGGGTTGTGGCCGGTTGCGCGGTCGCGGAGGCGCAGGCGAACAGGGCCGCGGCGGCGGCGAGACGGATTTTCATGGCATTTCCCCTTATATTTTCCGTCATTAAAGCCCTGCCCCACCCCTGCGGCAAGGGGCGGTCGGAACCCAAAGGCGTGCGCGATTGTTTCCTTTTTTGGATATTGCGCGGGATTTGAGCCATGAAATTCGAACATGCCATTACGCTGGCGACATTTGCCGGTTCGCTGCTGCTGGCCGGCTGCATGGGCCCGGACGGCAACCCCAACGGCCAGCCCTATGCCAATGAGCCGGGCGGCACGATCGCGGTGCAGCCCCAGACCATCGGCACATCCTACTACGACCCCGATGCGCCCGTTGCTCCGTTCGCGGACATGAAGGCCGGCGGCACCGGGGCCAACCAGCCCTCGCCCACCGGGGGCACCGTGCCGTCGGCACCGCCGCCGGTGCATTAGTCAGCGCGCCAATATCTGCACGCCATAGGGCATGCCCGGCGTCAGCCGGGCGCAGGCATGGCCTGCGGTCGCATGCTGGCCGAACATCACGCCGCTGATGCGCATGCCGCCGACCAGGATGCGGTCGTCGGCGATGACGCTTTGCGCTTCCTCGCCGCACAGGAAGCGGCCGCGAATGCGCACCGCGTCGCGGTTGAGATAGCGGATATACAGGACCTCATGCTCGAACCGGTCCAGCACCAGGATGGTGTGCGGATCGGGGCGGCGGGCATGCAGGCCGGGCGCCCACAAGTCCGTGACCGCATTGTCGCGGATGCCATAGGCGATGTCGTTGTACCAGTCATAGCCGAAGGCGCTGACCACCAGCCCCTGCCGGGTGCGGGCGATGCGGGGACCGGGACATGAGGCGCTGGCAAAGGGCGTGAAGGGGCCATCGCCGCTGCCGATCACCCGGTCGCTGCCGAACGCCATCACCAGATCGCCCGGCCCCGCGGCGCAGGTCATGGCCGGCATCGGCTCGCCCGCTGGCAGAAGCGCACCGGTTGGCGGCGGTGGCGGCGGCACCAGAAAGTGCCAGCCCAGTATCACCAGGCAGAATCCCAGAAAAGGACCGCCGACCCGCTGGATCAACTGGTCGGGATCGGCGCCGCGGCGGCTCAGTTCAAGCCCGAACGGCAGGCACAGCGCGGCGACGAAACCCACCAGCGCCGGGTCGCGCGTGTCGGGGTTCACCACGCCTTTGTAAAATATCGACAGCGCCACCAGCGCATAGAGCGCGATGCCGATCATGCGCAGCACGGTCTTTGCGGTTTTTGGGACGTGATATATCATACAATGTATGCATACAGCCCTCGTCCGGGCTTGACGCAAGGCGTTCATTATATCTACGATGTAGATTAAATGGCAGAGTCTCTCGGGCAATTCGAACAGATCGTGCTGACCGCCGTGCTGGCGCTGGACGCCAATGCCTATGGCGTCACCATCCATGCCAAGGTCGAGGAGCTGTCCAGACCCCGCAAGGTCACGCGCGGTGCGGTCTATGCCACCCTGGACCGCATGGAAGACAAGGGGCTGATCGCCTCCTGGCTGTCGGAGCCTACGAAGGAACGCGGCGGCCGCTCGCGCCGCCATTACCGGCTTGAGAAACCTGGCCAGCAGGCCTTGCGGGAATCCGCCAGGACAGCGCAGCGACTGTTCGATGTCATCGCGCAGAATCTCGGCCTGAAAGGACGCGCCTGACATGGCTGCGCCACCGCCCCGGCTGGAACGGTTGGTGCTGGCGCTGATTCCGCCCTTGGCGCGCGAGGTGGTGGCGGGCGACTTGTGCGAGACGTTTGAAAATCCGCGCCAGTACGCGGCCGAAGCGCTGCGCACCGTGCCCTTCGTCATCGCCAGCCAGATGCGGCGTCACCTGAACATGCCGGCGCTGCTGCTGAAGCTGTCCTTGTGGTGGCTCTTTCTCGGCTGGGCGGCGCTGTGGCTGCTGCCGGTCCTGATGCTGGCCGATGCGTACCAGCCGGCGGCACGGCCCGATGCACACCGCGCCATCCGCCAGACCGTGGCGCTGGGCGTGATGGCAATGATCGCGGTCGTAAACCTGTCCATGAATATCGGCTTCATGCTGCAGACCGGGCTGCGCCGTCCCGAATGGCTGGCGCTTTCACTGTTCGGCCTGGTGGTGCCGGCATTGCTGTGCGGCGTTCGCACCGTGCTGATCCTGCAGAATGACCGGCACCTGCCGCTGCCGGACACGGTGTCGGGTGCGGAACTGATGGACGCCTATCGTCGCTTTGCCTGGCGCGCGCGGCTGCACAATATCGCGGAGGGTGCGGCGCTGGTGGCGGCGGCGGTGCTTGCGCTGCTGTGGCTGGGACGCTCCGGCGCCGCGGTGCTGACGGGGCTGTATCTGATGACAGCGGTGTATCTGCTGGCGCGCGGTGCGCCGCGTCCCCTGCCCACCGCGGGCGATTTCCGTTTTCTGCAAACGCGGTATGCGCGCGCTTTGGCGCGGCAGCATCGGCTGCGGCATTTCCTGTGGTGGCTGTGGTGCGCCCCTGCCATGATGGCGGCGGCGGCGCGGATGCACGAAAAGCCCCTGGTGGCGGCGGCAAGCGCGGCGGCGCTGGCGCTGGTCTGTTTTGTGCTGGCCGCGATCAACCGCGAGGATGGCGGACGGGTGCAGGAAGATATCGGCGCGCTGGAACGGCTTACAGGCTGAGCAGCGCCGGATCGCCGCCCTGGGCGGCGATATTGACGCTGACGGCGCGTTCCACGCTGTAGCGAGTCAGGGAATAGGGTCCGCCTGCCTTGGGGCCGGTGCCCGACAGGCCCTCGCCGCCAAAGGGCTGCACCCCCACCACGGCGCCGATGATGGTGCGGTTGACATAGATGTTGCCGGCCGGAACCAGGGCGCGCACGCGCTGGGCGAAACTTTCCAGCCGCGAATGAATGCCCAGCGTCAGGCCATAGCCCTTTGACGCCAAGGCACGCGCCGCGACGTCCAGCTCGCCGGACTTGTAGCGGATGACATGCAGGATGGGGCCGAACACTTCGCGGTCCGGCAAGTCGCTCAGCGGGATTTCGGCCATCAGCGGCGCGAACAGCAAGGGGTTGCCGCCGGTGGGCGTGATTTCCTTCAGGATGCGGCCGGACGCCTGCAAGTGTGTGCGGTGCTTTTCCAGTGCCCCTTTGGCGTCATTGTCGATCACCGGGCCGATATCGGTGGTGAAGAAATGCGGGTCGCCGACCGACAGCACATCCATGGCACCCTTGAGCCCATCAATAAGTCCGTCGGCGGTTTCCTCCGGCACAAACAGCAGCCGCAGCGCCGAGCAGCGCTGGCCGGCGGAGCCGAAGGCCGACGCGATGACATCGTCGATCACCTGTTCGCGCTGGGCGGTGGTGTCGACGAACATGGCGTTGAGGCCGCCGGTCTCGGCGATGAAGGGCACCAGCGCGCCGTCTCGGGCGGCCAGGCTGCGGTTGATGGCGCGCGCCGTGTCGGTGCCGCCGGTGAAGGCGACGCCCGCAAGATCGGGGTGCCTGACCAGCGCCGCGCCGACGGTTTCGCCGGGGCCGGGCAACAGGTGCAGCACATCGCCGGGCAGGCCCGCATCCTTGAAGATTTTCACGGCGGCAGCGGCGATGCGCGGCGTTTGTTCGGCGGGCTTGGCGACCACGGTGTTGCCGGCGGCCAGCGCGGCGGCAACCTGGCCGGTAAAGATGGCCAGCGGGAAATTCCACGGACTGATGCAGGCAAAGACGCCGCGTCCGTGCAGCTCCAGCGCATTGGTCTCGCCGGCGGGGCCTTTCAGCACTTCAGGCGCCGTGAAATGGCGTTCGGCCAGCAGGGCGTAATAGCGGCAGAAGTCGGCGGCCTCGCGCACTTCGCCGATGGCGTCGGGCCAGGTCTTGCCGGCTTCGGATACGGCAATGGCCATCAGCGCGTCGCGATTCGCTTCCAAGGCATCGGCCATGGCGCGCAGGATCTGCGCCCGCGCCGCGCCGCCCTTCGCGTCCCAGCCATGCTGCGCCGCCTTGGCCGAGGCAAAGGCATCGGTGATCTGTTTGGCGGTGGCGTCGGGCACGGGCTTCGACATGTCGCTGATTTTCGCCAGCCGGTCGCGTTCGGCGGCGATGGAAACATCCACGCCTTCGCTGTTCAAGCGGTCACCATAGAGATCGCGCGGCAGGGGAATACGTGGGTGCGGGCCCGGCTGGACTTCGACCAGCGTGATGGGATCGCGCGCCACCAGTTCGGGCGGCGTATCGTCATCCAGCAGCAGGTGTACGAAACTGGTATTGGCGCCATTCTCCAGCAGGCGGCGCACCAGATAGGGCAGCAGGTCTTCATGCGCGCCGACCGGGGCATAGGTGCGCAGCGACAGCGGCCCGAAGCGTTTTTCCGCCGCCTCATACAACGCATCGCCCATGCCGTGCAGGCGCTGATGCTCGATGCGGATCTCGCCCGCCATCAGCCGCACCGCCGCCAGGGTGTGGGCATTGTGGGTGGCGAACTGGGCGTAGAGATGCGGTGCGGCCGCGATCAGCGCCCGAGCGCACACCAGATAAGAGAGATCGGTGGCCGGCTTGGTGGTGTAGACGGGATAACCCGGACGGCCCGCCACCTGGGCGCGCTTGATCTCGCTGTCCCAGTAGGCGCCCTTGACCAGTCGCACCATCAGCCGGCGGCCGCTTTCGCGCGCGATCTTTTCCAGCGCCGCAATCACGCGCGGCCCGCGCTTCTGATAGGCCTGCACCGCCAGCCCCAGCCCGCGCCAGTCGCCAAGCGATGGTTCACGCGCCAGCCGGTCCAGAATTTTCAGCGATAGCACCAGGCGGTCGGCTTCCTCGGCATCCAGGGCGAAATTGATGTCGGCCCTGGCTGCCAGCTGCGCCAGCCGCAGCACGCGCGGATAGAGTTCGTCCCACACGCGCTGTTCCTGCACCGCCTCATAGCGCGGCGACAGCGCCGACAGCTTTACCGAAATGCCGTGCGCATCTTCCGGGCCGGTGGAAACCTTGCCGATGGCGGTGATGGCGGCGGCGTAGGCCGCTTCATAGCGCGCCGCGTCGTCTTCGGTGCGCGCGCCCTCGCCCAGCATGTCGAAGCTGCACAGCAGCTTCTCTTTTTCGGCCCGCGCGATGGCGTCCTCGATGGTGCGGCCCAGCACGAACTGTTCGCCCATGATGCGGATGGCCTGGCCGATGGCGGCACGCACCACCGGCTCGCCCATCCGCGTCGCCAGCTTGCGGATGGTGCCGACGCCGTCCTCCATGCCGCTGACATCGATCAGCTTGCCGGTCAGCATGAGTCCCCAGGTCGAGGCGTTGACGAAAAGGCTGCCCGACTGGCCCAGATGCGAAGCCCAGTCGGCGGCGGAAATCTTTTCCGCGATCAGCCGGTCGCGGGTGGCGGCATCGGGCGTGCGCAGCAAGGCTTCGGCCAATCCCATCAGCGCCAGGCCTTCGGGCGTGGACAGCGAGAATTCCTGCAGGAAACTTTCCACTAGGCCCTGGCGGCGCGCCGTGACGCGGGCGCCGGCCACCAGCGCGGTGGCCTCGCGCAGCACCGTGGTGCGTTGCGCACCCGTCAGTGGCGCGGCGCCCAGCAATGCGGCGACCGCTTCGGTTTCGTCCTGGTATTTGCCCTGGTCCAGCGCGTCCAAATCCATGGCGCTGTTTAGCTCAGATCGCGCCCGCCTGCACCAGTTTCACGGCATGGTCACAGGCCCGCGCCGTTAGGGCCATGAAGGTCAGCGAAGGATTGACGCAGTTGGTGGACGCCATCTGGGACCCGTCGGTGACGAACAGGTTGGGGGCGTCATGCGCCTGGCTCCATCGGTTCACGACAGAAGATGTCGGATCATCCCCCATGCAGGCCCCGCCCATTTCATGAATGGCGTCGCCGGGGACATGTTCTTCCTGGCCCGAGCCCACGCTCACCAGACCGGCGGCGCGCAGCATGGTCTCGCCCTGGCGCTGGGCGTCGTTCATCATGCGGGTCTCGTTGTCCTTGAAGGTGACATTGAACACCAGCAGCGGCACCCCGAAACGGTCCAGCCTGGCGGGATTCAGAGTCAGGCTATTGTCTTTATAGGGCAGGCATTCGGCGAAGGCGTTGAAGCCGATCCGCCAGGGCGCATAGCGGCGCATGCCCTGTTTCAGCGCCACGCCGAAACCGCCCGGCGTCGCAATGGCGCGCCCCGCAGCGCCCTGGAAGGCGTAGCCGCGCACGAAATCGACGCCCTCGTCCTGGCCCTGCAGGTTGCGGAAGCGGGGAATGTAAACGCCGGTGGGACGGCGGCCGAACTGCACCAGGGGGTCCAGCGCGCCATCGGGCACCGTGCCCCAGACATTGGTGCGCATCACATGGTCCATGATGTAGCGGCCCAGCACGCCGCTGGAATTGAAGACGCTGAGCCCGCTGTTCGGCAGGCGGGAGTTCAGCAGAATCTGCGTCGAGGCCATGGCCGAGGCGCACAGGAACACGATGCGCCCGGTATAGGTGTGGGCTTCCTGGGTATTGGCGTCCACCACCCGTACGCCGGTGACGCGCCTGGTCTTGCCGTCATATTCGAGATTGGTCACCACCTTGTCGGACAGCAAGGTGAGGTTGCCGGTCTTGCGCGCCGCGGGCAGCGTGACGGCTTGCGTGGAGAAATATGCGCCGAACGAACAGCCGCGGGCACACTGGTCGCGCTTCTGGCATTTGCTGCGGCCCTGCTCCGGCTTGTCCTCGGTCATGTTGGCGCAGCGGGTGTGGATCAGCTTGCGGCCGGGCATGGCCTTTTCCAGCCGTTCCTTCACCCACTCTTCGGCGACATTCATGGGGTGCGGCGGCTGGAACTCGCCGTCGGGCAATTGGAACAGGCCTTCCTTCTGCCCTGCGATACCGGCGTATTTCTCGACATAGGAATACCAGGGCGCGATGTCGTCATAGCCGATGGGCCAGGGGCTGCCGTGACCATCCTGCTTGTTGGAGTCGAAGTTCAGCTGGCTCCAGCGCAGGGTGACGCGGCTCCAGATCAGCGACTTGCCGCCCACCTGGTTGGGGCGCACCCAGCGGAACGGCTTGGAGTTCTCATAGTCGAACGGATTGAGGCGGTCATTGTTGTAGAAATGCGTCCGGTCGGTGGAGGCCGCGCCGCCCCACTTGCCGAGAAAATGATCGCGCGCCACTTCGGCGGGCGGCAGCGTGCCGCGATAGGCCAGCTTCCACGGACCATGGCCTTCGGTGATGTAATCCTTCTTGTGCTCGACCATGCGGCCGCGATCCAGCATCAGGACCTTCAGGCCTTTTTCCGTCAGCTCCTTGGCGGCCCAGCCGCCGGAGACGCCGGAGCCGATCACGATGGCGTCGAAATCCGTCATGACGAGAAGACCTTGCCGGGATAGGGATAGTGGCCGTCATAGCGGCCGGGCAGCGGCAGATAGATGCGCTCCTGCCGGCAGCCGATCTCGCTGGTGTAATAGCCCAGGATCACCATCTGGCGGCAATGTTCGAAGAAGCCGGTGGCAAGCCCCGGCATCATGCCGTTCATGGCGCAGGTGAGCACGGCATCCTGCTCGGCGGGCGCCAGCGCGGCAAAGGATTTGACGTGCTGGCCGGTGCAGAAGCCGTCGATCACGGTGAGGCCCGTGAGAAACTCGTCGCGGTCGCCCGCCTCATACCAGTCGGCCAGCATCATCTCGATGAAGCCGGGCACACCGGCGGCGATGGCGCCGGGCGTGTCGGTGGTGGGAATGATGCGCTCGCTGATGGCGGCCACATCGCTGCGCTGGGCGGCGGTGAAGATGGTGCGGGATGCGATGTAGCCGGGCACCACCGTGGCGACAGCTTCGGCGGCCAGCGCCTTCTGCAACGGCGCGGCCAGCGCGGCGCCAAAAATGGCGCCCACGCCCATCAGCATGTCGCGGCGGTCGAAACTCATTCCTGGTCGCCCTTCCGGTTCGGCGTTTGGCCAACGCTAGCCAGAAAGCGGCGTCAGGTCGAGGCTTCGAACCGCGCGGCCGACCGCAGGCTGGCGGCGATGATGGCGGCCAGCAGCGGGCCAATGCCCAGCGCCATGATGCCCAGCGCGTAATTGCCGGTGAAATCCTTGACCCAGCCGACCATGTAGGGCCCGGCGAAGCTGCCGACATTGGCGATGGCGTTGATCAGCGCCAGGCCTGCTGCTGCGGCAGGGCCGGTGAGCATCGCGGATGGCACCGCCCAGAACACCGAGACGTAGCAGAAGATGCCGGTGATCCCCACGGTCAGCGCCACCATGATCGCGATCGGGTTGGTCAGCACGGTGCAGGACACCAGCGCGATGCCCGCAACAGCAGCGGGAATGGCGGCATGCCAGTTGCGCTCCATGCTGCGGTCGGAATGGGCGCCCCACCACACCATCACCAGCGCCGCCACCGCAAAGGGAATGGCGTTGACCAGCGGCGTCAGCGCATTGGAGACGCCCAGGGCATGGATCATCTGCGGCAGGAACAGGATCAGGCCATAGGCGGCGCCGTTGATGCCGCTGCCCGCCACGGCGATCAGCCAGACGATGGGACTGGTCAGCGCGCCCTTCACGCTGAAGCGCTGGATCTGCTCGCGCCGGGTGCGCTCTGCGGCGAGCTGGTCCACCAGCCACGCCTTGTCGTCGGGCTTCAGCCATGTCGCGGTGGCGGGGCTGTCCGGCAGCGCAAAGAAGAAGGCGACGCCCAGCGCGATGGTGGGCAGGGCCTGCAGTGCGAACAGCCATTGCCAGCCGCGCAGGCCGGCGATGCCATCCAGCAACAGGATGGGCTGGGAAATCAGCGAGCCCGCCATGATCGAAAAGGGCGTGGACAGCGCCAGCAGGGTCAGCATCCGCACCCGGTACCTGCCGGGAAACCATTGGGTCATGATGTAGAGCAGGCCGGGATAAAGTCCAGCTTCCCCGATGCCCAATATGAAGCGCACCAGATAGAAGCTGTGCGGCCCCGTCACCCAGGCGTTGGTCAGGGACGCCAGGCCCCACAACACCATGATGACGGGAATCCAGATGCGTCCGCCCAGCCGCGCCAGCACCAGGTTGCTGGGAATGGAAAAAGCGACATAGCCGACAAAGAACAGCCCGGCGGCCAGGCCATACTGCTGGGCGTTCAGGCCCAGGTCGCGGTTCATGGTCAGGGCCGCGAAGCCGACATTGACCCGGTCGACATAGGCGACGAAATAGGCGGCGAACAGCAGCGGCAGGATGCGCCAGGTGATCCGCGCCACTGCCGACGCCTCATGCGTGTCCGCCATCCCGCTCCCCATTTTGAACCATCCTGACCGGGGCGGGTGCGCTGTCAATCGCCCATGTTGCCGGAAGCGGGCGGGCGCACTAGGCTTTGCGCATGCGTCCTTTCAGAAGGCGCACAGGAATAGAAGAAGCAGGGGAAACACATGTCCGGATTTCGCAGCCTCAGGATTGCCTTGCTGGCCGCAGCGCTGCCCGGCTTCGCAGTTGCAGCGACCAGCACGGACTGGCCCAATTACGGCAACGATGCCGGTGCGATGCGCTATTCCCCGATGACGCAGATCACACCTGCCAATGTCGGGTCGCTGAAGGTGGCTTGGACCTATCACATGAAGCCGGCCGGTGCGGCGCGCACCGCCGTCAGCCAGACCACGCCGCTGGTGGTTGATGGTGTCATGTACCTGGGATCGCCTTATGGCAAGATCGTGGCGCTCGATCCCGTCAGCGGCAAGGAAATCTGGTCCTACGACCTGCCGGACAATGAAAAGCCGGCGCCGCGCGGCATGGCCTATTGGCCCGGCGACAAGGACCATGCGCCGCAGCTTCTGTTCGGCACCAACACCGGCAAGCTGCGAGCGGTGAATGTGAAAACCGGACAAGCCGCGACAGGCTTCGGCGAGCATGGCGCCGTCAACCTGAAGACGCCGGAGGTTATGCGCGGCTTTGACCGGCAGTATGCCGAAACCTCGCCGCCCTCGGTCTATCGCAACCTGGTGATCACCGGCACCTCGACCCCGGAGGAATCGCGCGGCGTGTCGGGTGATGAGCGCGCCTGGGATGTGCGCACCGGCAAGCTGGTCTGGACCTTTCATTCGGTGCCGCGCAAGGGCGAACTGGGCTACGACACCTGGGCGCCGGGCAGCACCGAGAACCGTTCCGGCGTCAATATCTGGAACCAGGTGACGATCGACGACAAGCGCGGCATCGCCTATCTGCCGTTCGGCGATCCCGCCCCGGATCGCTGGGGCGGCGACCGCCATGGCGCCAACCTGTTCGGCAATACCCTTGTCGCGGTCGATGCCAATACCGGCAAGCGGCTGTGGTATTTCCAGCTGC
This sequence comes from Alphaproteobacteria bacterium, assembly GCA_028292825.1. Taxonomy (GTDB): domain Bacteria; phylum Pseudomonadota; class Alphaproteobacteria; order Micropepsales; family Micropepsaceae; genus Rhizomicrobium. Next base: position 18,880 of record JAQGLO010000014.1, on the reverse strand, counting down.
TGCATCATTCGCTGTGGGACTGGGATTCCACCACCCTTCCCATGCTGCTGGACGTGAAGAAGGATGGCAAGATCATCCCCGCCGTGGCGGCGATGAACAAGTCGGCCTATCTGTTCCTGCTCAACCGCGTCACCGGCAAGCCGATCTACCCGGTGAAGGAAATCCCGGTGCCGGCTTCGACCGTCACCGACGAAGAGGCCTGGCCGACCCAGCCGGTGCCGCTGACGCCGCCGCCGCTGGCGCGCCAGAGCTTTTCCGCCGCCACCGATGTCACCACGGTGACGCCGGAGCTGAACGCCTTCTGCAGGAAGCTGATCGCCGACCACAAGCTGCATGACAGCCTGCCCTTCTCGCCGCTGACCATGGATTCGCAGATCGCACGCTTCCCCGGCAGCGGCGGCGGGCCGGAATGGGGCGGCGGCTCGTTCGACCCCAAGCTGGGTTATTTCATCGTCAACACCATGGACATGGGCTCGATCGAGCAGCTGGAAAAGAAGAAGGAAGGCTATTGGGGATCGACCACCGGGCCGGACAGTTTCTTCATCGACGAGAAGAACAAGTTGATGTGCCAGACCCCGCCCTGGGGCAGCCTGTATGCGGTGAACGTCAACACCGGCGAGATCGCCTGGCGCACCACCCTGGGCGTCACCGACAGTCTTCCGGAGGCGGTGAGAAACACCGGGCGTCCCAGCCTGGGCGCGCCGCTGTCCACCGCGTCGGGTCTGACGTTTATCGGCGCCACCGATGACAGCCGTTTCCGCGCCTTCGACAGCAGGACCGGCAAGGAAATCTGGACCTTCAGGCTGGATTATTCCGCCCACGCCTCGCCCATCAGCTATCAGGGCAAAGACGGCAAGCAATATGTGGCGGTGGTCGCCACCGGCGGGTCCTTTCTGCGGAGCCCGGCCGATGGCGACAGCCTTGTGGTGTTCGGTTTGCCGTAGGGCAGATGAGCCTGTCTTTTAGAGCCCCTTCAGCTGCCGCAGCGCAATCTGCAGCATCGCCTTGCAATGGCCGACGTTGTAGGCCCAGGCGGCCGTAGGGTTGGTGCCCTTGGGCAGCAGCTTGTCCACCGCCAGCCCACGCGGATGCTCGGGGAAGATGGTGCGCTTGTAGTTGTTCTTCACCAGCAGCTTCATGACTTCGAACATGTCGTTGTCGCCGTCATCCGGGAAGACCTCGGTATAGTCTTCGCGCGGCTTGCGCATCACGACATTGCGGAAATGCACCTGGCCGATGCGGTCGCGCGAAGCGAGCCAGTTGCCGACGACCACCGGATCCTCGCCCAGCTCGCGGGTGACGCCGCAGTCCCAGGTCATGCAGTTGTGCGGCGAGTTCACCGTCTCCACCAGCCGCTTCCAGTCGGAGAAGCTGTTCAGCACCTGGGCCGAGCCGCGGCTCAGCGGCGCCGGCGGATCGTTGGGATGCACCGACAGCGTCACATTGTTCTTTTCCGCCACCGGGACCACTTCCTTCAGGAAGTATTCGATGTTTTTCCAGGTGTCCTCATAGTTCTGCGGCGCACCGTCCTCGGGCAGCGGCGGCAGGTCCTTCATCCGCTCATACTTGAACTCGGTCATGCCCGAGCCGCCGCGGCCGGGCGCATTGGCATAGCCGTCGGTGGCGCGGTGATTGTAGAAATTCCATTCCAGCACCGGAATGCCCAGCTTGCCCATATTGACGATAGTCTGCTTGATCTTGGCGATTTCCGCGTCGCGGCCCGCCAGGCCGCGCACGATCTTGTTCATTTCGGGATCCATGCCGCCCTTGTAGGACCAGCGCACCATCATGATGCCGATGCGCATGTCCTGCTTCTTCAGCGCGTCCACGCGCGGCTGCAGGTAATCCATGCCCCAGGGCTGTTCCGGCACCGCCTGGGCATCGATCCAGTTGATGCCGATCTGCTTGAGGTTGATGGCCTCCTGCTCGCTGAGAAGGTCATCCATGTACAGCGTGAGCTTGGGCGTATCGGGGCCTTCCTGCGGCTGGCCGATACGGCTGGCGGGATGCGGATTGTAGGGCGCGTTCGGCCCCTGCTGCGCGGCGGCGGCGGTGGCCGCTGCGGCGCCGGCCAGCATGGCGCCGCCCGTGGTCTGCAGCAGGCGGCGGCGTGAAAGACTGTCTTTGATAAGCATGGTTTCCCCCGTTTGGTGTTTTTGTTGTGCCGGGAAGTTAGCAACTTCGCCGCGGACCGGCTAGCGGCTCAGATGGGTGGCGATGGCGCCCGGGCGGGACTGGAACAACATGGTGGCGGCCCGGTCCTGCACCAGCGTTTTGCCGTCAAAGCGGAAGACCTGCACCGCGCGTTCGGCGGCGCATTGCTGCAGCAGCACACGGCCGTCATCGCTCCAGGCCGCGCCCTGGGCCCAGTGGCAGGTCGGCGCCTCGGCCACCGGCGTCAGGGTGCCGGGGCCCACGGCAAAGATTTTCAGCACCCCTGTCAGGGCCTCGTATTTCGGATCGAGCCTGGAGGTCGCCGCGCCATTGGCCAGCACCAGCGCCGCATATCTGCCATCCGGCGACAGGCTGACATGCTCGGGCGTGCGGCCCACCGGCAATGACAAGGCCAGCGTGTGGGTCTTCAGGTCCACCATGGTCAGGGTGCCGGTGTGATCGGTCCCCGTCGCCGCGCCGCCCACATTGGTGTTGATCAGCCAAGCATTGTCCGGCGTCACCACCGCGCCATAGGACTGGCGGCCCGTCACCACATCATGGCCGGTCAGGGTCACATGCGGGCCGTCGATCGCCAGTTCGGTGATCTTTCCCGTATTCCAGGTGACGGCATAGGCATGGCGGCCATCGGGTGCGAACACGACATCGGTGGGGGCGCTGTCCGCGCCCAGCGCGATGCCTCCGGCCGGGGTCAGGTGATTTCCAGATACCGCAAAGACGAAAATTGCGCCCGGAGCCTTTGCCGCGACCAGCGCCAGGGTGCCCGCGCGGTTGAGCGCGACGCCGCTGGCGCCCGCGCCCGCGATCAGCGTCTGCAGCAAGCGGGGATGGGCCGGATCGCGCAAGTCGATCACCGAAACCTTGTCGTCGGCGGCGGGATGCAGCGGGTCGGCGGGATCGAATTTCTGCGCTGCCGTGACGATGGCGAAACTCTCGTCGGCGGCCATGGCCACCGCAGTGGGCGGACCGATCATGGCGGCGGGGACATTCAGGGTGCCGATGACTTTTGGAGCCCCGGCATTCAGGTCGATGACGCTGATGCTGTCAGGCGTCTGGCCATCGGCCTCGCCCGGCAAAAGCTGCTTGCCGTTATTGGCGGAGATCGCCAGCCGCGCCTGGGCAGCGGCCGGCGGCGTCAGGAGCAGAATTGCGCCCAGCAGCGCCTTGCGCAATATCATCGGATCCTCCCGGCTTCTTCTCGGCCTTGGGGGCAGTGTGCGGCGGCACGGCCGGATCGGCAAGGCCCGGAATTGGTGCTATCGGTGCGCAAACCGGAGATTACATCCCTTGCGCGTCCTGATCGTCACCCTTGGCTCCATCGGCGACCTGATGCCGTTCCTGGTCGTGGCCGAACGGCTGCGGGCGCGGGGCCATCAATGCGTTATCGCTTCCAACGCGGGCTATGCGCCGCTGGTGCAGGCGTCGGGCTTTGCCTTCGCGGCGATCTGGGAGCGCGGCACGCAAAGCCTGGATGCAGCGCTGGCGCATGATCCGGATGCCGCCTGGAACCAGGTGCGCGACCAGATGCTGCTGCCCGCAACCGAGCCGACCCTGCGCTGCATCGCGCATTTTGTACGCGAGACGCCGGGCGTGGTGCTGGCGTCCTGGTCAGCCTTTGGCGCACATCAGGCGCACCGGCAACTGGGCGTACCGCTGGCCAGTGCCTATCTGTCGCCGCATGCCTTGACGCTGCCGCAAGCCGCCGATGATCCAGGCGCGAAGATCGGGCTGTTCCCGGACTGGTTCGCGGCCGTGCCGCCGGATGTTCGATCGACCGGCTTTCCCATGCATGACGATGCGGCCATCCCGCCCTTGCCGCCGGCGCTCGAGACCTTCCTGCAGGAGGGTGCGCCGCCGGTGGTGCTGACGCCCGGCAGCTTCATGCGCAACGCGGCGGGATTTTTCCGCGCCGGCCTGGCGGCCTGCGAACAGCTGGGCCTGCGCGCGGTGCTGCTGACGCCCCATGCCGACCAGGCGCCTGCCCTGCCCGCATGGGCGCGGCATTATTCCTATATCAACCTGCAACGCTTGCTGCCCCGCTGCGCGGCGATCCTGCATCACGGCGGCATCGGCACGGCCGCGCAGGGATTGCGCGCCGGCGTGCCGCAACTGCTTGCGCCGGTCTTCTTCGACCAGTTCGACAATGCCGCGCGGCTGGAAGCATTGGGTGTCGGAACGCGCATGGCAGCGCTGGATGCCGTGGAGATTGCCGCCGCGCTTCAGGCCCTGCTGCCGGCACCCGCCGCCTGCGCCGCGCTCTCCGCCCGCCTCGCCGGCACCGATGCGGCCGCAAAGGTGTGCGATCTACTGGAAGCCCTCAACGCGCCTTCATGAAGTCGATGGCCGGCAGCGTATTGCCGTCCAGGTCGAACAGCGAAGTGCGCGAGCCGGTGTTGCGGGTCGGGCAGGAATTGGGCACCAGGTCCGGCGCCCAATAGTTGACGCCATCGCCGCCGGCCGCCAGCACCGTCCTGGTCAGGTCAACCAGGAACTTCTTCTGGCCTTCCGGCGTGGCGTCATATCCCGGCATGGCCGCCTTGGCGCTGAGATTGCTGTGCATGCCCGGCAGGTCGGCGCCATAGGGAAATGCGGTTTCCACCAGCATCACATCCTTGTTCGGATAGGCGGCGCGCAGCCGCCTGATGACGTCGCCCGTCTGTGGCAGGTCATAGGTCGACCACATATGGCCGTAATAGCTGATCCCGATCAGGTCGAAATCGGTCACGCCGGCCTTCGCGGCGGCGGCGAACCAGGGCTCGACATTTTCCGGCTGGGCGATCTGGAGCATGATGCGCGGCTTGATTTTGGACTTGGCGCCAGCCTCGCGCACCGCGCGGATGCCGGCATTGACCAGCCTGGCATTGCGCGCCCAGTCGATGGCGTGCAGGTGATCCTGGCCCTTGGGTTCGGCCGCCGGCATCAGCATTTCCGGATTGATCTCGTTGCCCACCTGCACCATCTCGGGCATCAGTCCCTGGTGATCCAGCGTCGCCATGATGTAGGCGGTGTAGCGATACAGCGTGTCGGCGAGCGCATCGGTGTCGTGGATGTCGGCCCAGCCGGCGGGAATGATCTGCTTGCCCGCATCCGCCCAGCTGTCAGAATAGTGAAAGTCCAGCAGGACCTGCATGCCTTGCGCGCGGGCGGCGCGGATGACGCGGATGACATCGGGCAGGTTGCTATAGGGGCCCTTGTTGCCATCCGTCCAGATGCGCACCCGGATCAGGTTGGCGCCATGGTTCTTGAAGATGGTGAAGATGTCGGCGGGCGCTTCATTGTCGCGATAGACCGCCTTGCAGTCCAGCATCTGGCCGGCATAGGACAGGTCGGCGCCGAAATAGAGTTCGGTGGCGAAGGCCGGCAGCGGACAAAGCGCCAGCGCGGCGGCCAAGACGGTCTTTTTCACATGTCCTCCTGCCTGAAGAAAGAAACCCCGGCCACCATGTGGCTGGCGACCGGGGCAAGGGAGACGGAATGGATTTTACATCTTGAAGCGGATGCCGACCGTGAAGTAGCGGCCGATGATGTCCGCATAGGTCGGCGTCGGGTAGAGCATGCCGGGGCTGCCGTTGAAGCCGCCGACGATGGGCCCGTTGTTGTTGAACAGGTTGTTGATGTTGAGGAAGCCGGTGATCGGCTGCTCCTCGACCTTGAAGTCATAGGTCATGGCGAGACCGGTCAGCCAATAGGCCGGGATCGGCCCGTCCGTGACAAACCGGGTGGTCGGCGGGTTCGTGGTGCCGAACCAGTTTTGCTGGGCGATAAACTGCTCGGTGACGGTCGCGCTGAACCCTTCATAGGCATATCCGACGCTGAGATTGGCCCGGTCCCTGGGCGTACCGGAGGTATTGACGGCGTTGGAATACTGCGCGCCAGGCACGCCCGCCACGCTGATGGAGCCGGCGACTTCCTGATGATTCCAGAACAGGCGCAAATTCATGAAGCCGTTCGCGCCGGTCCAGGTGCTCAGATCGCTCACATACTCGATTTCCGTGTCAAAGCCGCCGCGGGAGTTCATCGAGACATTCTGATTCAGGCTGATGATCTGGGTCGGGAAGTTGGCGGGCGTATTGTTGAGATACCCCAGCGGCCGCTGGATAAGCGCGCAATAGGGCGATGTCAGGTGCGATTCCAGGCAGAGATTGTAGGCCGCCGTGCTGTTGCCACCGATCGCGCCGATCGCGTTGCCGATCTTCACATGGTAATAGTCGACCGACGCCGTCAGACCCGGAATGAAGGTCGGTGTAACAACCACGCCCAGCGTATTGTAGATGGACGTTTCGGGCTTGAGGTTGGGATTGCCGCCGCCGACGGTGTTGACGGGACCGTTCTGGTTGGTACCCACGGTGTTGGCGCCTGCGGGCGCGGCCGTGTCGGTGTAGAGGCTGTCGGTGATGCCCGAACTGGTGATCACCTGCTGCTGATAGAGGTCCCACAGCGTCGGTGCACGCATGTCGCGCGATGTCGAGGCGCGGATGCGCAGATCGTCGACCACCGACCATTCCAGGCCGACCTTGTAGGTGTTGGCCGAGAAGGACGACGACACGGGTCCGGCGATGGCGGCGCCCGTGGTCGAATATTGCGTGTAGCGATAGGCGCCGTTCAACGTGACCAGCTGGGCGAACGGCAAGTCCTTGAGCAGCGGGATTTCCAGCTCGATATCACCCTCGGTGATGTCTTCCGCGCCCTTGGCGCCCGACTGGACTTCCTTGAACCAGGCGAGATTGGAGGCCGGGTAAGACGTGCTCGCCGAATTTCCGGCCGCGCCAAGCCGCAGATTCTGCGGATTGAAGGCGACGCCGTTGGGCTCGGAGGTCGTCACCTTGAGGGACTGGCGGCGATATTCGAAGCCGACAGCGGTCTTGATCGGGCCCGCCCAGCCTTCGAACAGCGTTCCGGTCAGGTTGGCGCCGAAATCGTCCATCTTGTTCTTGGCCTGCCAGGACGTGTTGCCGAAAATATAGCTCTGGGCGGCCGCGGACGAATTGCCCGACCCGAGGAGATTGAGCGGCTGGCAGCCCGGGAAGGCGCCCGGCGTCGCGATGCTCGAACGGCAGACGGTGTTGCCCGTCGCGGGATCGACCACGGCGTCAAGCGCGGCATAGAACCGGCTGACATTGGTGTTGTTGACCGTGGTCAGGGTCACGGCGTTCTGGCCATGGGTGTAGTGAAGATCCCACGCGAAATCGCCGAAGGTCTTGCCCTTGAGGCCCGCGGACACCGCTTCGGTGTTGGTCGCCTGCTTGACGTTGAGCTGGCGTCCCAGATCGTTGTTGAAGCGCGCGATGTCGACACCCGGAGAGGCAGCGCCGGCCGGGAAAAGCGCCGCCTGCTCGGCCGGGGTCAGATACGCGTTGCCGCTGTAGAGATAGATCGGATAGCCCGCATCGGTGCTGGAGAAGTTCTGGCTTGCGCCCGAGGTATAGGCCGCCCCGTAGCGCGCATCGGCATAGAAGCTCAGATCGCGGGTGAGCTCGTAGTCGAATCGTCCATAGGCCTGGCCGTTATGGTCCGTCGAGATGAGCGTCTGGTTGTGCGTCACGCCGCCATCGCCGCCGATATTGGCATTGCCGGTGCCTGTCAGGGTGCCCGGATTGAAGGCGATGATGCTCTTGCCGTCCGCCGAGAACTGCATGCCCTTCAGCGCCCCGCTGGCGATCAGGCCGTTGGATGACGTGTTGCCCGACCGGATGTTGCAGGACAGCACCTGCGGATTTGTCGACGAGGTGGAGGAGCCGGTCGTCTGGCAGCTGTGTGCCGGGTCGCCATAGGGGCGCGCCGTCGCGTCCGGAATGGAGTCGCGGCTGAAATATTCCGCGCTCACTTCCAGATGGCCCTTGTCGTGGAGCAGATTGGTGCCCGCCGCGAAGCCGATGCGGGCGGTGGCGGCGTCGCCATAGGTGGAAATGCCGCCCTGCACCTGACCCTTGAAGCCGTTGAAGTTGTGGTCGAGGACATAGTTCACCACGCCGGCGACTGCGTCGGAGCCGTAAACCGCCGAAGCGCCGCCCGTCACCACGTCCACACGCTGGACCAGCATCTGCGGCAGCATGTCAACGTTGACGGTGGTGTCGTAGAAGGTGCCCGGCACGCGGTTGCCGTCCATCAGGATCAGGGTGCGGATCGCGCCCAGACCGTGCAGGTTCAGGTTGTTGGTGGGGGTGCCGAAACCGCGGCCGTTGGGTTCGGTATGCGAAGTGGTGCCCAGGGTCGGGGCGAACATCGGCAGCTGGGCCAGCGCTTCGGGAATGCTGGTCGGCGTTTGCGCATTCAACTGGTCAAGCGAGACCACGGTCACGGGCGTCGGCATGGCGGCGCCGTTGGCGATGCGCGAACCGGTGACGGTAACGGATTCGGTGCTGGCCTCCTGCGCGAAAGCGGCGGTGGCCAAGGCAAGCACGCTTACCGTGCCGGCCAGAATCGTCCTGATGGTTTTGTTGCAGTGCATTATCCGTCCCCCAGATTTTTTTATGACTGGTTACTGAGACGGGTGGGGTCGGCATCCCCCCTATAACTTTTTTGCGTCACTCCAGACGCAGCTTCACGCCCAGGGTGAAACTCCGCCCGACAATGTCTTCATAGGGTACGGCCGGATAGTTCATGCCTGGACTGCCGGTAAAGCCCGGCACCTGGTAGATGTCCGGCCTGGCGTCCAGCAGATTGGAGACGTTCAAAAACATACTGGCCTGACCAAATGTGTAGGCGACATTGGCGTCCGTCTGGAGCCAGGCCGGCAAATCCCCTGTGCTGGCGGCGTATACCAGCGTGGGATTCGGATTCTGGCGGATGGCGCCGTAATAACGCTCCATCACATCAAACGACCAGGCGCTGCCGGCATAGCGTACCACCAGCGCGCCCTTCTCGGACGGCAGCGCGGCGCCCGGCGCATTGGCGGAGCCGGCCACATCGGTGACAACCGAGCCAGGCAGGCCCATGGTCTTGAGGAAGGCGGTGTGCGTCCACAACAGCCGCAAATTCAGAAGGCCTTCCAGGCCGCTCCAGCCGCCAAGTTCGGTCTGGTAATCGATCTGGAAATCCAGCCCTTCGGTCCATTGGCGCTGGAAGTTCTGCGTTTGGGCAAAGATCAGGGTGGGGAAGTTCAGCGGCGAGGTGCTGTTGTAGGAAATCGGCCGCTGGATCAGCCCGCAATAGGGCGATGAGCCGTCCGACGCCAGGCACAGCGACTGCGCCACCGCGCTGTTGCCGCTGACGACGGCGATCTCGCGGTCGATGGCGATGTGGAAATAATCCATGCTGACGCGCAGGTCAGGCAGCCAGCCGGGCGTATAGATGATGCCTGCGGTGGTATTGCGCGCCACCTCGGGCTTCAGTCCTGGATTGCCGATGGCACGGGTATTGGCGGAGCCGGAACTGCCGGTGAGCGAATCCTGGATGCCCGATGCGGTGGTCACCGGCCCCTGGAACAGGTCCCACAAGGTCGGGGCGCGAATGTCGCGCGAACGGGCAAGGCGCAGCTTGATGGCGTCATCCACCTGCCATTCCGCACCCAGCTTCCAGGTGCTGGCGGCAAAGCTGGCCTTCACCGGCAGGCCGGCGGCGGGATCGATGCCGCCGACATTGTACTGGGTGTAGCGGGCCGCGGCATTGACCGACAGCAGCGCTATCCAGGGAATATCCCGCAGCAGGGGCGCGTCGAGTTCAAGATTGGCTTCGCTGACATTCTCTGATCCCCGCGCACTGGACTGCACCTCCTTGAAGTTCGCCAGATTGGCGGGCGGAAAGGTGCCCAGCGGCGACGAGGCGGTGGCGGCGAAGGTGCCGGGTGGCGCCAGGCGCAGATACCGGGGATCGAAGCTGTTGTCGGGCGTGGTCGTGGTGACGTCGAGGCTGGCAAGGCGGTATTCCACCGCCACCGCCACCTTTATCGGCCCCGCCGGGCCCTGGAACGCCGTGCCGGTGATATCGGCGCTGAAATCGTCCAGCCCGTTATGCGCCACCCAATAGGTGGTGCTGCTGACATAATCCATCGCCGCCTGGGACGCATTCGATCCGTTCACCACCGTGGCGCTCTGGCCGAACAGGTTCAGCGGCACACAGCCGGGAAAGGCACCCGGGTTGGTGAGGGTGACGTTGCAGACGATGTTGCCGCTGGCGTCGCGCACCGCATCCAGCGCCGCATAGAAGCGGGAGGTGCTGACATTGTTGCGGGTGGTGAGCTGGGTGCGGCTCTCGCCATGGGTATAGTTGGCGTCCCAGGCGGAGTCCTGGAACAGCGTGCCGTCCAGCCCTGCCCCCACCGACAGCGCACCGGTATGCTGGTCCAGCGACAGCCGGCTCATCAGGTCATTGTCCATCCGGTTCATCTGGAAGCTGGCGGCACCGCCCGCCGGAAACAGGAATGCCTGCTGCGCCGCCGTGAGAAAGGCGTTGCCGCTGTAGATGGTAATGGGAAATTGCGCGCCAGCACCGTTGGTGGAGATGCCAGAACCGTTGACGTTGGCGAAACTCTGCCCGGCTTCGTAGGTGCGGGCCTGCGCATAGCGCGCCTCGATGTGGCCGGTGACGGCGCCGAAATCATGGTCGTAATGCGCAAAGGCCTGGGCGGTGCTGAAGGCCGGCAGCAGATACTCGTTATGACCGATCCCGCCGTCGCCGCCGATGGCAAAGTTCGTGGTGGCGGTGGGGGTTCCGGGATTGAAAGGCGCAAGGCTGCCGTCATTGAGGAACTGAAGCCCCTTGCCGGGACCGGACACGATCAGCCCGCCCGGCGCGGTATTGCTCTGGCGAATGCCGGTGACCAGCATGTAGGGGCTGGCCGCCGTCCCCGCCCCCACGATGGAGCTGCCCAGATTGCCCAGCGGCCGCGCCGCCGCATCGGGCAGCGCATCGCGCAGGCGGTATTCCAGGCTCCAGATCAGGTGGCCCTGCGTGCCCACCGCCATGCCGCCGGCCACGCCCAATCGCAGCGAGCGCGCATCGCCATAGCTCGAGACGCCGGCCTGCGCCACGCTGCGAAAGCCGGCGAACTTCTTGTCCAGGATGAAATTGACCACGCCCGTCACCGCGTCAGAGCCATAGACGGCGCTGGCGCCGCCCGTCACCACTTCCACGCGGCTCATCAACATTTGCGGCAGCATGTCGGTATCCACGGTGGTGTCGTAGAAGGTCCCCGGCACGCGATGACCGTCCTGCAGGATCAGTGTGCGGACAGCACCCAGGTTGCGCAGGTTGAGAAAATAGCCCGGCGTATTGAAGCCGCGCCCATTGGCGCCGCCGCTCACATTGTTGGGCGTGGAGCCGCCCATGAACACCGGCAGCTTGTCCAGGGCTTCCGGGATGCCGCCGGGCGTGGTGGACAGCAACATGTCGTCCGTGATGGTCAGCACGGGGGTGGAGGTACCGGCAACGCCGCGGATGCGCGAGCCCGTCACCACAATCGTCTCGGCGATGGGCGGTTCGGCCTCGACGCGGCGTTCGGCCGGATGGGAGATGACAACCGCGCCGGATGCGTCGCGATTGGCGACCAGGCCGGTGCCGTCCAGCAGCCGGGACAGCGCCTCGTCGGCGCGGTCATGCACGGCGTTGCCGGTGAGCCCCGCCACGTCGTCGGCATTGTAGATCAGCTGGACTCCCGACTGCCTGATGTAATCGTCCAGCGCAGCGCGCAGGTTTTCGGCGGGAATGGTGACCAGGGGCGAGGCCTGCGCCATGGCGGCAGACAAGGCAAGCATGCTCACCGCACCGAAAAGCATGATTTTCGGGGTCTGTATTCGCGTCACTGTGCCCCCCCGATCTCTTTTGTTATCTGTTTGCGGGCAGTAAACTTGGGCGGTCTTTCCTAGCGCGAGACCGTGATCCTCTTTCCCTGGTCGTTGACCGAAAGCCCGAAGCCCTGGTGCAACAGCAGCACGAACACATCCACATTGTCCGCCTTGAAGCTGCCGCCGATGCGGATCTTGCGCGCCTCCCCTTCCACCACGATCTTCCTGCTGTTGTAGCGGTTGAACTGCTCCGCCGCCTCGCCAAGCGGCTGCTGGCTGAACACCAGCATGCCGCTGCGCCAGCTGAGGTCATTGGCGATATCGGGCTTGGCCATCACCAGCGTCTCGCCCCCCTTGGCGATCACGGCATGGCCGGCTTCGGCTACCACCGGCGCATCCACTTCCGGCTTGTCGAGGATATCCACGCGCACCCGGCCCTCGCGCACCAGCACGCGCACATCGTCCGCATTGCGATAGACGGAGAATTTGGTGCCCAGATCGGTGATGCGCCGGTTGCCGGCATAGACCGTGAAAGGGTGCCTGGCGTCATGCACCACGTCGAAATAGGCCTCGCCGGACTCCAGGGTCACGGTGCGGCGCGCTGCCGTCACATCGGCATGGACGCGGGTATTGGTGTTGAGCTCCATGCGCGAACCATCGGCCAGCCGAACGGCCTGCATGCCGCCGACACCGGTGGCGAAGACCTGCTCTTTCGCCGCGAGCTTCCAGGCCAGCAGCGCGCCGCCGCCGACCATCAGCGCAAGGCAGGCCGCGATGGCCAGCAGCAGGCGCGAACGCAAACCTTTGCGCACCTCCGGGGCCGGCGCCGCGCCGCGCAGTGCCGCCAGCCGTTCGGCGCGCGTCCAGCCGGCCTTGAGGCGCAGCCAGGCGACACGGTTGAGGGTTGCTTGCGCCAGCCAGGCCTCCAGCGCCAGGGCTTCCTCGGCGCTCAGCCCGCGGTCCTCGCGCGCCAGCCATTGGGCGGCCAGCTGTTCGGTCTCCTCAGCGGACATCGCGCGGCTTCTTGAAGAAATTGTAGCGCCTGGCTTCGGCGGTCACCGCACCACGGCGGCCGCCCAGCGCCTGGGCCAGCAGCCGCATGCCCTTGGCCACCTGGTTTTCCACTGTTTCGGTCGTCACGCCCATCTGCCTGGCAACTTCCTTCTGCGACAGGCCTTCGATCTTGCGCATCAACACCACCTGCCGGCAGCGCGGCGGCAGGTCGTCAAGCGCGGCCTGCAGCAGCCGCAATTCCTGGCGGGCAGCGACATAGGCTTCGGACGAAGGCTTGTCATCTGAGACGTTCAGCCAGTCGAAATCCGCCATGGTTTCCAGCGACACCACGCTTTGCTTGCGCAGCCGGTCGATCATCAGGTTGCGGGCGATCTGGAACAGGAACGGCTTGACCTGCAGCGGACGCTCCCGCTGCGCCGCTTCATAGACACGCGCATAGGACTCCTGGCGCAGATCGGCGATCTCCGCTTCGTTGCGCCAGTTGCGCTGCAGGAACCGCGTCAGCATCGGCTCCAGCGGCAAGACATCATGCATGAACCACTCGTCGATCGGTTGTTCGGCCATGCTCCCCAGCGTTTTCCCTGTTTTGGGGGTCTGGGCCGGTTTTCCGGTCTGCCCCCTTGTTTTTTCAGGGCCTTTTTCAGGCTCCCGTTGCTAGGACGTATATATAAGTCAAATCCACTACGAAAAAATGCGATCCGCGCCCCGGCGACCTCAGGCCCACTTTACCCGGCACATCCAGCCCGTATCGTCGCAGAAATACATGTAATCCCCAACCCGCTTGGTGCCATGGCAGACGGTGAAGGGATCGTCCGGCAGCTGGACCTTTTCCTGGATCACGCCCGTCGCCAGGTCATAACGGTAAAAGGCGTTCAGGTTGGCGTCGCAGTTCCAGAAGCTGGTCTTGTCCGCATCGTCCCAGCTCATGCCGTGGGGCCGGTTGCCCGGCGTCGGCCACACCGACTGGACGTCCCAGCTGTTCTTGTCGACTGCGAAAATGGACCGGCAGGCGGTGCAGGAATAAATCAGCGTGTCGCCCTTCAGCAGGATGCCTTCGGCGCCGGTGCGCCCGGTCAGCCATTCCTGGGTGTTGGCGGGAAACTGGCCGCCTCCCAACCCCGGCAACCGGGGCGGGTCGTCCAGCCCGCCGGAGGGACGCGCCAGACCGGGATAGGCGATCAGCAGCCGGGACTCGCGCCCCTTCGGGTCGCCCCGCTTGAAGTATTTCCGGCCGGCGCCCGGCGTGTCGTACTTGGCCAGGGTCTTGCCGGTCATGGCATCCACCTTGACGATCAGGCTGTTGTGGGTCGAGCTGATCCACAGCACACGGTCGTCCTCGTCGGCCACCGCGCCGCTGGGGCCGGTCGTGTCGGTCTGGAATTCGCGGATCACCGAACCATCCTTGATCCGGACCAGCGAAACCCAGCTACCCACCGCCTGGTCGGTGATCCAGATTTCCTCCGGCCTTGAGGTCAGCGCGAAACCGTTCGGCTTGCCATGGGGCGTCTTGTAGAGAATCTCGGCCTTGGGTGCGGTGCGCGTGCGGATAGTGCGCCAATCCGGCAGCGCTGCGTTGGAGCCGGCGCGCTCCTGGGCGCGGGCGGGCACCGAAAGCGCAGCCGGCGACGCGGCGGCAAGGCTCAGGAAACTTCTGCGCTTCAGCATGGCGTTCTCCTCACTAGTCGTACCAGGCGGGGGATTTTCGGGCGTCGCGGAAGAAGGCGGTGGAATGACCGATCCACAATTGGGAATGGCTGCCCTGCAGGAATGTCTCGATGGCGGCGCGCGAAGCGGGCGTCCCGGTCTTCAGTTCTCGCGGCGGCATGCGGTTCAGCGTGCGCTCTTCGGGATAGTGATAAAGATCGCCGGTGATCACCACGCCGCCGGCATGCGCCAGCTTCACATACAGCGACTGGTGGCCGGGCGTGTGGCCTGGCGTGGATTTCAGGATCACGCTGCCGTCGCCGAACACGTCATGGTCGCCGCTGACAAACTGGGTGCGGGCATTGGCCAGCGCCGCATAATCGGCGACATCGCGCGGCGAACCGGCGAACATGAAGTCCTTTTCCGCCTTGCGCGCCAGCCAGGTGCTGCCGGCATAGTCGTTCGCATTGCCGACATGGTCATAATGGGAATGCGACAGCGCCAGATAGGTGATCCGTTCCGGCGTCACACCGATATCGGCCAACTGGCCACGCAGGGTGTTGAGCTTGAGCTGGCCGTAACCGCCGCGCACATTTTCATAGACCGGCCGCCCCACCAGCCTGTCGGAGAGCCCGGTGTCGAACAACAGGATGCCCTTGGGATGCACCACCAGGAAACAGGGCACCGACATGTTGGTGTCGGCGACCTCTTCGCGCGCCAGGCCATAGGATTCAGGGCGGTTGTAGATCAGGGTGCCGCAGTCCAGGACGTACAGGCGCACCGTGTCCACCACCGGCGCCGGCGCAAGGCGCGGCTGGGCAGCGGCAACACCGGTCATCAACAGCAACGCGCAAAAAATGGCCTTCATGGTGTCATTCTTGCGGCCGGTGCGCCTGCTTCAGCGGTGAAAGCGGCCCTCATAAGCGGTCTTGGCGATGACGTGACCGTCCATCGCGGCCAGCACATCGGCGCGGGTGGCGTCGGGGCCCAGGGTCAGCCTGGTATCCAGCGCGAACAGCTCGGCGACATAATGGTGATAGACGATACGCGCGCCCAGCGGCAGGTAACCGACCTTGCGGCTGCCGTTCAGGCCCTGGATGGCGCCGTCCGGCAGCTGCGGATCCGCCGCCACGCCTTCCGCCAGCGCCGTAACCGTGGCCGGTATGTTGAAGATCAGCCAGTGCAGGTTGTCGGGAAATCCCTTGCGCGGCAGGCTGTCCACGTCATGCAGGATGATCGTGAAGCTTGCCGTGGCGGCGGGGGCATTGGCCCAGCTGAAGGCAGGCGATACCGGCGCCGTGGCCAGCATCGAATATTTGTCGGGAATGACCCCGCCATCGGTGAAGGATGTGCTGGACAGCGTCATGGGCGTAGGCTGCGGCGCGGGCGTTTGTGCCAGCGCCGGCACTGCCAACAACAAAAGTGCAATCGCGGCAATCTTCATGGTCATTGTCCCAGTGCGGTGGCGAGATAGTCTGCCGTCATTTTGCGCTGGCTGTCATCCATCACCATGCCATTGGCGCGCATCTGGTCGATGACGCGCACCCAGTCCTCGCGGCTGTGGCGCTGGCCCGCGACGCGGGCGATGTCGTGACACTGCGAGCAGGCCTTTTGCACATAGTCATGGTTCGGCCCTGGCGGCAGCTGCATCGGGCTGGCCGCGGCCGCCGAGGCCGCCTTCACAGGCTTTTGCGTGGTCGCCGGTTGCGGCGATACCGGCAGCAGCGTCGCGGGATGTGCGGGACCGCTGTACACGATCACCCGGCCCGTGGTCGGCGGCGAGGTGCAGTCATTGTAGTAATACTCACCCGGCCTGGTGAAGGTGTATTTGAACGATTCACCCGGCTTCAGCGGCGGCGAGGCGAACAGCCTTTCATAGAACTGGGTCACGCAATGCGGCTGGCTGTTGCCGGCCGGGTTGGTGAAGGTGACGGTGGTGCCCACCGGGACGCTGAGGCTTTGCGGCGCCATGGCGTTCTGCTGGTTGGACTCGGCGCCTTCCACCTGGTTGTTCACCCACATGCGCGCGACCTGCACGATGTTGTTGACCGCCCCGCCTTCCACCGGCGGCGCGATGATGGGCTGGCGGCTGGAGGGCGGCGGCGGCGCGGGCACCGGCGGCACGGTGCCGCCCAGCTTGTAACCCCACAGGTCATCGCCCTGCGGCGAGCTGTAGGGCACGCGCGCCCCGCCCGCGAGCACGGCGACATATTGCTGGCCGTCGATCTCATAGGTGGCGGGACTGGAATGCACACCCGATCCGGTCTGGGTGCGCCACAGCTCCTTGCCGTCGGCCATGTCCAGCGCCAGCAGGGTGCCGTCCTGCTGGCCCACGAACATGATGCCGCTGGCGGTGCCCAGGAAGCCGTTGCCGTGGCTGAGGCCCCAGATATTGTCGCGCTGCCAGGCGATCTTGTGGGTGGCGGGATTGAAGGCCACGATCTTGCCGCTGCGCTTTTCGCCCAGCGGACGGAAGCCGGTGGAGACGCTGACGCCGAGCCCGGTGTCATGCTGGACATGCGCGACATTGACGAGTTCGATGCCGACATAGATCAGCCTGGTCTTGGGGCTGTAGCTGATGGCGCTCCAGTCCATGCCGCCGCCGGTGCCCGGGGCCTGCACCACGGGGAAGTCCAGGTGCGGCGTGAACAGGCAGCCATACTGGTAGTTGGGCGGCACCTGGTCCGGGCCGCTCTTGTCGCTGACGCACAGAGGCAGCAGCGCATCGCCCTGCACGACGGGCTGGGTGGGCCAGGTCTTCTGCAACGGCTGCTGCGGCACCGGGGTTTCCACGATGGGCGTGATCGGCTCGCCCGTGGCGCGGTCAAAGACATAGAACATGCCGGTCTTGCTGCCATAGATGATGATCTTGCGGGTCTTGCCCTTGACCGGCAGGTCGGCCAGCACCGGCGCCATGACGCCGTCCATGTCCCAGATGTCGTGATGCACCGACTGGAAGTGCCAGGCGCGCTTGCCGGTCTTGGCATTGATGGCGACGATGGAATTGGCGAACAGGTTTTGCCCGCCGCGCATGGAGCCGTCCACCGCCATGCTCTGGGCATTGCGGGCATTGCCGAAGGTCCAGTAGAGAAGACCCAACTCGGGGTCCACCGCCGGATGCATCCAGGGTGAGCCGCCGCCGCGCTTCCAGCTGTCGCCTTCCCAGGTGTCGTTGCCGAATTCGCCACTGCCCGGCGTGCCGTAGAAGCGCCACACCACATCGCCGGTGGCGGCATCCAGCGCATGGGCGACGCCGCGCCCGGCATCGGCGCTGCCGAAATAGATCATGCCGTCATAATAGACCACCGCGGTCTTGAACGAGCCCTGGGCGCGGCCGGGGCCGCCGTCATCCGCGATCTGCTTCTGCCAGATCATCTTGCCGGTCTTCTGGTCCAGTGCCGCGACATAGTTTTGCGCGAAGGTGGCATAGACGCGCCCGGCGCCCACCGCCACGCCGCGATGCAGCAGCGGCCCGAAATCGGTCTTGTAGGTCCAGAGGATCTCGCCGGTCTTGCCGTTGACGGCGAAGACATTGCCCTGGCTGGTCTCGATATAGATGACGCCCTTTTCGACAATGACGCTGGCTTCCTGTTCAAACGCCTTGGAGCCGCCTTCCAGATGCACATGCCAGGCGCCGCCCAGCGACTTCACATTGGCCTTGGTGATCTGGCCCAGGGAGGAATAATTCTGGTTGCCGTAATTGCCGCCCACCTTGGGAAAATCCTTGCCCGGTATGGTGCAGCAGGACGGCTCCGCCGCCCAGGCGATACCCGCCAGTCCCAGTACAAAAGCAGCAGCAGCCAGCAATCTCATCTCGTCTCTCCTTGTCCATGCCGCGGGCGGCAACCGCGCCCTTTCGGGGAGCGATCACCGCCTTAGCAATCCGGAACAACAGGGGGTGCCTTCCGGAATATGTTGGCCCCTCACCGCGACAGCAGCGAGGCGCCCTTTCGCGCCGGCCCTGTCCAGGACCGGTATGCCATCTTGTCCACCGCCACCGGGCCTGCGGGCCAGGCGCGCGGCCCGTACTCGGGCAGCGGGGCACCAAACTCGAAAGCGCCCAGGTCGGGCGCGCGCCCCGCATAGCCGTCATTGATGGTGTCCAGCACCATGCCTGCGTCGATGGCCGCGGATTTCGGCTTCAGCCGGAAATCCATGTCCTCGGGATTGTAGAGGCGCTGCGGATCGCTGTCGTCGGGCCTGGGCACGCGCTGGAACACATCATAATCGACCATGATGCTATGACGGTCCTGGCCGGTCGCGCCGCTATAACTTTTCAGGGTCGGGAAGGTGCGGCGTGTCAGCTTGTGGTCATAATCGAAATCCGC
>JAQGLO010000001.1 GCA_028292825.1 Alphaproteobacteria bacterium | reverse complement strand
AATTGCGGGCCTTGCGCCGGGCCGGGGTGGCTGATACAGGCTCGGCGCTTCCCATGACGGAGCGCCCCCCGATATGACCAGCCCGACCATCCGCGAAGCCCTTACCTTCGACGATGTCCTGCTGGTGCCTGGCGCCTCGGAAGTCCTGCCCGGTCAGGTCGATACCCGCACCAGGCTGACCAAGACCATCGAACTGGGCATCCCGTTGGTGTCTGCCGCCATGGATACCGTCACCGAAGCCGGCCTCGCCATCGCCATGGCCCAGGCCGGCGGCATGGGCGTGATCCACAAGAATCTCGGTATCGAAGAACAGGCCGAGCATGTGCGCCGGGTGAAGCGCTATGAAAGCGGCATGGTGGTAAATCCCGTCACCATCACCCCCGATGCCACCCTGGCCGAAGCCCTGGCCCTGATGGAACGCCATCGCATTTCCGGCGTGCCTGTCACCGAAGGCCTGGACGCGAAGGGCGCCGGCAAGCTGGTGGGCATCCTCACCAACCGCGATGTGCGCTTCGCCGCCGATCCGCGCCAGAAGGTGTCGGAGCTGATGACCAAGGACAAGCTCATCACCGTGCGCGAGGGCGTGAAGCCCGACGAGGCCAAGCGGCTGCTGCACCAGCACCGCATCGAGAAGATCATCGTGGTGGACGACGCCTATCGCTGCGTAGGCCTGATCACGGTCAAGGATATCGAGAAGGCGCAGAAGTATCCCAACGCCTGCAAGGACGAGCGCGGCCGCCTGCGCGTCGCCGCCGCCACCGGCGTGGGCGAAGACGGTTACGCCCGCGCCATGGCGCTGATTGAGGCGGAATGCGACGTCATCATGGTGGACACCGCGCACGGCCATTCGCGCGGCGTCCTGGATGCCATCACCCGCATCAAGAAGCACAGCAATTATGTCCAGGTGGCCGGCGGCAATGTCGCGACCGCGGAGGGCGCGCGCGCGCTGATCGACGCCGGCGCCGATGCCGTGAAAGTGGGCATTGGTCCCGGCTCGATCTGCACCACCCGCATCGTGGCGGGCGTGGGCGTGCCGCAGCTGACCGCGATCATGGATGCCGTCAGCGTGGCGCGCGACGCGGGCGTGCCGGTGATCGGCGATGGCGGCATCAAATATTCCGGCGACCTGGCCAAGGCGCTGGCCGCCGGCGCATCGGTCGCCATGGTTGGCTCCCTGCTCGCGGGCACCGAGGAAAGCCCCGGCGAAGTGTTTCTTTACCAGGGCCGTTCCTACAAGGGCTATCGCGGCATGGGCAGCGTTGGCGCCATGGCGCGCGGCTCGGCGGACCGGTATTTCCAGCAGGAAGTGCGCGATGCGCTGAAGCTGGTGCCCGAAGGCGTCGAGGGCCAGGTCGCTTACAAGGGGCCCGTCAGCAGCGTGGTGCACCAGATCATCGGCGGCCTGCGCGCCGCCATGGGCTATACCGGCTGCGCCACCATCGCGGACTTCCACGCGAAGGCGCAGTTCGTGCGCATTACCGGCGCGGGCCTGCGCGAAAGCCATGTGCATGATGTGACGGTAACCCGCGAAGCGCCGAACTATCATCCCGGCGGGGAATGAGCGTCACCGCAGCTTTGCCGCCTGCAGCAGCAGGATGGTCTTCATGTCGACGATTTCGCCGCGAGCTACCATTGCAAGTGCCGCGTCCAGCGACATTTCCAGCGCTTCAATGTCTTCGCCTTCATCTTCGTGACCACCACCTTTGGCGCGCGGCGCAGCGGTGTCATATTCGCCGATAAACAACGACATGCGTTCTGTCACGGCCCCTGGGCTCGGGAAGCACCAGGTCACCAATTCAGCCTTGCCGATGGTGACACCCGCTTCCTCCATGGCCTCGCGGCGCACACAGGTCTCCGGGGTGTCCCCATCCAGCTTTCCTGCCACGACTTCGACCAGAAGTTCATGATAGCCCCGCTCAAACGAGGGCCAGCGGAACTGTTTGATCAGCAGCACCGTGTTCTGTGTCCGGTCCAGCAATAGAATGGCGGCGCCATCACCCATGTCGTAAGATTCGCGAAGCTGGCTTTCCTGCCATCTTCCATCGCTACGCTGAAAGTCGAATTCCGCGCGGCGCAGTGTGTAGTGATTGTCGGAAAGCGTCTTCAGTTCGCGCAGCCGCACCCGGCCACTGATATCATTTTCAGTCATGCGTGAACGCTAATCGTGGACGTGCACCACTGCAAGCTTGTCGGCATAGAAGCGGTGCCAGCCCGGGGTGGCGTCCAGCAGTTTCACCACCGGCGCGCCCGCGCCAAATATCGTCCAGCGCACATGGTAAAAGGCCAGCGTCGCCGCCAGTGCGTCCTTATCGGGCGCTGTGATAGCGTCATAGTTGCCCAGGAAGATATCGCCATAGAGGTCGGCGCGACCGTCTATGAAGGGTTTGACGCCGTTCCAGATCAGATAGCCACCGAAGCTGTAATCGTTCAGCACCGGCGTTGCGCGTACAAAGAGCGGCACATGCGCCAGTGCCGTTGCCGGGCTCACCGGATCGTTGCCCCGCACGACCGGCAGTGCCGCGCGCAGCGCGATCAGCGCCGAGAAACCCGTCAGCGCCAGCGCGGCGAATAGCGGCTTGCCGGGTTCGCCCGGCGCCGGCCACACCCGGCCAAGCGATGGCGCCAGCAACAGCGGCGCAACCACGCCCAGCAGCATCTGGTGACGACCATGGTTCAGCGCCAGCCAGGCCAGTCCGACCAGAAGCAGCAGTCGGAACATCGGGATCCTGATTTTTCCACTGCCGAACACGAACAGGCTGGCCAGCAGTGCAATGGCGAACGGCGAAACATGGCTGAAATCGCTGGCCTGCCATTCCCCGATATTGCCCAGTCCCGTCATGGCCAACAGCCTGAACGGAAACAGCAGTCCCGCGATACCGAAGGGCGTCAGCAGCGCCGATGCTATGGCGACAGCCAGAAACAAGCTCCAGCCGATTGCGGGTTTTGCCCGTTTTGGGGATTCCACAACCGCCTCGACCATCAGCGCTACGGCCAGGGCCAGTCCAAAGGCAAAGCTGCCATGCAGGTTGGCCCATGTCAGCATCAGCGGGATCAGCCACCAGGACGGCGCGCTGTTCTTCTCGCGCGCCGTCACCAGCCCCGTTGTCCACATCGCCAGCAGCAGCAGCGACAAAATGTGCGGCCGCGCTAGCAGGCTGCCAGTCGCGCAAGCTAGCCCCAACACCGTCGCCAGCAGCGCTGGAACCAACGCGACGCGACGGCGCACGCAATAGCCCACCACGCCCGCTGTGAGCGCAGCCGCCGTGGCGATCATCAGGTGCACGCCGGCCCAGCCGCCGCGCCAACTCAGTGCCAGCAAAACCTCTGCCAGCCATTCCTGGGTGTGCCAAGGCGCGCCGGCGGCGGTGTAGGAAAAGGGATCAGTGCGCAGCACCGCGCCATGTGCCAGCATCCATTCACCGGCGCGGATGTGCCAATAGGTGTCGCCGTCATTCAGAACACCCGGTGAGAATGCCGCCACCGCGAATGCGGCCAGTCCCGCGAACAGGGCAAAGGTCAGAGCGGGCGTGATACGGGGCATCGAAAACTCGGCAAAGGGCAGGCGCACACTCTATAAGAGCATGTCTGAACAAGTGTTTTCCTTCCAACCACCTGATATTGCTTATAAATGACACCCGGCGCCCGCCTGCAGATGGCTATCGAGATCCTGGAGGGGCTGGACAAGACCGCTCAGCCCACGGACCGCTTTCTGAAAAGCTGGTTCCGCATCCGCCGCTTCGCCGGATCCAAGGACCGCCGTGCTATCGCCGAGCAGGTCTTTTCCGTGCAACGCAGCCGGGCGCGGCTGGCGCACCGAATGGGCAGCGACACGCCGCGCGCGCTGATGATCGCGGCGCTGCCGCCCGATGAAATCGAGGCGCTGTTCACTGGTGGCTATGGCCCCGCACCATTGACCGACGTGGAACGCATCGCTCTGACCGCCGCGCAATCGCCCGCGCCGGCCTGGGTGCAGGGTGAATATCCTGCGTGGCTGGAACGCGAACTCACCGAAGCCTTCGGCGACCGACTTCACGAAGAAATGGCGGCCTTCCAGCAGCGCGCGCCGGCCGATCTGCGCGTCAACACCCTGAAAGCCACACGCGATGACGTCATCGCGGCACTGACCGCAGACGGCATCGCCTGCACATCCACGCCCTACGCACCGCATGGCATCCGCATTGGTGGCGATGCCACCAACCTTTCCAAATCCGCCCTGTTCGAATCCGGCGCCTTTGAATTCCAGGACGAAGCCGCCCAGATCGCCGCGGCGTTGTGCGACGTGCGGCCCGGGATGCGGGTGCTCGATCTGGCTGCGGGCGCGGGCGGCAAATCCCTTGCCTTCGCCGCCGCCATGCAGAACCAGGGCGAGATCGTCGCCTGCGATGTGCGTGGTGAGGCCCTGTTCGAGCTGCAGAAGCGCGCGGCCCGCGCCGGCGCCACCATCATCACGACCTTGCCGCTGGACCATGGCCAGCCCTCCGGCCAGTTCGATGCCGTCTTTGTGGATGCCCCCTGCACCGGCACCGGGACCTGGCGGCGCCAGCCGGAGCTGCGCTGGCGGCTGACCCCGGCGCGGATCGCCTACCTGACCTCGGTCCAGGACAAGCTGCTGGACCAGGCGGCAGGGCTGGTCCGGCTCGGCGGTATGCTGCTCTATGCCACCTGTTCGGTCTTGCCGGCCGAGGACTGGGCCCGCATTGCCGCCTTCCAGACCCGGAACCCAGGCTTCGCACCCGTGAATCTGGGCGAAAACCGCGCCATTCCGGGCCTTGGCCAGGATTTCCGCGCCAGCCCCGCCACCACGGGCACCGACGGCTTTTATGCTGCGGGGCTGCGCCGCGTATGACGCATATTCCTCTGGCGCGAAAATGTCTTATGTTGCCCGCATGAAGTCCCCCGCGATTCCGGTCCTGCTGACAGCGCTTCTGGCGGCCCCCACCATGCTGGCCGCCAAGCCCAAGCCGGCGAAACCCGCCGCCCAGCAGCCGGTAACGGTCGAAGCCCTGCTGGCCCAGTCCCACGCCGCCATCACCAAGGGTGACACCGACCTGGCGCTGCGCCTGGCGCAATCGGCCATCGTCGCCGATCCGCGCCGTCCCGGCTCGTATATCGCGCTGGGCGACATCTATGCCGAGACCGGCCAGGCCGAATTCGCCCGCAGCTATTACGACGCCGCATTGGTCATCGACCCGTCTGAGCCCGCCGCGCTGAAGGCCATAGCAAGCCTGGACGACACGAGCCGCCCGGTGCTCGCCAAGCCATGAGCGTATTGGTTCTGGATTTCGGCAGCCAGGTCACCCAGCTGATCGCACGCCGCGTGCGCGAGGCGGGCGTCTATTGCGAGATCGTGCCCTTCAACAAGGCGGACGAGGCGCTGGCGAAGAAGCCGCAGGCCATCATCCTGTCGGGCGGCCCCGCGTCCGCCATGGAAGAGGGCGCCCCGCGCGCCCCGCAAGCCGTGTTCGAGGCCGATGTTCCGGTGCTGGGCATCTGCTACGGCGAAATGGAAATGGCGCACCGTCTTGGCGGCAAGGTCGAAGGCGGCCATCACCGCGAATTCGGCCGCGCCGACATCATCATCGCCAAGGACTCGCCGCTGCTGGCCGGCCTGGGCGCCATCGGCGACCGCGAGCCGGTCTGGATGAACCATGGCGACAAGATCACCGCCATCCCGACGGGCTTCGAAGTGGTGGCGACGTCGGACAATTCGCCTTACGCGGTGATCGCCGACGAAAAGCGCCGGATGTACGGCATCCAGTTCCATCCCGAGGTGGCGCACACCCCGCGCGGCGCCCAGATGATCCGCAACTTCGTGCTCGATATTGCCGGCATCACGCCGGACTGGAACATGCACGCTTTCCGCGCCGCCATGATCGACAAGATCAGGAAACAGGTCGGTTCGGCCAAGGTGATCTGCGGTCTGTCGGGCGGCGTGGATTCCTCCGTCGCCGCGGTGCTGATCCATGAAGCCATCGGCGAGCAGCTGACCTGCATCTTCGTTGATACCGGCCTGATGCGCAGCGGCGAGGCTGATGAAGTGGTCAACCTGTTCCGCAACCACTACAACATCCCGCTGATCCATGCCGATGCCCGCGACATGTTCCTGGGCCGGCTGGCGGGCGTCAGCGACCCGGAACAGAAGCGAAAGATCATCGGCGCTGCCTTCATTGATGTGTTCGACGCCGAAAGCCACAAGGTCGGCGGCGCGGAGTTTCTCGCGCAGGGCACGCTGTATCCCGACGTGATCGAAAGCGTTTCGGTCTCGGGCGGTCCCAGCGTCACCATCAAGAGCCATCACAATGTCGGCGGCCTGCCGGACTTCATGAAGCTGAAGCTGGTCGAGCCGCTGCGCGAGCTGTTCAAGGACGAGGTCCGCGTGCTAGGCCGCGAACTCGGACTGCCCGAGCGTTTCGTCGGCCGCCACCCCTTCCCCGGCCCGGGACTCGCCATTCGCATCCCCGGCGACATCACCCGCGATAAGCTCGAACTGCTGCGCAAGGTCGACACGATCTTCCTCGAGGAAATCCGATCCCACGGTCTCTATGACGCGATTTGGCAGGCCTTCGCCGTATTGCTGCCGGTCAAGACGGTCGGCGTCATGGGCGACGGCCGCAGCTACGACCAGGCCTGCGCGCTCCGCGCCGTTACGTCGACCGACGGCATGACCGCCGATTTCTATCCTTTCCCCCATGAGTTCCTGGGTCTGATCGCGACCAGGATTATCAACGAGGTGCGGGGGATTAACCGTGTGGTTTACGACATCACGTC
>JAQGLO010000212.1 GCA_028292825.1 Alphaproteobacteria bacterium | reverse complement strand
TCGCGGCGATGAAGGCCGAGCTGAAGCTGCTGGGACTGTCGATCGACTGGAGCCGCGAATTCGCCACCTGCGATCCGGACTATTACCACCAGCAGCAGAAGCTGTTCCTGAAATTCTACGAAGCCGGTTTTGTCTATCGCAGCGAAGCCGATGTGAACTGGGACCCGGTCGACATGACCGTGCTGGCCAATGAACAGGTGATCGACGGCAAGGGCTGGCGTTCCGGCGCGCCGGTGGAACGGCGCAAGCTGAGCCAGTGGTTCTTCAAGATCACCGACTTCGCCGACGAACTGCTGCAAGGTCTGGATACCCTGGACCGCTGGCCGGAAAAAGTGCGCACCATGCAGCGCAACTGGATCGGCCGCAGCGAAGGGCTGAAATTCCAGTTCGCATTGTCGAACGGCACCGGCCTCGATGTCTTCACGACAAGACCCGACACCCTGTTTGGTGCGTCCTTCGTGGCGCTGTCGCCGGAACATCCGCTGGCCCTGGAACTGGCGCTGAAGGACGACAAGCTGGCGGCCTTCATCGAGGAGTGCCGTCATGTCGGCACCGCCGAAGCCGATATCGAGAAGGCGGAAAAGAAGGGCTGTGACACCGGCCTGACCGCTGCGCATCCGTTCGATCCGGACTGGAAGCTGCCGGTGATGGTGGCGAACTTCGTATTGATGGGCTATGGCACCGGCGCCATCTTCGGCTGCCCGGCGCATGACCAGCGCGACCTGGATTTTGCGCGCAAATACGATCTGCCGGTGACGCCGGTGGTGGTGCCGTCGGACGCCGATCCCAAGACCTTCGCCGTGGCTGCGGAGGCCTATACCGGTCCCGGCAGGCTGGCGAACTCGCGCTTCCTGGACGGCATGACAGTGGAAGAGGGCAAGGCCGAAGTCGCCGCGCGTCTTGAAAAGGATGGCATCGGTCAGCGCACCGTGAATTACCGCCTGCGCGACTGGCTGGTATCGCGCCAGCGGCCCTGGGGATGCCCGATCCCCATGATCCATTGCCCCACCTGCGGCGTGATGCCGGTGCCGGAAAGCGCGCTGCCTGTGCTGCTGCCGGAAAAGATCAACTTCAACGTCAAGGGCAATCCGCTGGACGCGGACATCGACTGGAAGACCAGCGTCTGTCCCGGCTGCGGCGAGGCGGCGGTGCGCGACACCGACACGCTGGATACCTTTGCGGATTCGTCCTGGTATTTCGCGCGCTTTACCAATCCCCATGCGGACGAACCGGTGGACAAGGCGGCGGCCGATTACTGGCTGCCGGTGGACCAGTATATCGGCGGCATCGAACACGCGATCCTGCATCTGCTCTATGCGCGCTACTTCACCCGCGCCATGTGCAAGCTGGGACTTGTGTCGGTGCCCGAGCCCTTCGCCGGCTTGTTCACCCAGGGCATGGTCTGCCACGAGACCTACAAGAATGCGGCGGGTGAATGGGTCACGCCGGACGACATCGAAAAGCGCGACGGCAAGGCCTTCCTGATCGGCACGGATACAGAAGTCGCCATCGGCGGCTCGGAGAAGATGTCCAAGTCCAAGAAGAATGTGATCGCGCCGGAAACCATCATCGCCGATTACGGCGCCGACACCATCCGCTGGTTCATGCTGTCGGACACCCCGCCCGAGCGCGACATCGAATGGACCAATGCCGGCGCCGAAGGCTGCTGGCGTTTCGTCAACCGCATCTACCGCCTCTGCACCGAGAGCGAGGGCCTGCCGGCACCGGGCACGCCGGTCACCGCGACCGACGATGCGTCGACAGCCCTGCGCCAGGCGGCCCACAAGGCCATCGCGGCCGTCACCGATCACCTGGAACATCTGCGCTTCAACAGCGCGGTGGCGCAGCTCTACACCCTGGCCAACGCCGTCGGCAGCGCCGACAAGGCGGACGGCGCGGCGCGGCGCGAGGCCCTGGAAGCCATCGTGCTGCTGTGCGCCCCCATGATGCCGCATTTGGCGGAGGAATGCTGGAAGGAACTGGGCCACACCAAACTGGTGGCGGAAACGCCCTGGCCCAAGCATGACCCGGCATTGACGGCATCGGACAGTGTGACCCTGGCCATCCAGGTCAATGGCAAGCGCCGCGGCGAGATCACCATGCCCAAGGACGCCGATAGCAAGCTGGTGGAAGCCGCCGCTTTAGCCGAAGATGCCGTGATCCGCGCCCTGGAAGGCAAGGCGCCGAAAAAGGTGATCGTTGTGCCCAATCGCATCGTGAACATCGTCGCGTGATGCGGCGCGCTGCCATCGCTGCGCTGTGCCTCGCGCTCGCGGGCTGCGGCTTTCATCCCATGTATGGCGGCAACCTGGCGCCCGAACTGTCATCCATCTATGTGGAGCCCATTGCCGAACGCGACGGCTATGAACTGCGCAACACGCTGATTGACCGGCTGGATTCCGACGGCAGGCCCGAGGGCAAGAAATACCGGCTCAAGATCACGCTCAATGAAGCCAGCCAGGGCATTGCCCTGCAGAACGACGCCACCATCACCCGCTACAACAACACGCTGGATGCCCGCTATGTCCTCACCGACGCGAAGGGCGATGTGCTGACCCAGGGCACCCAGACCGAATTGTCGGCCTATAACGTGGTGAACTCGCCCTATTCCACCCTGGTCGCGCAGCAGGATGCCGGCGTGCGCGCGGCACAGGACATGGCCGAGCGCATCCATCTCGACCTGGGCGTCTGGTTCCGGAAGCGGAAATGACCACGCCCCAATGATCATCAAGAGCCACGAGGCCGACAAGTATGTCGTCAGTCCGCCCAAGGGCCTGATGATCGCGCTGGTCTATGGCCCCGATGCCGGCCTGGTGCAGGAACGCGCCGAGAAACTGCTCAAGACCGTAACGCCCGATCTCACCGATCCCTTCAACACCGCCGATCTCAGCGAAGCCGTGCTGCTGGCCGATCCGGCGCGGCTGGCCGATGAGGCGGCTTCCATGTCCATGATGGGCGGGCGGCGCAGTGTGCGGGTGCGCGGCGCCGGCAATGACCTGGCCGAGTTGTTCGAGGGTTTTCTGGACGATCCGAAAGGCGATGCCCTGGTGGTGATCGAAGCGGGCGACCTGGCCAAGACCAGCGCCCTGCGCAAAGTGTTTGACGGCCACAAGACCGCCGCCGCCATCCAGTGCTACCCCGATTCCATCCGTGACCTGGGCGATGTGGTGCGCGATGCGCTGCGGGCCGAAGGGCTCACCATTGCGCCGGATGCGCTGGAGGAAACCGTGGCGCGGCTGGGCTCCGACCGCGGCGTGACGCGGCGCGAGCTGGAAAAGCTGGTGCTCTACATGCACGGCCAGAAACAGGTCGCTTTGGAAGACGTTCGCGCCGTAATGGGCGACGAGGCGGAAGCGCGCAGCGAATCCGCCTGCGACGCCGCCGGTTCGGGCGACCTCGCCAAGCTGGACCGCGAACTGGAAAGGCTGTGGGTGTCGGATACCCAGCCCGCCCAGGTGATCCGCAGCGCGCTGGGCCATTTCCAGAAGCTGCTGCAGGCGCGCGAAAGCGTGGCGCGCGGCACCAGCATGGATGACGTGATGAAGCGGCTGCGCCCGCCGGTGCACTTTTCCCGATCGACCGCGTTCAAGGCCCAGGCCAACCGCTGGAACAGCGACAAGCTGGGCGAGGCGCTGGACATGCTGCTGGAAGCCGAAGTCCTGACCCGCACCACGTCTGTTCCCGCCGAAGCGGTCACCGGCCGCACTTTGATGAACATCGCCGCCATGGCGCGAGGACGCATGTAATGCTCAAGGTTCGCATCATCCCCTGCCTGGACGTGAAGGACGGTCGCGTCGTCAAAGGCGTGAATTTCGAAGGGTTGCGCGATGCCGGCGATCCGGTCGAGCAGGCCATCCTGTATGACAAGGCCGGCGCCGACGAACTCTGTTTCCTCGACATCACCGCCAGCCACGAAAATCGCGGCACCTTGCTGGATGTGGTGCATCGCACGGCGGAAGTCTGCTTCATGCCGCTGACGGTGGGCGGCGGGGTGCGCACCCTGGAAGACATTCGCGCCCTGCTGCTGGCCGGCGCCGACAAGGTCTCGATCAACACCGCCGCCGTGACGCGCCCCGAATTCGTCAAGGAGGCGGCCGAGAAGTTCGGCAGCCAGTGCATTGTCGCCGCCATCGACGCCAAGATGGCGGACAGCGGGCGCTATGAGATCTTCACCCATGGCGGCCGCAAGCCCACCGGCATCGATGCGGTGGAACATGCCCGAAAGCTGGTGGGCTTCGGCGCGGGCGAGATCCTGCTGACCTCGATGGACCGCGACGGGGTGAAATCGGGCTATGACCTGGCGCTCACCCGCGCCGTCGCCGATGCGGTGGAAGTGCCGGTGATCGCCAGCGGTGGCGTCGGCAATGTGCAGGATCTGGTGGATGGCGTGACAAAGGGCCATGCCAGCGCCGTATTGGCGGCCTCGATCTTCCATTTCGGGGAAGTGAGCATTGCCCAGGCGAAAGCCGCACTGGCAGCGGCGCATATTCCGGTTCGCCCGATCTGATTTTTCGCACCGCGATTGATCGTGCGGCCAAAGTGCCGTTAGGCTGGCGCATGGACGATCCGCGCGTTTCCGTGCATTCCCTCACCCGCCGCAATCTGGGCCCGGCCAAGCCGGTCAAGACGCAGGGGCCCTATATCGCGTCCGCCATGCGGCCCGAACAGGCTTTCCGCGCCATCCTGTCGGATTGTGTCGCCCAGATTACCGCCAATGCCGCGCTGCTGCGGGCCGGCCGTTCGGTGGAAGGCCTGCACCAGTTGCGGGTGGCCTTCCGCCGCCTGGATGTGGCGCTGTGCGCCTTCGGCAAGGAGTTCAAGCAGGCCTGGCTGGAAGACCTGCGCGGCCGCGGCAAGATCCTGTCGGGCCGGCTGGCGCCGGCGCGCGACCTGGATGTGTTTGTCGGCGAGCTGCTGGCCGGGCCGCCGGACAGCGGCGGCGAAGGCTTTGACCAGCTGCGTGTCCAGGCGGAGAGCGTGCGCGATGCCGCCTGGGAGGCGGTGACCGCCTGCATCACGGGCGCCGATTTCGAAGCCTTTGCCGACGACATGGCGTCGCTGGCCAGTTCCCAGCTGCCTTTGACCCGTCAGCGCCGCCTGCCCAAAACGGCCGCCCGCATGCTGGACCGCCAGGTGGCGCGGGTGAAGAAGCGGGGCCGGCATGCGCGGGACGAAGCGGAACTGCACCGCCTGCGCATCGCGCTCAAGAAGCTGCGTTATACGGCCGAATTCTTTGCGCCGCTCTATCCCAGGAAAAGCGTGAAACTCTATCTGAAAAAGCTGCGCGGCCTGCAGACCCTGCTGGGCGACCTCAACGATATCGCCAATGTGCGCGCCGTGGTGGGCCAGGTGGTGCGCCGCGGCAATGACAATCAAAGCCCCATGTGCTTTGCCGCCGGCGCGGTGGTGGGCTGGTACGGCGCCCGGACGCCGCAGGCCGCCAAACAGGCGCTGAAACGCTATCGCAAGTTTCGCAAAGTGGCGCCGTTCTGGGTCTAGACGTCCAGCTCCACCACCACCGGCACATGATCGCTGGCCTTCTGCCAGCCGCGCATCTTCCTGACAATCTTCTGCGACGCCAGCGCGCCCTTCAGGCCGGGACTGACCCAGACATGGTCCAGCCTGCGGCCGCGATCTGAAGCTTCCCAGTCGGCGGCGCGATAGCTCCACCAGCTGTAGATCTTCTCGTCCGGCGGGATGAAGTGGCGGGTGGCGTCGGTCCAGTCGAGCGCCGCCTGCACCTCGCCCAACAGGCGTGTCTCGACGGGCGTGTGGCTGACAATGTCCAGCAGCTGCTTGTGGCTCCACACGTCATTTTCCAGCGGCGCGACATTGAGATCGCCCACCAGCACCACCGGATCGCTTTTGCGCTGTGCGCGGGCGGCGAAGAATTTTTCCATGGCCTGCAGGAAGTCCAGCTTGTGGGCAAACTTCTCGTTCTTCTGCGGATCGGGAATGTCGCCGCCTGCCGGGACATAGAAATTGTGCAGCTCCACGCCATTGGCCAGGGTCACGCCCATGTGGCGGGCATGGCCCTCGCGGCAGAAATCCTGGACGCCGGTCTCGCGGAAGGGGATTTTCGAAAGCACCGCCACCCCGTGATAGGCCTTCTGGCCGTGGATCGCCTGGTGGGCATAGCCCAGCTTGTGGAAGGCGGCGGCTGGAAACAGCTCGTTCAGGACCTTGGTTTCCTGCAGGCAGATCACGTCCGGCTGCTCATCCCGCAGGAAGCGGGAGACCAGTTTCAGCCGAAATCGCACCGAATTGACGTTCCAGGTGGCGATTTTCACGGTGCAATCCTTCCATGGGCTGGCGCTTGTTTGACGTGATGGTCAGAGCGCGCTGTTAAGGAATATCAGAAAAATCAACGACTTGGCTATCGTTTTGCGCGGCACCCATGCAGAAAACGCATGCAGTTAGATAATGAAACCGCAATACGGAGCCATTATATTGCACTGCAGCAGACAAAAGTGGACGCAAGCGCAAAAATACATTGCAAGGTACCTTGCACAAACAGGTAGCGTGCGATACATACTAGCCAACGAAGCGATCTTGCTCCGGCCAATTTTGAAAAAGGAACTCAGACATGACCAACCCCATCACCCACGTCCCCGCCTACCAGGACGACAGCATCGCCACCTTCTTCCAGGCCGCCGCCATCAGCCTGGCCGGCGTACTGGCCCTGCTGACCGTCGCCTCGACCCTCTAGTCCCGATCTCCAAAGGAACATTCCCATGACCAAGATTTTGAACAGCATCCAGAGCGAAGCCACCACCATCGCCGACTTCTTCCAGGTCGCGACCATCACCCTGGCCGGCGCCGTCGCCTTCCTGACCGTCGCTTCCACTTTCTAACCGCCCAATCGAAGGACCAGGACAATGAACCATATCCTCAGCCACCTGCAGAACCAGGACATCGTCAGCGATTTTATCGCCGATGTGTTCAATGCCACGACCATCGCGCTGGTGAGCGTGCTGGGCCTGCTGACAATCGCCGCGACGATCTAGTTGCTTAAAGGCCAGCGCGCTCTCGGCGATATGTCGAGAGCATCCCCGGCGCCGCTGGCCATCCGCTCCACGCCCGCCCAGGCAATCATGGCCGCATTGTCGGTGCAAAGCCTGGGCGGCGGTACACGCAGAACAAAGCCTTCTGCCGCACATAGCCGCCCCAGTGCCGCGCCAATCGCCTGATTGGCCGCCACGCCTCCGGCAACAACCAGTGTATTTCCATCGGGAAAATCCGTGCGAAAGCGCTGCATGGCGATGGCTGTGCGGTCGGTGAGAATGTCGATCACCGCCGCCTGGAAACTGGCGCTGGCATCGGGAATGGAAACAGCTTCATTTTCCACCAGCTGGCGCAGCGCCGTCTTCAAACCCGAAAAGGAAAAATCCGCGCTCTTGCGCGCATTGTGGCCGGTGACCAGCGGCCGGGGCAGGGCATAGGCTTTGGCGTTGCCCGCCTTTGCGGCCTGTTCCACCTCCGGCCCGCCGGGATAGGGCAGGCCAAGAATTTTCGCCGTCTTGTCGAAGGCCTCGCCCACCGCATCATCAATGGTGCTGCCATAGAGGCGGAAGTCATCCGTGCCGCCCACGCCCAGCAACTGACAATGCCCGCCCGACACCAGCAGAAGCAGGAATGGATAGTCGACACCATGGGTCAGCCGCGCCGTCAGGGCATGGCCCATCAGGTGATTGACCGCGATCAGCGGTTTTCCGGAGGCCAGCGCCAGCGCCTTGGCGGTGGTCAGCCCCACCATGACGCCGCCGACCAGGCCGGGACCGGCGGTGGCGGCGATGCCGTCCAGCGCGGCCAGCGTGATGTTTGCTTCAGCCAGCGCCTGCTCGATCACCCCATCCAGGATTTCCAGATGGGCGCGGCTGGCGATTTCCGGCACCACGCCACCATAGGGGGCGTGGGCCTCGGTCTGGCTGAACACGATGTTGGACAGGATTTCGCCCGGTCCCGGCGCGCACCCGCGCACCACCGAAGCGGCGGTCTCGTCGCAGCTGGTCTCGATGCCCAGGATTGTGAGAGGCTTGCCTGTCATGAGGCGGTCCTTTACCCCGATGCCCATGCGCATTCTAGTGACCAGGCCGCTGGAAGATGGCGAGGCGATCGCGGAAACACTGCGCGCGATGGGGCATCAGCCTTTGCTGGCGCCTTTGCTCCGCACCGATTTTCACGATGGCCCCGAACCGGATTTTGCCGGCGTACAGGCGATCCTGGCCTCCAGCGCCAACGGCATCCGCGCCCTGACGCGGCGCACCGCGCGGCGCGATCTGCCCATCTTCGCGGTGGGGCCGCAGACGGCGGATGAAGCGCAAAGGGCCGGATTCATTGAGGTTCGCAATGCCGATGGGGACGCCAGGGCCTTGGCCGAAGCCACCATGCGCTGGACGGTGCCGGACAAGGGCGCCCTTCTGCATGTCTGCGGCGAAGAGGCGCCCGGCACCCTGGGCGACACGCTCGCCGGTCACGGATTCACGGTCTGGCGCTGTGCCCTCTATGCCGTCCACGCCGCCCGCCAGTTGCCGGCCGAGGTGCAAGCCGCGCTCGAAGAGCGGGCGCTGGATGCGGCACTGTTTTTCTCGCCCCGCAGCGCGCGGGTGTTTTGCGAACTGGCGGAGGGCCTGCCGCTGGCAGGCCTGACGGCGTTCTGCATCAGCCCCGTTACGGCCAAGGTATTGAAAGAAAGCGTTTTTTCCCAGGTCGCGGTGGCGAGCCAGCCCAACCAGGCGGCCCTTTTGGCGCTTTTGCCATAAGCCGCACCCCCCGTCCGGTTTCGCGCCAAACCGCCACGCATCCGCATCCGCCTGACCGCATTATCTCTTTATGAAACCAGCGCTTGCGGTGTGGCCTTCCGTCCGTGCAGACTTCGCGCATGCAGCATGAAGCTTTCGCGAATACAGAAGATTTCGGCGGCCCAGATATCGTTGCCGGATCAGGGCGCGTGTCACAGCCGGGTGTCGATGCCCCCTATTCCAATTACGAACTCGGCAAGCCCTATGACGAAATGTTTGCCCGCGACGGCAAGGCGCGCGCGCCCTATGCGGCGCTGGATTCGCGCCTCTCCACCTTGCCGCTGGAAGAACTCAATCGCCGCCAGCAGGCGGTGGAGCAGAGCTTCCTGCACCAAGGCATCACTTTCACGGTCTACAACGACAATCGCGCCACCGAACGGATCATCCCCACCGACCTGCTGCCGCGCATCGTCACCGCGCCGGAATGGGACCGCATCGAGCGCGGACTGACCCAGCGCATCACGGCGCTGAACCTTTTCCTGCGCGATATCTATACCGATGGCCGGGTGCTGAAGGACGGCGTGGTCCCGCGCTCCATGATCTATGGCTCCAAGCATTACCGCCGCGAGATGCGCGGGCTGCCGGTGCCGCACGGCGCCTACGTCAATATCTGCGGCAGCGACCTGATCCGCAACGAAGCCGGCGACTTTGTCGTGCTGGAAGACAATCTGCGCGTGCCGTCGGGCGTCAGCTACATGCTGGCCAACCGCGACGTGGCGCGCCGCGCCTTCCCGGCGGTGTTCCGCTCCATGGGCGTGCGCCCCGTTGACCATTATCCGCTGGAGCTGCTGGCGACCCTGCGCTCGCTGGTGCCGTTTCACGAAGATGTCTCCATCGCCATCCTGACGCCGGGCGTCTTCAACAGCGCCTATTTCGAACACGCCTTCCTGGCGCGCCAGATGGGTGTGGAGCTGGTGGAAGGCCGCGACCTGCTGGTGAACGACAATATTGTCTATACCCGCACCACCAGCGGTCTGAAGCGCATCGATGTGATCTATCGCCGTATCGATGACGATTTCATCGACCCGCTGATCTTCCGCGAAGACTCCGCGCTGGGCGTACCCGGGCTTTTCAACGCTTATCGCGCCGGCAATGTGATGATCGCCAATGCCCTGGGCACCGGCGTGGCCGACGACAAGGCGGTCTATGCCTATGTCCCGCGCCTGATCCGCTATTATCTGGCGGAAGAGCCGATCCTGGACAATGTCGAGACCTTCCTGTGCCGCGAGGAAAGATCGCTGCAGCATGTGCTGGGCAATCTCGACAAGCTGGTGGTCAAGGCGGTTGGGGAGAGCGGCGGCTATGGCATGTTGATCGGCCCGCATGCCTCGCAGGCCGAGCGCGAGGAATTCGCCCGGAAGATCAAATCCGATCCCGAAAATTACATCGCCCAGCCCACCATCCAGCTTTCCACCGCCCCGACCTTTGTCGGCAATGGCGTGGAAGCCCGGCATGTGGATTTGCGCCCCTTCATCCTGCATGGCGCCGAAACCAAGATCGTGCCCGGCGCCCTGACCCGCGTCGCCTTGAAGCGCGGCAGCCTGGTGGTGAACAGCTCGCAGGGCGGCGGTTCAAAAGACACCTGGGTGTTGAGCCAATAGCATGCTGAGCCGCGTCGCAGATTCCCTTTACTGGATGGCCCGCTATATCGAGCGCGCGGAACACACCGCGCGGCTGATCGCGGTGAAGCTGGACTCCATGGTGGAGCAGACGCCGGAAGACGCCGCCTCCAGCTGGGCCCGCGTCCACCAGGCGCTGACAGGCGAAAAGACTTCGCCCGACCTGGACGCCTTCGACATCACACAGCGCTTGGCCTTTGACCGCGACAATGAAACTTCGCTGATCAATTGCCTGTCACTGGCGCGCGACAATGCTCGCCAGGTGCGCGAGGCGCTGTCGAACGAAGTGTGGGAAAATCTCAACCGGCTGTATCTGCGCCTGTCGCCGGTCACCATGGATTCCATCTGGGTGCATACGCCGGCCCGCCTGTTCCGCGAGGCGCTGGAAGACATGCACGCGCTGGAAGGCGTGACCTATTCCACGCTTTCCCATGGCGAAGGCTGGTACTTCCTGGAACTGGGCCGTCACATCGAGCGGGTGCAGCAATTGGGCCGGTTGCTTGACGTGCATTTCAAGGTCGCCCAGGCCCCCGAACACAGCCCCAAATATTTCGACTGGCTGGTGCTGCTGAAATTCTGCACCGCCTTCGAGCCCTATACCAAGCAGTATACTGCCTCCATCCGGCCGCAGAAGATCGCTGAATTCCTCCTGTTTGACGCGGAATTCCCGCATTCGATCTGCTTCTCGGTGGACCGCATGTCCGAGGCGCTGGCCCGCGTGGCGCCCGGCGCGCCGCCCGCCCGCCGCGCCGCCGTGGAACGGCTTGCCGGCCGCCTGAAATCGGCAGTGGATTTCGGCCAGGTGGACGAACTGATGAGCGGCGGCGTCGCCGCCTTCATCGCCGACATCACCAAGCAGTGCGAACAGATCCACAAGGCGCTTTACAGCTCATACATAACCTATGGCGCGGAGACGGTGCTCTAGATGTTCTATTCCATCCGCCATGTCACCCGCTTCCGCTATTCCGCGCCGGTGCGCGAAAGCGTGATGGAATTGCGCATGCAGCCGCGCTCGGAAGGGCCGCAGACCCTGCGCTCGTTCCAGATCTCCACCAATCCGCGCGCCCAGCTCTATGCCTATACCGATCACCTGGGCAACGCCGTCTATCACTTCAACATGCTGCGCGAGCATGAAGAGCTGCGCATCGAGGCCCAGGCCACCGTCGAGATCGGCATGGTGCCGGCCTGGCCCGAGGCGGTCGATCCGCTGGAATGGGGCCGCTACAACAGCTTCAACCTGAATGACGACCAGTTCGACATGCTGGAGCCGTCGAAATTCGCGCGTCCCTCGCCAGAGCTGGAAAGCTTCATGCGGATCGCCGAACTGGAAAAACCGGCGGGTGATCCGTTGTCGGCGCTGCGCGTCCTGCAGCGCGCCATCTACGATTCCTTTGAATACCAGTCGGGCGTGACCGGCGTGGACTCGCCCATCGAGGATGCGCTGGAAGCGCGCCGCGGCGTCTGCCAGGACTTCGCCCACATCATGACGGCGATCGCGCGCGAATGGGGCATTCCCACCCGCTATGTCTCCGGCTACCTCTACCACAAGGGCAGCCGCGACCGTTCCGCCGCCGACGCCACCCATGCCTGGATCGAATCCTATCTGCCGTCGCTGGGCTGGGTGGGCTTTGATCCCACCAACAATATCATGGCGGGCGAGCGCCATATCCGCGCCGCCGTGGGCCGCGATTATGCCGATGTGCCGCCGACGCGCGGCACCT
>JAQGLO010000195.1 GCA_028292825.1 Alphaproteobacteria bacterium | reverse complement strand
GTTCACCTCTGGTAGGCTGATCCCCTTTATTGAATTTGCGTATAAAAGGAGCCTGACGCCTCGCTGGGGCGTTAGGCTCTTTGCCTTTGGAAGGTGTTCCCATGCCCGAAGCCTTCATCAACCGCATAGCCACCGCCGTTCCGCCCAACGATGTGCACAACGCCTTCCTGGCGTTCGGCCGCCAGATGCTGCGGGGCGACAATCGCAAATCGGCCTTGTTCGGCCGCATGGCCGACCGCTGCGGCATCGCCCATCGCTATTCCTTTTTGAAAGGCGGCGGGGAGGATGGCGCGGTGGATGCCGAAGGCTTTTACAAGACGGGTGCGTTTCCCGGCACTGCCGCCCGCATGCGCAAGTTCGAAGCCTGTGCCCCCGATCTGGCGGTGGAGGCGGCGGAGAAACTGCTGGCCGGCGAAGACCGCAGCCGCATCACCCATGTCATCGTCACCAGTTGCACCGGCTTCGCGGCCCCGGGCATCGACCTGCAGCTGATCGAACGCTGCGGGCTGCCGCCCGGCGCCGAGCGC
Source organism: Alphaproteobacteria bacterium (assembly GCA_028292825.1). GTDB lineage: Bacteria > Pseudomonadota > Alphaproteobacteria > Micropepsales > Micropepsaceae > Rhizomicrobium. The sequence goes on along the minus strand of JAQGLO010000195.1, from coordinate 2,664 downwards.
ACCATGGTTGGCTTCATGGGCTGCTATGCCGCCATAAACGCGCTGAAACTGGCGCGCCACATCGTGCGCTCCCAGCCTGAGGCGCGGGTGCTGGCGGTTAACCTGGAACTCTGCACGTTGCATCTGCATGAGACCGATGATCTGGAAGAGATCCTGTCCTTCCTGCTGTTCGCCGATGGCTGCGCCGCCGCCCTGGTCAGCGCCGATCCCATCGGCGTCGGCATGGAAAGCTTCCGCGCCGCGCTGGTGCCGGACACACGCGAACTGATCCGCTGGAACATCCGCGACCAGGGTTTCGACATGGTGTTGTCGGGCGGCGTTCCGGGCGCGATCCGGACGGCGTTGACGGCACATCGCGACGCCATCCTGGGCGGGGCCAATGACATCGAACTGTGGGCCGTGCATCCCGGGGGCCGCACCGTGCTGGACGCGGTGGAGCAGGCTTTTGCGCTGCCCGCCGACGCGCTGGCCGCCTCGCGTTCCGTGCTGAACGATTACGGCAACATGTCATCGGGCACGGTGATGTTCGTGCTGGACCGGTTGATGCAGGGTGGCCGCGCGGGACAGCGCGGCTGCGCCATGTCCTTCGGCCCGGGCCTGGTGGCCGAGACCATGATGTTCCGCATGGCGGCGTGATGCGGGTTCTGGTTCCGGAAATTCTGGACCATCTGCCGGCCGATGATCCGCGCGCGATGCGTTCACGCCGCGACCTGGCACGTATCAACGCCGTGATGCGCCAGTCCGTCATCATGGCGCGAGCCCTTGCCAGATGCCAGCCGCCGCGCGTGATTGCTGATCTTGGCAGCGGCGATGGTCGGTTCATGCTGCGCGTGGCGAAGAGTCTTTCAAAACACTGGCCTGGCGTGCAGCTGCTGATCTGCGACCAGCAGAATATTGTCGCTGCCCAAACCCACGCCGCTTTTGAAAAGCTGGGCTGGGGCTGCGAAGTCCGGCAGGGCGATATCTTCCAGACCCTGCCGCAGGCCGACATCATCACCGCCAACCTGTTCCTGCACCATTTCGAAGACGCGCAGCTGGCGCCGCTGCTGGCATTGGCAGCGTCGCGCGCAAAGGCTTTCGTCACCTGTGAACCGCGCCGTTCCCGCCTTGCCCTGCTGGGCGCGCATATGGTCTGGGCGCTGGGCGCCAATGACGTCACCCGTCACGATGCCGTCGCCAGTGTGCGCGCCGGCTTCACCGATCTCGAGCTGGCATCGCTGTGGCCGCAGGGAAACTGGACGCTGGACGAGCACGCCGTCTTCCCCTTCACCCATGTTTTCAGCGCCCATGCATTTTGATGTCCTGATCGTGGGCGCCGGCCCGGCCGGTGCGCCCGCCGCGCGCCTGCTGGCACAGGCCGGACGGTCGGTAGCGCTGGTGGAGAAGGCGGAATTCCCCCGCCGCAAGGTGTGCGGCGAGTTCCTCTCTGCCACCTCGCTGCCGGTGCTGGAAGCCTGCGGCATCGCTGACGCGTATCGCGCTGCTGCCGGTCCGCCGGTGACGCGCGTCGGCCTTTATGCCGGTGACACCATGCTGGCGTCGCCGCGCGAGACCATGTGGGGCAGGGCGCTGAACCGCGCCGCGCTCGACACCATGCTGCGCGATGCAGCAGTGGAGGCGGGGGCGCAGCTGTTCCAGCCCGCCGAAATCGCAAGCCTGCGCCGTACGCCGGATGGCCATGTCTGCAAGCTGGAAGATGGCCGCGACATCGCAGCCTGCACCGTCATTGCCGCCTGCGGCTCCTGGAATGCGCGCGGACCCTTCACCGTGCCGCACACCGCCGCCGCGTCCGACCTGTTTGCCTTCAAGGCGCATTTCCGCGGCGGGGCGCTGCCGCCCGGCCTGATGCCGCTGCTGGCTTTCCCTGGCGGCTATGGCGGCATGGTCGCAAGCGACAGCGGTCTGACATCGCTGTCCTGCTGCATTCGCCGCGACGCGCTGGCAAAAGCGCGCGCCCGCCATGGCGGCAAGGCGGCGGATGCGGTGCTGGCCCATATCCGCGCCACCACGCGCGGTGTGGACATGGCCTTGGCGGACGCGACGCTGGACGGCAATTTTCTCTCCACCGGCCCGATTCATCCCGGCATTCGCCCGCGCCATCGTGACGGCGTCTATTTTGCCGGCAACATAGCGGGCGAAGCGCATCCCGTCATTGCCGAAGGCATCAGCATGGCGATCCAGGCCAGTCACCTGCTGGCGCAATGCCTGATCGCGGGCCGGGGCGATGATTATGCGCAGGAATGGCGCAGGCGTTTCGCGCCGCGCATTCGCTCGGCATCGCTGTTCGCGCATCTGGCGATGAACGGCCTCAGCCGCGCCGCTGCGCGGCCCATCATTGCGGCCTTTCCGCGGATACTGGACTGGGGCGCGCGCCGCAGCGGCAAGCGCTAGAGGTTCAATGGCTCAGCGCCAGAACGCCATCGGCGACGAACTGCACCGCCAGCGCTGCCAGCAGCACGCCCAGCAGTCGCCCAAACACATTCAGCACGCGCGGACCAATCGCCTTTTCCAGGAAGCCGGAGGTGAAAAAGATCGCATAACAAATGACCAGCATCAGGGCGATGATGCCGATCAGTTCGCCCAGCGCGGCCCAGCTGCCATGCGCCTGGCCCGCCAGCAGCACGCAGGCGGTGATGGCGCCCGGTCCCGCCATCAACGGCACCG
>JAQGLO010000037.1 GCA_028292825.1 Alphaproteobacteria bacterium | reverse complement strand
TGGGCACGCGCTGGAACACATCATAATCGACCATGATGCTATGACGGTCCTGGCCGGTCGCGCCGCTATAACTTTTCAGGGTCGGGAAGGTGCGGCGTGTCAGCTTGTGGTCATAATCGAAATCCGCCGCCACGCCGTCCGGCGGGGAATTCCAGGCAAAGTTCACCGCGCCCCTGTTGCCGCCAAAGCCGTTATAGTCGGAGGTGGAATAATTGGTGACGGTATCGATGGCATAGACCGGCGCGTCGCCGCCGCGGCCCAGGAACAGGTTGTTGGCCATGTGCATGTTGCCCACCGGGCCGCCGGGCGCAGTATCACCGCCGATGAAGCTGTTCTGGTAGACCAGGACGCCCGAAGGCCCGTCGGCATATTTCAGCGGGCCGCCCTGGATCGCGTTGTAGACCAGGTTGCGGACAAAATAGACCGGGCCGCCGAAAATGGGCTGGGCGCTGAGCGCGGCCTGGGCGGAATTCACGCAGCGATTGTCGAAGACGCGCAGATTGTGGACGCCGCCATCGGCCTCGATGCAGTTGTCGCCCATGTTGAACATGTCGTTGCCGCTGAAATCGATGGAGGCGGCCACGCGGTCATCCCGTTCGGTGGGGCCGGAGACCTTCTGCTCCGCCATGTCGGGGGTACCGTCCGGCTCGCCATAGGTGGAGATGTCGATGGCATCGTGCCAGTTGGCCAGATAATTGTGGGTCACGACATGGCCCTGGCCATAGACCTTCACGGCATATTCCGACACCAGCAGTTCGGGATAGCCCGGCAGTTCGGACCAGACCTTGCCCGACCAGCCCATCATCTTGGCGGGATCATGGCGGCCGATCAGCACATTGTCGACGATATAGATATCGCGCGAGCCGGACCATTCGGCCTGCACGGCGCGGGCCACGTCATAGATCTTGCTGTGCTTGAGGGTGAAGCCGCTGGAGCCGGCAATGTCCTTCCAGCCCAGCAGGAAGGCGATATTGGTGTTCCGAACCGTGATGCCTTCGAAGTAATTGTAGTTGGCGCGCAGCAGGTTGAAGAGATTGCCGTTGCCGGCGCCGTCAAAGATCACCTCGCCATCGCCCGCCGCCTTGATCACGATGGGCTTGTCGGGCGTGCCGCTGGCGCCCAGGTAATAGGTGCCATCGATCACCGCGGCATAGGCATTGTAGCCGGGACGCGGCAGTCCGTTGAGATAGTGATAGCGGTCGCTCTGGTAGGTGCCGGCATGCACCAGGATGGTGTCGCCTGGCTTCACCCGCGCCGGGAAAGTGCCGCCATGGTCCGACGAAGATGCGCCCATGTAATAGGCGCGCAACAGGCCCAGGAAGGCCGGCTGCTGCTTGGGGCCCTGCCAGGTCCAGGGATAGACATGATAGACCTGCCCGCCGGCGGCCGGCTGCGGCTCCTTGCGGGTATGGACGGTGATGGTCTTCTCGCGCTCGCCCGTCACGCCGTCGGGGTCGGCCAGCACCAGGCGGCATTCGTAATCAGTGTCCGGCGCCAGCCCCAGCACGCTGCCCGCGAACATGTTGCCCGTATCGTAATGCCAGGGATTTTCGCGGTTGCCCGCCTTGTTGTCCGCCGACACGCCGGTGACTTCAAAGGGCGGTGAGCCGCCATTGATGATCTCGTGATGGATGCGCATCAATCGCAGCGCCTTGCGCCAGGCCGCGTCGCCCTTGCGGCGATAGCTGACCGCGACGCTGGCATTGGTGTTGTCGTCGCCGGCGATCTTCCATTCCACGCCGATGGCGGTGAGCGTGGGCGCTTCCACCACCAGCCTGCCGGAGACGGTGGCGGTCTGTGTTTGCGCGGCAACAGGCATCAGCAGCAGGGCCGAAAAGGCCAGCACCGGCGAGGCAAGACGGAACATGGTCATGCTATCCCCCTTCTGCCCGCCCCTAGCGCAAGATCGCCTCGGGCTCGGGATGCACCGCGAACGCGGCTTTCAGCCTTGGCAGGCTCAGTTCTTTTTCCCAGCGTGCCACCGCCAGGGTGACAACGCCATTGCTGATGAAGTTGGTTGCAGCGCGGCATTGGCTCATGAAGCGGTCCACGCCCAGAAGCAGTCCCAGCGACGCCACCGGTATCTCCGGCACGATCACTAGTGTTGCCGCCAGGGTGACGAAGCCCGCGCCGGTCACACCCGCCGCGCCCTTGGAGGTGAGCATGGAGATGGCCAGGATCAGCAGCTCCTGCGACCAGGTCAGGTGGGTGTTGGTGGCCTGGGCCAGGAACAGGATGCCCAAGGTCATGTAGATGTTGGTGCCGTCCAGGTTGAAGCTGTAGCCCATCGGCACCACCAGCCCCACCACCGGCTCGGGCGCCCCCAGCGCCTCCAGCTTGCGCATCAGGTTGGGCAGAACCGGCTCCGAAGACGCCGTGCCGATCACGATCAGCAGTTCCTCGCGGATATAGCCGATGTATTTGAAGATCGAGAAACCCAGCAGCCAGGCGATCGCACCCAGCACCACAAAGACGAAGAAGGCGCTGGTGGCATAGAACACCGCCACCAGCTCGCCCAGATTGACCAGCGCGCCGATGCCGAAGGCGCCGATGGTATAGGCCATGGCGCCAAAGGCCCCGATCGGCGCCAGGTGCACGATGATGCCGATGATGCGGAAGAAGACATGGCCGACCTGCTGCACGCCCTTGGTGATGCGCGCGCCGGCTTCGCCCATCTGGCCCAGCGCCACGCCGAACAGGATGGATACCAGCAGCACCTGCAACAGGTCGCCATGGACGAAGGCGTCCACGAATGTGGTGGGGATGATCGCCATGACATGCGCCACCACCCCGTCATGGGAGGCGCGCTGGACATAGTCGGCCACCGCCGCATTGCCGCTCGCCGCCATGCCGATACCAGTGCCCGGATGCGTCAGGTGCGCCGCCGCCACGCCCAGCGCCAGCGCAAAAGTGGAGATCACCTCGAACAGGATGATGGCCTTCAGCCCGATGCGGCCCACCTTGGCCATGTCGCGCATGGAGCCGATGCCGTGCACGATGGTGCAGAAGATCACCGGTCCGATCATCATGCGGATCAGGGCGATGAAGCCATCGCCCAGCGGTTTCATCGCCGCGCCCGCATGGGGCCAGACCGCCCCGACACCGACACCGACGATGATGGCCGCGAAGACCTGGATATAGAGCTCGCGCCACAGCGGCCGCTTTGACATGCCAAAAAACCTGAAAAACGCCCGCCCGGGACTCGGAAAAATCCGCCATGGCGCGCACGCCCTGGCCGGGCGACAGTGCCGCGCACCCGATGGACGCGGAATACCGAAAAGATCGGGGGCAGCGATAAAGTTTTTCTATAGCGCCACCGGCTCTTGCCGCAGCGCAAAAGACGACGGGTTTGCACATCCGGCTTTCCGCGTCGTAGGCTCGACGGGGGTGGAAACATGCGGTTGCTGATAGTCGAAGACGACGCGGCGCTGGCCCGGGGCATCCTGAAGGTCTTCCGCAATGAGGGGCTGGCCGTGGATCACGTCTCCCGCGGCCAGGACGCATTGGAGATCGTGCGGCTGGAACCCTATAGCGCGGTGATCCTGGATCTGGGGCTGCCGGACATGGACGGATTGGCGGTGCTCAAGCAGATGCGCGCCGCGCATGTCAACGTGCCCATCCTGATCCTGACAGCGCGCGACGCGACCAGCGACCGGGTGCAAGGATTGGACCAGGGCGCCGACGATTACCTCTCCAAGCCGTTTGCCATCCAGGAGCTGGAGGCGCGGGTGCGCGCTTTGATCCGCCGCGGCCAGGGCAATCCCGAACCGGTGATGACCCTGGGCACTCTGAAACTCGACCGTGCCACGGGCGCGACCTATGTCGCGGGCGAACTCCTGGACCTGACACGGCGCGAACGGGCGGTGCTGGAGACCCTGATGGTGAAGGTGGGCAGCGTGGTGCCCAAGACGCGGCTCACCGCCGATGTCTTCGGCTATGACGATCCAGTCGGTCCCAATGCGCTGGAAGTCTATATCGCGCGCCTGCGCCGCAAGCTGGAGCCCAGCGGGCTCGAGATCGTCACGGTGCGCGGCCTGGGCTATCTGCTGCGCACAAAATGATTTTCGGCATCACCCAACCCTCGCTGAAAAGACGCCTGCTGCTAACGCTGTTCGTGCCCCTGTGCCTGATCCTGGTGGCGTTGAGCTTCGGCGGCGCCTGGCTGGTGCGGCGCACGGTGGAAGGCGCCAGCGACCGGGTCCTGAGCGGCTCGCTGCAGGCGATCAGTGAAACCCTGGCGATGCAGGAAGGCTATCTGACCCTGGACCTGCCGCCTTCGGCGCTGGGGATGCTGGAGAATGCCGACCGCGACAATGTCTATTACAGCATCAGCTATCGCGGAAAGGTCATCACCGGCTATTCCGAACTGCCGCCGCCCGGAAACCTGCGGCTGGAAGATGTCAGTTTCCGCGACAGCACCTTCCACGGCATTCCCATTCGCGTCGCCACCGAAGCGCGGCTGGTGCCGCAACTGGATTCACCGGTGATCGTGCAGGTGGCCGAGACCGTCAAGAATCGCACCGCCGTCACCCATCGCATGCTGGTGGCGCTGGCCGCGGGGGAGTTGTTCCTGCTGGCGGTGATCGCGGCGCTGGTGTTCCTGGCAGTGGATTGGGGCCTGCGGCCGCTGCTGATGCTGCGCCGGGAAGTGGACGAGCGCAACAACGACCCCGACATCAATTTCGCGCCCTTGCCGCTGGCCACCGTGCCACAGGAAGCCCTGCCCTTTGTTTCCGCCTTCAACTCGCTGCTGGGCCATGTCGAGACTGCCTTCCAGACCTTGCGGCGCTTCACCTCGGATGCGTCGCACCAGTTGCGCGCGCCGCTGACGGTGGTGCGCACCCATGTGGAGCTCCTCAGCCGGCATTCCGACGGAACCGACGAGATGAAAGGCGCCATCGCCGACATCCACAATGCGGTCAAGGCGCTGCAGCATCTGATCGTGCAGCTGATCTCGCTGGCCAAGGCGGAACGGCCGCACAGCAACGCGGAGGGTGCGAGCGCCTTCGACCTGGTGGAGTGCACGGCCGCAACGGCGCGCAACTACGCCACCCAGGCGCTGGCGCGCGACATGGAGATCAGCTTCGAGGCCGGGCCGCAGCCCTTGAACGTATCCGGCAGCGCGATTTTTGCCGGCGAAATGATCGCCAACCTGCTGGACAATGCCATACGCTATGGACACCCCGGCGGACACATCACTGTGCGCATTCCGGATGACAGCGGCGTGCTGGAAATCGAGGATGACGGCCCCGGCATTCCGCCGCAGGACCGCGAGCGGGTGTTCGAACGCTTTTACCGCCAGCCGCACAACACCGACCGCGACGGCAGCGGGCTGGGCCTGTCCATCGTGCAGGCGCTGGGGCGGCGGATGGGCGCGACCGTGCGGCTGGAAACGCCCGCGCATGGGCGTGGACTCAAAGCCGTGGTGCAGTTTCAGCCCTTGTGAGGCTATGAGCGCGCGCTCTGCCAGCGGCGCAGGAATTGTGCCCGCACCAGACTGTCCAGTCCTGACAGCAGGCCAGGCCCGATGCGGATGGCTTGGGTGCGGACGGGATCCAGCCGCGATTGCTGCTCGGGCATGTCCATGTCGTTGCGAACCGGTCCCATGCCGTGGCGTTTCAGCACCGTCTGGCCTTCCTTGGACAGCAGAAAATCCAGGAACAGCTTGCCGGCATTGGGATGGGTGGCCGCCGCAGTCACGAAGGCGACGCGCGACAGCAGCAGCACATAGTCGGACGGATAGACCACCACCAGCTCGGGATGGGCCTTGTGCATCTCTTCCGCGTAGGAGGCGATGACGTCATAGCCGATCCAGTGATCGCCATTGAGAATATGCTGCAGCATGTCGCGGCTGGTGCTGTAGAGCTGGGCATCTACCGCGCCAAAGGAATCGAACAGGTTCCAGGAGTCGCGGGTGACGCGGACATCCTGGGACAAAAGCAGCATGCCCACTTCCGACTTTTCGGGATTGTAGACCGCGACCCGTCCCTGGAAGCGGTGTGTGTCGCTGTTCAGCAGGTCGCGCAGGCCGGCATGGGTGCGCGGCATCTCTCCCGCCTTCAGGAATCGGCGGTTATAGACCATGGCGATGGGCTCCAGGGTCACGCCATAGCCCAGGTCCTGCCAGTGCGCCCAGGCCGGCAAGGACGGCATCTCGGGCGAGGCATAGGACAGCGAGAAGCCGTCATTGATCAGCTTTTCCTGCAGGTCCATCGCCGAACTCCAGATGAAGTCGGCGCTGGGCCGGCCGGCCGCGACCTCGCGCCGGAAGCGGCGATAGGTGAGCGCACCGTCATCGTCGGAATTGCGAACCTTGATGAAGGGATAGCGGCGGTGGAAGGTATCCAGCAGGTCCGTTACCGCCGCATCGGCATGCAGCACGCTGTAGATGACCAGTTCGCCTTCCTGGCGCGCGGCCTCCACCACCTCGCCGCGGGAGCGGGGAAAATCCTGCGCCAGGCTGTCGGCGTGCAGAGCCGCCATCCACAGCAGGGCGCCCAGGGCAAGAAACCGTGACAAGGCCCGCTTCCATCCAGTTGATCCGCTCTCGACGCGGCGTACTGGCTTTATCATAGCAGGAACCAGGCTGACGGGGCTATTCCGCCGCGATGGCGGCAATGGGGGCCGGCTGTGGCGCCATGGCGATGATGGCGCGCACCATGGCGAGCAGGGTTTCCTCCATTGCCGGCGCCAGGTTGGGCGACAGGACGGCGTTCACCGACTGGGTGATGCCCGGCTCCACGATGCGGCGGGCGCAAAGCTGGCCCTTTTCGATTTCCTCGGCAAACATGCCGTAGCCCGCCACGGTGTAACAGCCATTGTGCAGGATCAGCGACCGGCGCAGCGAGCCCACTTCCAGTTCCTGGTCTATCGTCAGGCGGACGCCGCACATGGTGGCGGCTTCCTCGAGCTTGCGGCGTGGGGTGTGGCTGCGGCGGTCCAGCACCAGCGGGTAGCCGGCCAGCTCGGTCATGGTGACATCGTCATGTGCCCGCGGACCCATGGGGCCGATCAGGTAGAGCGGCTCGTGATAGAGCGGGATGGTGCGCAAGGGCGCCCGCGCCGGATTGAGGCAAATGGCGAGATCGAGCGTCCCGCGCGCCACCGCGTCATGCAGCTCGGCGGAATGGCCCTCGCGCAGCCGCACTTTCACATTGTGCCGCGCCCCCAGCAGCAGCGGCCCCAGCACCTGGCCCGGTGACGGCGACAGGCCGATGGTGACTTCGCGGCGGTTGTCGTTGGCGATGGCGGCCATCGCCGTCTTGGCGTCATTGATTGCCGCCAGGATGGTCTCGGCATGATCCATGAAGGCCTCGCCGGCACTGGTCAGCGACACACCGCGGGCATGGCGCTGGAGCAGTCGGACCCTGAGTTCCTGTTCCAGCTGCTTGACCTGGTAGCCCAATCCCGGCTGGGACACCCGCAGGTCGCGGCTGGCGGCGGCGAAACTCGAGCATCGCACGACCGCGACGAAATCACGGATCTGTCTGACATCCATGGCGATCCCCTTTGTTTTTTTGGGCGCGCTGATTTTTATGGCGCGCAGGCCGCTCTCCCGAAGCGGTCCGGCACGACGTTACGCCGGCCTAGCTGTCAGTTAGCTGTCGCCGACACTGCTGCAATGCAGCAATCGCATGGCAAAAAAAGAGGCCGGCATCCGTGGCAGATGCCGGCCCCAGGGGGAAACAATGCCTACAGGCTGCCCTTCAGGCCGATGGTGAAATAGCGGCCCATTCCGCTCTCGAACGAGGACGCCGGATAGTAGAGACCGGGATTGGTCGAACCGGTCGGGTACAGCGGCGGCTGGGTGTTGCCGATATTCTGCACAGAGAAATAAAGGTCCGTGGTGCCGCCCGCGAAATCGAACTTGCGGTCCAGGGTCACGTCCAGCGTGTCGAAGGAGTTGAGGCGCTGCTGGGCGTAGATCTGGCCGTTGGCGGTGCGCTTGTCGAAGCCGCTGAGCCAGTTGTTCTGCAGATTGATGCCCCAGTCGCCGAGCGAATAGCTGAGGGAGGTGGTGGCGCGGCCGTCGGGCATCGGCGTCCAGGCGGTCGGTGCGCCGGGGAAGCCGACCGTGTTGATGTAAGGCTGGATGGTCAGCATCTGGCGTATGTTCACCGTGCCGTCCGCCCAATCCAGCAGGTCCTTAACGTCGAACCCATAGTCGACCTCGAAATCCAGGCCTTCGGTGCGGACATTCGCACTGTTGAGGCTCTGGGAGATGATGTAGCTGGGATAGTTGGCCGGGGTGTTGTTGCTGAACGGCAGCGGACGCACCGCCAGCGCACAATAGGGCGAGGTGCCGGCCGAATTGATGCAGATGTTCTGGATCGCCGTGCTGGAATAGCTGGTGGACTGGATGGCGTTGGACAGCAGGATCTTGAAATAGTCCACCGACATGGTGAGGCCCGGCACGAAGTCCGGCGTCAGCACGACGCCGGCCGTGTAGGTGTGGGCCACTTCCGGCGTCAGGGCGGAATTGCCCTGGGTATGCAGCGGCACGCTGGAATTGGTGTGGGTATAGAGGTCGTTGAAGCCGCTCGAGGAGATCAGCAGCGGCTGGTAGAGATCGTTCAGGTTGGGCGCCCGAATGTCCACGGACATGGTGCTGCGGAAACGGACACTGTCATTGACGTGATAGTCCAGGCCGATCTTCCAGGTCTCGGCTTCGCCGGAGGTGCTGTAGTTGGTGTAGCGGCCCGCGAAATCCGCATTGAGCTGCTGGATCAACGGAATATCCTTCAGGATCGGCACGCCGACTTCCGCCGCAAACTCGTACACATTGTTGGAAGCGCTGACGCTGGCAGCCGTATTCTGGGTCCAGAGCGGCGTCGCGCCGGGCGTGCACAGGCGCAGGCCCGTGCAATCCACCGTGGCGGTGGGCACGGCGTTGCTCTGCACGTCATATTGCGCCCAGCGCATTTCACCCGAAAGCGCCACGTTCACATCGCCCGCCGGCAGGGCGAAGACGGGGCCGGAAATATTGGCGCCGACATCGTCCAGGATATTGGTCTGGATATAGTGGGTTTCCTGGCTGATATAGCGGAAGCCGTCCAGCGACGGTCCCTGGTCGGTGACCAGGTTCAGCGGGACGCAACCGGGATAGAGGTTGGCGCTGGCGGTGAGCGAGACGTGGCAGACCACGGTGCCGTTGGGGCCCTTCACCGCATCCATTGCGGCCATCAGCTTGGCATCGTTGGTGTTGTTGGGATTGACTTCCTTCTGCCGGGCTTGGCCATGGGAATAATAGACATCCCAGGCGAACTTGTTGAACACCGTGCCGTCGATGCCGGCCGAAAGACCCAGATAGCCCTGGATCGAGTTGGAACGGTAGGTCGCCCCGACATCGCGGGCATTGGCGCCGCCGATCTTGTTGAACTGGTAGCCGGGATCGTTGAAGTAGGACGGATTGCCGTCGAAATAGGCCGGATTGCCGGCCACGTTCGAAGTCCAGACCTGGGTGTTTCCGGTGGCCAGCGCCGTCTGCGCGGCGGCCGGGAGGAAGGCGTTGTTGCTGTAGAGCTGGTTGGGGCGACCGGTGGTGGTGAACAGGGTCACCGGGCTCCAGAAGGACTGGTTGCCGGATTCCGAATACATGCCCTGGATGTAGAAATTGGTCTTGTTGTCGATGTCATAGCTGAAACGGCCAAAGGCTTCGGCGGTGCGCAGCGAGGCCTGGAACGAGGTGACCTGGTTGTAGCCGCCATCGCCGCCGCTGTTGAGGCCGGCCGTGCCGGTGGCGGTGCCCGGATTGGTCGGCACGATGACGCCGCCTTCCGCAAAGGTCATGCCATTGGCGGGACAGGCCGCGCCGCAGGTGATGATGCCGTTCATGCCGCGGATGGTTTCGCGCGCATAAGGGACGTTGGTGAAGGGATGCGCGGCCGAACCGTCACCCGCCAGCGCCCAGGTATTCTGGCCATAGCCATAGGGACGCGACGTGTTCTTGATGCCATCCTGGTGATAGTAGCGCAGCGCGCCTTCGAAGTGACCGCGGCCGCCCAGGATGTCGGAGCCGAACGCGACACCGGCCTGGTACTGGGCGCCGTCGCCATATTTCGAGATGCCGCTGGAGATGTTGTATTTGACGCCGCTGAACTTCTTGTCGAGCACGAAGTTCACCACGCCCGATACGGCGTCGGAACCGTAGATCGCGCTGGCGCCGCCGGTGACGACGTCGACGCGGCTCATCAGCATTTGCGGCAGGATGTCGACATCGACGCTGCCGTCGGAATTGGAGGGCGCCACACGGTGGCCGTCCAGCAGCACCAGGGTGCGCGACGAACCGAAGTTGCGCAGGTTCAGCACGTTGCCCGAACCGTTGCTGCTGCCGTTCTGCACGTTGCGCTGGCTGCGGTTGCCGAAAAAGACCGGCAGCTTGCCCAGCGCATCGGGAATGTTGGTGGGAGTGCTGGCCAGCAACTCATCCGCCGTCACCACCGTCAGCGGCGTGGGCGACTGGGTGATGTCGGAGATGATGCGCGAACCGGTGACGGTCACCGTCTCGACACCGCTGTCGGCGGTCTGTGCGGCGGCCGCGGACGAGATCGCAACGACACTGGCGGCGCACAGCAGCGCGGCGCTGAATTTGGAAATCATGGACAAGGCAGCCTCCCCGGCATTGTTGACGATGCGTCTTCGTGGACGCGCGGTCGGAAACGTGAAGACTCTCGTCTCCAGCATCTGCGCCATGGCAGGACACTGTTACAGCGGGATGGGGGCGACAATACCGAAAAGCTTTTGCGCTCATATAGAAAATTTCTATAGGTGACGCGGCGCGAAAAAGCCCGTCGCTGCTGGATAAAATGATTGCCGGGAACGCGCGCGTGATGCACCTTGCGCGCGACAAATTCGTGCCACCGCCGCAGCATGCCCAGAAGATGCGCGGCTTGAAAAGGAAACGCCATGATCCGCCTTGCCATTTGTACCGCCATCGCCTGCATGTCGCTGGCGATGCTATCGGGCGCCGCCCAGGCCGCCTGTGACATGCGCGGCTTCAAGGCCGTGGAAGGCATGAAAGCCGATGCCGGCGGCAACGGCGTTACCCTGACCTGGCAGGGCGAAGGCGGCGCCAACCTGCGCGCGGTGTTCGGCCTGAAGGGCGGCCAGCCCGTGGTGCAGGAACTCGCGGCGCAACAGGGCGGCAACTGGGCCGTGCTGGCCAGCGACGTGACGCCGGAATTCCAGGTGACAACGGGCAAGCGCCGCATCTCCACCGCGCAGATGCAGTTTCTCAAGAGCGCGCACCTGGATACCCCGGCGGAAATTGAGCGTCGCAAGTGGCTGACCTTCTGGGATGCGCCGCTGGCGGTGCCGGGCAACAAGCGCTGGAACGATTTCCTGCCGCGCAGCGCCGACGAGATCAAGCGCGGCACCTCGGCGTTCAGTTCGCATGGTTGCAAGGTGACCAGCGATGGCGCCCGCATCAGCGTCACTTTCGACGGCCTGACGCTTGGCATCTTCGCCGGCGACCTGCAGTTCACCGCCTACAAGGGCTCCAGCCTGCTGCGCCAGGAAGCCATCGCCAGGACCAGTGAACAGTCGGTGGCCTACATCTACAAGGCAGGCCTGAAGGGCTTCGTCATCAAGGACGGCACCAAGCTGGTGTGGCATGACACGGCGCAACAGTGGCAGAGCCAGCAGTTCGGCGGCACGCCCAACCAGCAGCCTGTCGGCCTGCGCGCCCGCAACCGTCTTGCGATCCTGGACAATGGTGTTGGTTCACTGGCGGTGTTCCCCACCCCGCACCAGTTCTTCTTCGCCCGCGAAAATGAAGTGAATCTGGGCTATGTCTATTACCGCAAGGACGACAATGGCCACTTCTCGATCGGCGCGATGCAGCCGGAACAGGGCGAAGGCTACAAGGCCTGGGGCAATTCGGATGAAGTCTGGAAGCGCCGCAGCGATGTGCAGCGCGAGCAGGCGGACAATTTCGCGCTCTACAACGCGCCCCCCGGCACCGACCAGCGCATGTCGGTCTATTATTATCTCAGCGCCGCCAAGCCGGACGTCACGCGCCGGAAGGTGATGGCCTTTACCCATGACGACGTCTTCAAGCCCCTGCCCGGCTTCAAGGTGCTGTCCGGCCATTACCATATGGAACTGAACGAGATGATGACCGACCGCGGCACGCTGGACTTCCAGCCGACCTGGGTGCCGGTGCTGAAGGGCCTGGGCATCAACCTGCTCTATCTGGGCGACTTCCATGACGATTCGCACCAGGCCGATCCCGGCCCGCTGCGGCTGCCCGAACAGAAGGTCTATTTCGATGCCACCGCGCGGCTGTCGGACAAGGACTTCCTGGTGATGCCGGCGGAGGAAGTGAACAGCTATTTCGGCGGTCACTGGTATCTGATGCTGCCCAAGCCGGTCTATTTCACCCATCCGCGACAGCTGGAAGCCGGCAAGGCCTTTGTCGAAAACAATCCCACCTATGGCCAGGTCTACAATCTGGGCTCGGCCAAGGACGCGCTGGCGATGATCAACCGCGAAGGCGGCGTGATGTGGACGGCGCATCCGCGCACCAAGAGCTCGGAGGGCTATCCGGAAACCTACAAGGACAAGGATTTCTTCCTCAGCGACCGCTTCATCGGCGCGTCATGGGAAGCGCTGCCCACCGACCTGTCGGAAAAGGGCCTTTGCCAGACCCGCTGCTTCGACACCGGCGATGACATGAGCAACTGGGCGCCCAAGCCCAAATACATGATCGCAGAAGGTGACACCTACATGAAGTCGCCGGAAGACGAGACCTATCCCCAGATGGCGGTCAACTATCTGAAGCTGGACCATGTGCCGGCCTTCAACGAAAGCTGGGCGCCGATCACCGAAGGCATGCGCAAGGGCAATTTCTTCGGCACCACCGGCGAAATCCTGTTCCACAACTGGGCCGTCCAGGGCACCGGCGACAAGCGCACCTTCACCGCCGAGATCGAATACACCTATCCGCTGGAGTTCGCGGAGCTGGTATGGAGCGACGGCAGCAAGGTGGACCGCAGGATCATCAAGCTGACGGACACCACCGCTTTCGGGAAGAAGAAATTCGCCATTCCCTTTGACGCCGCCGGCAAGAAGTGGGTGCGCTTCACGGTGTGGGATGCCGCCATGAACGGCGCCTGGGTTCAGCCGATCGCGCTGCGCTAGGCGGCGGACCGGGGCAATCGGAAGGCGATCAGCTCGGCGGCATAGTTGCCGCCGCTGATCGCCAGCACGATGTATTGCATCCCGCCCAGCATGTAGGTCATGGGTGCGCCGGTCTGGGGCGCGGGCATATAGACCGCGCCCTTTTCCATGCCCGTCGCCTTGTCATAGGCGCGCAGCATGGCGCCGCGCGCACCATTGGGCGTGGTGAAGAAACCGGACTCGCCGCAGATCAGCAGGGTTTTGGTGCAGAGCGGGCCCAGGATGCCGGGGCGGCCGGTGCGCGGGATAGTCAGGCCTTTCAGCGCGGGATGGCGCTTGATGTCATCCGGCGTCTCGCCATGGGCGATGCGCCAGGCGATCTCGCCCTTGCCGAGGTCGATTGCGGCGATGCTGCCATAGGGCGGCTTCATCAGCGGCAACCCCTGGACCGTCAGCACGCCGGGCCGAAGACCGGCGCCGCCGACCTCGCGCGCATTGGTGGGCGCACCCGGCAATCCGCGCACATAGGAAAACTCGGAATCCGCCGGATCGCTGGGCGGCACCATGCTGTCATAGGTCGTGACGTTCTGGGAATAGGCGTAGAGCATCTGGGTTTCGGGATCATAGGCGCCGCCCGGCCAGTTGGTGCCGCCGTTGGTCGCCAGCACCATCAGCGAGCCCCAGCTGCCATTCGTCGTCGCCACCGTCGGCGGCGTGAAGATGCCGCCGGTCTTGTAGTGGGCGATCAGCGCCATGGCTTCCTTGTGCAGTTCGGGCGTGAAATCGATGATGGTGGAAGCATCGACGCTCTGCACATCATAGGGCGCGGGCTTGCTGGGCACGGGCTGGGTCGGCGCATACCATTCGCCCGGCACATCACCCGCCTCCACCGGCACTTCGGGGATCGGCCAGATCGGCGCCCCGGTTTCGCGGTTCAGCACGAACAGCATGGCCTGCTTGGTGGGCTGGGCCAACGCCTTGATGCGGCGGCCTTCATGGGTGATGTCGCAGAGGATCGGGGCGCAGGGGATGTCGCGGTCCCACAAGCCATGATGCTGGGTCTGGTAATGCCAGCGGCGCTTGCCGGTCTCGATGTCCACCGCGACGATGCTTTCGCCGAACAGGGCATTGCCCTTGCGGTACATGCCGCTGGAATCACCGGTGGGCAGCTCGACCGGCAGATAGGCCAGGCCCAGTTCGAGATCGGCGGACATCTGCGCCCACACGCCGGTATTGCCGGCGATCTCATTGTCCTTGGGGTCGATCCAGCTGTCATAGCCGAACTCGCCCTTGCGCGGGATGGTGTGGAAAATCCACTTGCGCCTGCCGGTGCGGACATCGAAGCCGCGGACATAGCCTTTCACGTTGCGCCGCGTCCTGGGCGCGTTGCCGGGCAGATGGGCGGCGCCGATGATCACGGTGTTACCGGCCACCAGCGGCGTGGCGTGCAGGCCGACCTCGCCGGTGACGGGATCGATCGGCTGGTCGTCATTCTGCTTGAGGTCGACAATGCCATCGACCCCGAAGCCCTTCACCGGAATGCCGGTATCGGCATCCAGCGCGATCATCTGGTAGCCCGGCGTCACATAGAGGATGCGCGCATCCTTCCTGCCGTCGCTCCAGTAGGCGCAGCCGCGGCCCGACAATTTGCGCGGGGCGGCGTCGCCGCGCGCGCCTTCGTCCAGCGCATACATCCACAGCATCTCACCCGTCGCGGCGTTGAGGCAGACGATGGCGCGGCGGGTACCGGCAGTGACATACAGCTTGCCCTTCACCACCAGCGGCGTGGATTCATAGGTATATTCGGGACGCGGCCCCAGATGCTCGGTCTTGAAGCGCCAGGCGACTTCCAGCTGGCTGAAGTTGTCGGCATTGATCTGGTCCAGCGGCGCATAGCGGGTGTTGGCGAGATCATTGGCATAATTGCGCCAGTCGGTGTCCGGCGCGGCGGCGCGGGCGGGCATCGGCGCTGCAGCAGCGAAAAGCCCCGCCGCCGATGCCGAGATCATCAACCGTCTTGTCAGCGGCGCCATGCAACCCTCCCCCTTGTGTTTTTCTGGACTATAGGGCCCGTTGAGCGCGCCGGACAACAAGGCTAGGCTCATTCCCAACAGGCGGCAGAGACCGCCGATGGCATGGGGAGAAAAGCATGAAACGGCGTGACTTCATCACCGGCGCGGCGGCGGTTGCTGCGGGTGCGTTGACCCTTCCCACGCTGGGCTGGGCCCAGGAAAAGTCCAAGCTCAAGATTACCGGCATCCGGCTGGTCAAGCTGACGCCGAAGAATCCGCCGCCCAAATACACCCCGTCGGCCGGTTCCTGGTCCACCCAGGGCGTGGAAGTGTCCGCCCCGCCCAATATCTATCCGGAATTCCGCCCCACCCGCAGCCTGTTCGCCGCCCAGAATGTGCCCGGCTTCATCGTGGAGGTGACCACCGACAAGGGCATCACCGGCTATGGCGAAGGCGGCGCCGGCGGCGGTGCGCTGGTGATGGGGCATCTCGCGCCCCTGATGATGGGCCGCGATCCCTTCGACATCGAGCGCAACTGGGACATCAATTTCCGCGTCATGGAATCCTATGGCACCGAAGGCGTGACGATGAACGCCATCTCCGGCTTCGACAATGCGCTGTGGGACATTGTCGGCAAGGCGCTGGGCGAGCCGGTATGGCGGCTGCTGGGCGGCGACACCAAGCCGCGCATCCCGGCCTATTGCACCGGCAACGACATCGATCAGCATGTCGCCTTCGGCTATAAGCGGCTGAAAGTGGCGATGCCGGCCGGGCCGATCCGCGGCGAGGAAGGCAAGCGCGAGAATGTCGAACTGGTGGCGCGCGCCCGCAAGGCGATCGGCCCCGACGGCGATGTGATGTGCGACTGCTGGATGTCGTGGGACGAGCAATACACCATCGAGATGTGCAAGCTGCTGGAGCCCTATCGCGTCAAATGGGTGGAGGAAGTGCTGCCGGCCTATGAATTCGCCGGCTTCGGGCGGCTGCGCCGGAAGATCACCTCCACCACCATTGCCACCGGCGAGCACATCTATGGCCGCTACGGCTTCCGCAAATTGCTGGACGCGGACGGCGCCGGCATCTGGCAGCCCGATGTCGGTTGGTGCGGCGGCATGAGCGAACTGCGCAAGATCGGCGCGTTGGCCGAGGCCTATGACATCCCTGTGATCCCGCACAATGGCGGTGCCAATGGCGCGGTGCACTGGTCGATCAGCCATGTGAATGGACCTTGGGCCGAGTTGTTCATGCCGGCGCCGGGCGGGCCCAGGCAGGTCTATGAAATGTTCGAAAAGGAGCACGAAGTCACGCGCGGGCCGGAAGGCATCTACATGCATCCCTCGCGCACGCCCGGCTGGGGCTGGGACGTCGACGCGACGCCGATCTAGCGATGAAAAAGATCCTCCTCGCCGCCGTGTTGCTGGCGCCGTTTGCGTTTGCTGCTTTCGTGCAGGCGCAGGAACCATTCGCGGCGGCGAAGGATGACTTCGAAAAGAACTGCGCCGTCTGCCATGGCTCCGGCGGTGGCGGCGGCGACCGCGCCCCGGCATTGTCCGACAATCCCGACCTGCGGCGGCTGGACGCCAAGGGCATCGAAGCCATCATCCAGCGCGGCATGCCGGGCGGCATGCCGTCCTTCGCAGCGCTGCCGGCAGCGACCCGCACAGGCATCGCGACCTGGCTGAAATCCATGAACGATTCCGCCCTGCGCGCATCGCCACCAGAACAAGTTGCGGCGGGCGAGAGCTTCTTCTTCGGCGAAGGCGGCTGCAGCGGCTGCCACATGGTCAAGGGCCGCGGTGGCAGCAATGGTCCCGACCTGTCAGGCATCGGTGCGGGCGCCACCCTGGCGGAGATCAATGGCTGGCTGGACAATCCCACCGCGCAGATGGGCAGGAAGACGTTGAATGTCTGCCCCTTCTGGGCCTTCTGTCCCGATTTCCAGTGGGCGCCGTCCACGGTTACCCTCAAGAGCGGCGAGACCCTGCACGGGTTCATCCGCAACCAGACCGAGCATGAAGTGGACTTGCAGACCTTCGACGGCAAATTCCGCCTGCTGGATGAAAGCCAGTACAGCGCGGTGTCGCGTGGCCGGCAATCCCACATGCCGATGCTGAAGGCAACAACCGACCAGCGCCGCGACCTGATCGCCTATCTTTCCAGCCTTGCCGGTGTCGAGGAGGGTGCCCTGCCCGGCCCGGACGCCGCGATCCTGCAGGCCGATATCGACCAGGTAATGAAGCCCAGGCCTGGCGAATGGCCCGGCTATAATGGCGGCTTCGACGGCAACCGTTTCTCGAAGCTGGATCAGATCACCACCGCCAATGTGAAACAGCTGCAGCCGCAATTCATCTTCGCCCCGGGCGGCGCGGGGCTGGAAGGCACGCCGGTTGTGATCGACGGCCTCATGTATGTCACCGGCGGCACCCGCGTCTGTGCCCTGAACGCCAGGACCGGCGCGCCTGTCTGGTGCACGCCGCGCACCAACGGCATCGCGGGCACACCCAAATCCGCCGCCGCGCCGGTCGGGCCCAATCGCGGCGTCGCCGTGCTGGGGGACCGCGTCTTCTATATCTCCGACGACGCTTACCTGGTCTGCCTGAACCGCCTGACGGGTGCGGTGATGTGGAGCGTCTGGCTGCCCGAGAAAGGCGCCCAGGGAAAATTCTATTCTTCCATGGCGCCGATGGTGGTGAATGACACGATCGTCGCCGGCATCGCCGGCGGCGACAGCCCCATGCGCGGCTTCGTGGCGGCCTATGTGCCCACCAGCGGCAAGCTGGCCTGGCGCTTCTATACCATCCCCAAGCCGGGCGAGAAGCTGGCGGAAACCTGGAAAGGCCGTGCCTTGCCGACCGGTGGCGGCGCGACCTGGCATACCGGCTCGTATGACGCAGAGACCGGCACTTTGTATTGGGCGGTGGGCAACCCCTATCCCGACACCGATCCCGACGAGCGCGAGGGCCGCAACCTCTACACCAACTCGGTGATCGCGCTGGATGCCAAAACAGGGAAATTCAAGTGGCATTTCCAGTTCACGCCCTGGGATACCCATGACTGGGACGCCACCCAGCCGCTGGTGTTGATCGATGCCGACTGGAAAGGCAAGCCGCGCAAGCTGCTGCTATCGGCACAACGCAGCGGCATCTTCTATGTGATCGACCGCACCAACGGGCAGTTCCTGCTGGCGACGCCCTTTGTGAAGAAAATGACCTGGGCCAAGGGCTTTGAAAAAGACGGCACGCCGATCATCAATCCCGCCAGCATCCCCACCCATGACGGCAATGTCACCTGCCCCGGCGTGCGCGGCGCCACCAACTGGTACAGCCAGTCCTATGACCCGCAGACCAGGCTCTTCTATGTGATGGCGGCGGAAGATTGCGGCATCTATCGCAAGAGCGGCAAGATCTTCGGGCCCAATCCCGATCCGTCCGACGTAGGCACGCGGTTGGTGCGGGCGCTGAACATCGAGACCGGCGCGACGGTGTGGGAGAAGCTGCTGACCGGCCCGCAGGAGACCAATTATACCGGCGTGCTGACCACGGCAGGGGGCCTCTTGTTCCATGGCGAGACCGGCGGCGATTTCGCGGCGGTCGATGCCAGGACCGGCATGACGCTGTGGAGCTTCCGCGCCAATGACAGCTGGCGCGCCTCTCCCATGACCTACATGGTGGATGGCCGCCAGTATGTCGCGGGCATGGCCGGCACCAATCTGGTCAGCTTCGCGCTACCAAACCAGTCAGGGCCAAACTAGTCCGCAGCGCGCAAGCGGTAGCCGACGCCCTGTTCGGTCAGGATCAGGCTGGGGCGTTCGGGATCGGCTTCCAGCTTCTGGCGCAGGGTGCGGACATAGATGCGCAGATACTGCACATCGGTCTCCCCGCCCCAGACGTCATGCAGGATGAACTTGTGGGTCAGCACTTTGCCGGCATGGCTGACCAGCAGCCGCAGCAGGTCATATTCGCGCGGCGTCAGCTTCACCTCTTGGCCTCGCGCCGTCACCACCCGTCGCACCAGGTCCACCGTCACATCGCCGCTGCGGAACAGCGGCTTCTCGCCTTCCTGCTGCAGGCGATGGCGCAGCGCGGCGCGGATGCGGGCCGACAGTTCCTCCGCCCCGAAAGGCTTGCTGACATAATCGTCGGCGCCCAGGTCGAGCGCCGCCACCTTGCCGGCCTCGTCATCGCGGCTGGACAGGATGATGATGGGGGTGGCATTGCCCTGCCCGCGCAGCCGCCGCACCACCTCCAGCCCGTCGATGCCCGGCAGCCCGAGATCCAGCACGATCAGGTCCACCGGATTGCGCTTGAGGAAATCCAGCGCCGCTTCGCCGTCGGCGGCTTCCTCGACGCGGTAATCCTGCGCCGCCAGGGTGGTGCGCAGGAGGCGCCGGATCGGGGGCTCGTCATCCACGATCAGGATACGCAGCGGCGTCATGCGGGCACCGGGAGAGACAGAGTGAAGACGGCGCCAGGACCTTCCGACAAATCCGTGCGATTGGCGGCGGTGATCGTCCCGCCCATGGCCTCCATGAAGCCGCGCGCGATGGCCAGGCCCAGCCCGGTGCCGGCGCGCTGGCTGTCACCGGCACGCACCCGGTAGAACTTGTCGAATATCTTTTCGCGATCCTCGTCGGGCAGACCCGGCCCCTCATCCATCACCATGATGCGCACCGTGCCGCTTTCGCGCCGCGCCCTCAAGGTGATCGTTGTTCCGGGGTGCGCATATTTGGCGGCATTGTCGAGCAGGTTGAACAGCACCTGCTCGAACAGCACCGGATCGATCCGCAGCAGCGGCAAACCCGGCTCGACATCCAGCACGATCCTGTGGCCCTGGCTCAGCGCCTGGGCGCGGCGCAACACGCTGCCCACCACATCGCCCAGCTCGATCAAATCAAGATTGGGGGCCAGGGCGCCGGATTCCAGCCGCGTCATGTCCAGCAGGTTGGCGATGAAATGGTTCAGCCGTTCGGCCTCCTCGCCGATGGTGCCCAGCAATACGTCCTGGTCGGCATCGCTGAGCTGGGCGCGATAGTGCCGCAGGCTGGTGGCCGATCCCAGGATCGAGGCCAGCGGCGTGCGCAGGTCGTGGGAAATCGAGGTCAGCAGCGCGGCGCGCAGCTTTTCGGTTTCCGCGGCGACGCGGGCCTGGTCCATCTCCTGCGCCAGATGCAGGCGCTCGATGGCCAGCGCCGTCTGGTCGGACAGCGAGTCCAGCAGCCGCTTCTGGTCCGGGGTCAGCAGCGCGCCGTCCTTCTGGGAATCCAGCCCTATGATCGCCACGATGCCGCGCGCCGTGCGCATGGGCAGGAACAGGCGGCGCGCGCCCGGCAGGGTATCGGCGCCGCGCCCCGCTGCGCTGCCATGCTGCAGCGCCCATTTGGCGGCGGCGAGATCGCTGTCTTCCAGCGTGTCTTCGGGCGGATAGCCGGCGCGCACCGCCAGGTCTTCGCCGTCCGGCATCAGCAACACCACATGAAGTCCCAGCATATGCGCCACCTGGTAGGCCGTCGCCCACAGCAGGTCGTCCAGGCTGGCGATGCCGGTCAGCTTGCGGCTGAAACGGTACAGGTCCTCGGTGGTGGCGGCGCGCTGGCGCGCGATGATCGCCTGCATGCGCATGCGCGCCGTCAGGTTGCTGGCGATGCCGGCGACGATCACGAACACCAGCAGGGTGACGACATTTTCGGGCTGGGCGATGGTGAAAGTGTAGAGCGGCGGCAGGAAGAAGAAGTTGTAAGCCAGGGCGCAGACCAGGCAGGCGAACAAGGACGGCCACAGGCCGAAGGTCACGGCGCTGGCCAGCACCGCCACCAGCAGCACCAGCGACACATTGGAAACCTCCAGGGTCTGGCGCAGCAGCAGGCTCAACCCCAGCGCGGCGGCGCACATGGCGAAGCTGCCCAGGAAGGCCAGCGCGTCCAGCGGCGGCCGCGCCACGACGGGCGCCTGGGCGACCTCCTTGTCGCCACCGCGTTCCGGCACGATATGCACACTCATCTCGCCGGCGCGGCGCACGATCTCCTGCGCCAGAGTGGGGCGCAGCGCATCGCGCCAGCGCGAGCCCCGGCCCGCCATGGTGACGATATGGGTGACATTGTTGGCGCGGGCGAACTGGATCACGCCTTCGGCTTCGGTCGCGGCCGGCACCGTCGCCGCCACGCCGCCCATGCGTTCGGCCAGCCGCAGCGCCTGGGCGACCCGGTCGCGCTCCGCCTCGCCTTCATTGCCGGTTTCCACGTGCAGCGCGGTCCAGCCGGCGCGCAAGCGGTCGGCCAGGCGGCGGCCATAGCGGATCGCGGCGGCCGCGCCAGGACGGGCATTCACCGCCACCAGCAGTTTTTCACCGGCTTCCCAGGGCCCCGCGATGGCATGGGCGCGCATGTAATCGACCATCTGCGCATCCACCCGCTGCGCCGTGCGCCGCAGGGCCAGTTCGCGCAGCGCCGCCAGATTGCCCGGCTGGAAATAATTCTGCTGCGCCCGTTCGGCGACGTCGGGCATATAGACCTTGCCGTCCTTCAGCCGCTGCAGCAGGTCTTCGGGGGTCAGGTCCACCAGCTCGATATCGTCGGCGCGATCGAGGATGGAGTCAGGCACGGTCTCGCGCACCCGCACATGGGTGATCTTCGCCACCACATCATTGAGGCTTTCGACATGCTGCACGTTCAGCGTGGTATAGACATCGATGCCCGCCGCCAGGATCTCCTCGACGTCCAGATAGCGCTTGGGATGGCGGCTGCCGGCGGCATTGTCGTGGGCCAGCTCGTCCACCAGCACCAGGCGCGGGCGGCGTTGCAGGATGGCGTCCAGATCCATCTCCGCCACCACGCATCCCTTATAAGGTGTGCGCTTCTTGGGGATGGTCTCCAGCCCCTTGGTTAGCAGGTCGGTCTCGACCCGGCCATGGGTTTCCACCACCCCGATCACGGCGTCCACGCCGTCCAGCCGGCGGCGGCGGGCCTGGACCAGCATCTCGTAGGTCTTGCCGACACCCGGCGCCGCGCCCAGGAAAATCTTCAACCGGCCGCGCCCGCTCTCCCCCGCTGCCTTGAGCAGCGCGTCCGGCGAAGGCCGTCCTTCTTGTAAAACAAAGCGGTCGGTGTCGGTCATCCGGCCAGGAGAGTATGCCTTTTGGCCGCGCTGTGCATGCGGTCCGACCATGCGTCCAGCGCAAGGTTAAGCCTGAGCACATTGACATGGGGTTCACCGATCAGGCCGAAGAGACGGCTTTCGACATGGGCGCCGATCAGGGCCGAGACCTCGCCTTCCGGGATGGCGCGGGCCTTGGCGATGCGGGGCACCTGAAACAGGGCACCGGCGGGGGTGATGTCGGGGTCCAGGCCGCTGGCCGAAGCCGTCACCAGGTCATCGGGCACCGGCATGGCCGGGTTCTCGGCGCGCAGCTTGGCGGTGTCGGCGGCGACGCGGTCCTTCAGCTTTTTGGAGGTGGCGGCATAGTTGGAGCCGGAGGAGTTGGCGGCATCATAGCCATTGCCGGCGGCCGACGGGCGGCCATGAAAGTAGCGCGGGCCGGCAAAGGTCTGGCCGATCAGCTCCGATCCGATCACCTTGCCATTCCGGGTGACCAGGCTGCCCGCCGCCTGGTGCGGGAAGATGGCCTGGGCCAGGGCGGTAAAGCCGAGGGGGTAAAGCAGTCCGGTGATGACGGTCATGATGACCAGCATGACGATGGCGGGGCGGATATGTTGCATGGTGTTTTCCTTAAGCCAGACCAAGCGCGGTGACGGCCAGATCGATTGCCTTGATGCCGATGAAGGGCACGACGATGCCGCCCAGCCCATAGATCAGCAGGTTGCGGCGCAGGACGCTGGCGGCGCCCGCTGCCCGATAGGTGACGCCCTTCAGGGCCAGCGGGATCAGCGCCACGATGATCAGCGCATTGAAGACGATGGCCGACAGGATGGCGCTCTGCGGCGAATGCAGCCCCATGATGTTCAGCGCCTGGAGCTGCGGATAGAAGGCCAGAAACATGGCCGGGATGATGGCAAAATACTTGGCGACATCATTGGCGATGGAAAAGGTGGTCAGCGCGCCGCGGGTCATCAATAGCTGCTTGCCGATCTCCACGATCTCGATCAGCTTGGTGGGATCGCTGTCCAAGTCGACCATGTTGCCCGCCTCGCGCGCCGCCATGGTGCCGGTGTTCATGGCGACGCCGACATCGGCCTGGGCCAGAGCGGGGGCATCGTTGGTGCCGTCGCCGCACATGGCGACCAGCTTGCCCTTGGCCTGTTCCTCGCGAATGAGAGACAGCTTGTTCTCCGGCGTCGCCTGGGCCAGGAAATCATCCACCCCGGCTTCCGCCGCGATGGCCGCCGCTGTCAGCGGATTGTCGCCGGTGATCATCACGGTACGAATGCCCATCTGGCGCAGCGCGCCGAAGCGCTCGCGGATGCCGCCCTTGACGATGTCCTTGAGATGAATGACGCCCAGCAGGCGCTTGTCGCGCGATACCGCCAGCGGCGTGCCGCCGGTCTTGGCGATGCGGTCGGAGATCACGGTCAGCGCCGCGCCCGACAGGGACATGCCCGCCCAGGCCAGCACCGCATCCACCGCGCCCTTGCGGATGGAGCCGTTGATCGAGTCGATGCCGGACAGGCGGGTCTGGGCGGTGAAAGGCACGAAGGTGCCTTTCACTTCGGTGTCCACCACGCCGTATTTGCTCTGCGCCAACGCCACGATGGAGCGGCCCTCGGGCGTTTCGTCGGCGCGGCTGGCCAAGTGCGCGGCCTCGGCCAGTTCCTGCTCCGTCACGCCCTCCAGCGGCAGGAAGGCGGTGGCCTGGCGGTTGCCCAGGGTGATGGTGCCGGTCTTGTCCAGCAGCAGGGTATCGACATCGCCCGCCGCCTCCACGGCGCGGCCCGACATGGCCAGCACATTGAAGCGCACCAACCGGTCCATGCCGGCGATGCCGATGGCCGACAGCAGGGCGCCTATGGTGGTGGGAATGAGCGTGACGAACAGCGCCACCAGCACCAGCACCGACAGCGAACCGCCGGCATAGGCGGCGAACATGGGAATGGTGGCCACCGCAAAGACGAAGATGATGGTGAGGCCGGCCAAAAGAATGTTCAGCGCGATCTCGTTGGGGGTCTTCTGGCGTTCGGCGCCTTCCACCAGCGCGATCATCCGGTCCAGGAAGGTCGAACCCTGGACGGCGGTGATCTTCACCACGATATAGTCGGACAGCACGCGGGTGCCGCCGGTCACGGCCGAGCGGTCGCCACCGGATTCGCGGATCACAGGCGCGCTTTCGCCGGTGATGGCGCTTTCGTCCACCGATGCGACGCCCTCCACCACTTCGCCGTCGGACGGAATGATGTCGCCCGGTTCCACCAGCACCAGGTCGCCGCGCGCCAGCAGTTGCGCCGGCTTCTTGGACCAGAGCTTGGCTTCCTGACTGGCCAGCACCTTGGCCAGAGTGTCGCTGCGGGTGCGGCGCAAGGTTTCGGCCTGGGCCTTGCCGCGCCCCTCCGCCACCGCTTCGGCGAAGTTGGCGAACAGCACGGTGAACCACAGCCACAGGTTTATCTGGAAAGCGAAGCCCAGATGCGATGCGCCGTGCAGCCAGTCCCGCACGAACAGGAAGGTGGTGAGGGTGGCGACGATCTCGACCACGAACATCACCGGATTGCGCGCCATCTTGCGCGGGTCCAGCTTGAGGACCGCATTGCCGACGGCCGGTATCAGGATCTTGGGATCGGTGAGGCTGTTCTGTTTGCGCATGGCCAGTCTTTCGGAAAAATAAGTCTCAGAAGAAGGTGCCGGCCTGCATCGCCAGATGTTCGACGATGGGGCCAAGCGACAGGGCGGGGAAGAAAGTGAGACCGCCCACGATCAGGATCACGCCGATCAGCAGGCCCACGAACAGGCCGCCATGGGTGGGGAAGGTGCCGGCACTGGTCGGCACGATCTTCTTGGCCGCCAGCGATCCCGCCACCGCCATCATCGGGACGATGAAGGCAAAGCGCCCGATCAGCATCGCGAAGCCCAGGGTGACATTGTAGAAGGGCGTGTTGGCGGTCAGGCCGGCGAAGGCGCTGCCATTGTTGCCGGTGGCCGAAGTGAAGGCATAGAGGATTTCACTGAAGCCATGCGGGCCCGTGTTCAGCGGTCCGGCCAGGCCCAGCTTGGTCACCGAAGCCAGCGCAGTGAAGCCCAGGATCGACAGCGGCAGGCACAGGATGGCCAGCATCGCCATCTTCACTTCCCTGGCCTCGATCTTCTTGCCCAGATATTCCGGCGTGCGGCCCACCATCAGCCCGGCCACGAACATGGCGGTGACGGCGAACAGCAGCATGCCGTACAGCCCTGAACCGGTGCCGCCGAAGACGATCTCGCCCAGCTCGATATTGATGATAGGAATCAACCCGCCCAGCGGCGTGAAGCTGTCATGCATGGCATTGACGCTGCCGTTGGAGGCATCGGTGGTGGCGGTCGCCCATAGCGTGGAGTTGGCGACGCCGAAGCGCACCTCCTTGCCTTCCATGTTGCCATGCTGGCTGACATGGGCGGCGGCGACAGCGGCATTGCCCTGGCTTTCGGCCCAATATGTCGGCGCCAGGCCGGCCAGGAACAGCAGTCCCATGACGGCGAAGATCGCCCAGCCCTGGCGGGTGTCCTTCACCATGCGGCCGAAGGTGTAGGTCAGCGCCGCGCTGATGACGAGGATGGACCACAGTTCCACAAAGTCGGTCAGGCCATTGGGATTCTCAAAGGGGTGCGCCGAGTTGGCGTTGAAGAAGCCGCCGCCATTGGTGCCCAGCATCTTGATCGCTTCCTGCGAGGCGACCGGGCCCTGGGCGATCAGCTGCTTGACGCCTTCCAGGCCGACAGCGCTGGTATAGGCGCCCATGTTCTGCGGCACGCCCTGCCACACCAGGAACAGCGCCATCACCAGGGCGAGCGGCAGCAGGACATAAAGTGTGCAACGGGTGAGATCGACCCAGAAATTGCCGACGGTCTTGGCCGAACGCCGCGCAAAGCCGCGGATCAGGGCCAGCGCCAACGCGATGCCGGTGGCGGCGCTGACGAAATTGTGCACCGTCAGGCCCAGCATCTGCACCAGGTAACCAAAGGTGCTTTCGCCGCCATAAGACTGCCAGTTGGTGTTGGTGATGAAGCTGATGGACGTGTTGAAGGACAGGTCCGGGCTGGTGCCGGCCAGGCCTTGCGGGTTGAACGGCAGTACCGCCTGCAGTCGCTGCATCAGGTACAGGGAGACGAATCCTGCGATGCTGAAGGCCAGCATGGCGATGGTATAGGTCGTCCAGTGCTGTTCCTCGCCCTTGACGCCGCTGAGGCGATAGATGCCGCGCTCGATGGGCCCCAGAACGGGCGACAGGAAGGTGCGTTCGCCTTCGAACAGCCTGGCCATATAGAGGCCCAGCGGCTTCACGCAGACGATGATCGCCAGGCAGAAGAGTGCAATCTGAATCCAGCCATTCGCGGTCATGTCAGAACCGCTCCGGACGGATCAGGGCGTAGACGAGATAGCCGAGGATGCCGAGCGTGACGCAGGCGGCGAGGATGTAATCGCCGCTCATCACAGGCGCTCACAGATCAGGGTAT
>JAQGLO010000168.1 GCA_028292825.1 Alphaproteobacteria bacterium | reverse complement strand
GGGTGCCATCTGCGTCTATGACTATTACAAGCCCGAGACCGGCCTGATCGGTACCGGTGGCGTGGAACTGGTGGCGGGCGCCGCGGCGCTGATGCTGCTGGCCTCGCTGGTACTGGCGATGGTGCCCAGCCGTTCCGGCCTGTTGCAGGGATTTCTGGTGGTGTCCATCCAGCTAGACATCATCGGCTCGTCCGTTGCCGGTTATTTCCTGGAGAGCCCCATTATCATGGCTGCCGAGGCCTTGGCGCTGATCGGCTGGTTGATGAACGTGATCGGCGACGCCGCCGACCGCAGCGTTGAGACGGACGAGGTCGAAGATGAAGACTAAGATGAAACTGCTGACTCTCGCCGGTCTTGCCGCCGTCACCGCAGCGACCGCGCTCTATGTCTCGCCCATGGGCGCGACCGCCCAGGGCATGATGATGGCGGCGGCCTCGAGCGGCCAGGTCTTCGACGCCTTTGGCGGCAATCAACAAGCGCAGAAATATTCCGTCTCCGACCAGATCACGCCCGACAATGTGAAGGGGCTGAAAAAGGCCTGGGAATTCCATACCGGCGATGTCGGTTCGGGTTCGCATGCCACCACCTGGGGCGCCACGCCCTTGTTCGTGAATGGCAGCGTCTATGTCGGCACGCCCTTCTATCGCGTCTTTGCGCTGGACCCCGCCACAGGCACCAAGAAGTGGGAATATTCGGCCGCCGCCAAGAACGGCAAGCCGGAAAACCAGGGCTACAAGAGCCGCGGCGTCGCCTATTGGCAGGCCGCCATGCCGCAAGCCGGGCAGCCCTGCCAGAAGATGGTCTATGTCGGCACCATGAACGGCGAGCTGCACGGCGTCGACGCCGACAGCGGCAAGCCCTGTGCCGGCTTCGGCAAGGGCGGCATCGTCAATGTCGACGGCTTCGACAATCGCAACCACAAATGGAAGGTGGGCCTGCTGCAGCCGCCCGCCGTCTACAAGGACACGCTGATCCTGGGCTGGGCCGGCAATGACTGGACCGAGAAGGTCGAGAATCCCGGCACGGTTTACGGCATCGACGCCCGCACCGGCGCGCTGAAATGGACCTTCAACATCATTCCGAAGGACCAGGTGAACACCACCGGCACCGCCAATGTCTGGGCCGGCATCTCGGTCGATCCCGAAACCGGTCTCGCCTTCCTGCCGACCTCCTCGCCCAGCCCGAACTATTATGGCGGTGATCGTCTGAAGGAGATGCCCTATGTCACCGCCACCGTGGCGGTGAAGGCGGAGACCGGCGAAGTGGTGTGGTCGCGCCAGCTGGTGCATCACGACATCTGGGACGTGGACATCAACTCCGCCCCCACGCTGCTGGACATCAAGAAGGACGGCAAGGTCATTCCGGCGCTGATCCAGGCGACCAAGATGGGCTTCCTGTTCGTCCTGAACCGCAACACCGGCGAGCCGGTCTATCCGATCGAGGAACGTCCCTTTCCGGCTTCCGACGTGCCCGGCGAAGTGGCGTCCAAGACCCAGCCCTATGTGGCGACGCCGCGTCCCACCATCCCCGACACCACCCCGCCCGTTTCCAGGCTGGCCGATATCACCAGCTTCGGGCAGTGCAGCCGCTGGAAGGCGCGCATCCGTGACGAAGGCCGCTACACGCCGCCCTCGATCCGCGGTTCGATCTCCTGGCCGGCCACCATTGGCGGCGTGGAATGGGGCGGCGGTGCGCTGGACCCCACCACCAACACCTATGTGGTCAATTCCGACCGCGCGCCCCAGGTTTATACCCTGGTGCCGCGCCCGGATGCCGACAAGACCTATGGCGCCGCGCTGCGTGGCAGGGACGGCTATGCCGCCCAGGCCGGCTCGGCCTATGGCTTCAAGCTGGAAAACTTCCTCAACATCTGGGGCATGCCCTGCTGGGAACCGCCTTACGGCACCCTGCTCAGCTATGACATGAACAGCGGCAAGGTGAATTGGGAGAAGCCGGTCGGCCAGGTCCAGAAATACGGCTTCTACATGCCGGAAAGCTGGGGCTCCATCACCATCGGCGCGCCCATTGTCACCAAGTCGGGTCTGGTCTTTATCGGCGCCTCGATGGACAGCCGCGTGCGCGCCATCGACCTGAAGAACGGCAATGTGCTGTGGAAGGCCATCGTCGATGCGCCCGCCGTGGCCCAGCCGGTCTCCTATACCTACAAGGGCAAGCAGTATGTGGTGTTCATTGCTGGCGGCAACGGCATCCTGACGCCGCGTTTGTCCGACCAGGTGGTGGCGTTCGCGCTGCCCAATTGATCGGCCCTGTCGCCTGAAAAAACGCCCGCCGGGAAACCGGCGGGCGTTTTTGCTTTGGGGGCGGCGCTCTTTGCGCCATGCTGGCGGCAACAAGAACAACAGGGAGGATGCGATGACTTTGCGCAAACGGGATTTTCTGGCCGGGCTTGGTGCTGTCGGCGGTCTGGGCCTCAGCCCGGCACTGGCCCAGGGCTATCCCAGGGGCAAGGATCTGGGCGCGGAGGCGCCGGCGGCCCCGCGCGAAATTCCCCATCGCAAAGTGACCACCAAAAATCTGTTCAAGGTGCCCTCCGGCTATCCCAACGGCGTCGCGGTGGTGCCCGAAGGCGTGTGGGTAGCGGAACAGACCGCCCAGGGCTATGGCAAGGCCGTGGCCCACAAGCCGGAATATGCCTGGCTGTTCGACTGGACCGGCAAGAAGCTCAAGACAGTGCCGACCGAGTCCTACAACACCTCCGGCTTCGCGGTCGGGGGCGGCCATCTGTGGATGGGCGCCAATGGCGGGCCGGAAGGCATCTATGAAGTGGACATGACGGGCAAGACGGTGGCCCACCACCAGATCCCGCTGGGTCAGACCGACAATGGCAGCGGCTGCCACGGGCTGTTGTACCGCAATGGCAAGCTGTGGATCGTGGCCAACCGCCTGCGCGGCATCCTGCGGGTGGACGCCACCACCTTTGCGCCGGAATTCCTCATCCCCATCACCGCCCAGCGCTGGCACGGCATCGCCTGGGACGAGTCCCATCCCGGCGGCGCCATCTGGATGGTCACCGGCACCACCGAGACCAACCGCTATGTCATGCAGGACGGCAAGCTGCACCACACCACCCAGTGCGGCCTGGTCAAGTATGACGCCACCACCGGGGCGGTGCTGGAAACCGCGGAATTCCTGGACGGCACCGCCGACGCCCATGGCCTGGACATGCACAATGGCAAGCTGATCAGTTGCGACGCCGGGGTGGGCCCGCCGGGCTTCGAAGGCACCGGAAGCCCCAGCGCCGGCTATGTTTTTGAGATCAATTTCCTAAGTTAACCCCTCCGGCCTTCGCCGGCCCGAGGGCCGGCTACGGCCACCTCCCCATATCTAAGCGCGCTGGCGCGCGCATGGGGAGGTATGCACTTGCCAAGGCAGAAGGGCGGAACCATTGTCCGTTGCGAAAGGTGGACGATGGCAAATCCCCGGCAACCCGATGCCGCAGCCAGGCTGGATGAGTGGTCGCCGCGGCTCCTGAAGTCGCGCCTCTATCAGCGGCTGCTGGTCGACATCATCATCGGGACCCTCGCCCCCGGCGAACAGCTGGACGAGAACGCACTGGCCCGCCGCTATGGCGGCGGCCTGGCCGGTATCCGCGAGGCGCTGGCGCGGCTGGCGCTGGAGGGCCTGGTGGTGCGCCGCGCCCGGGTGGGCACTTCGGTCGCGCCGCTCGACCTGGTCGGCGCCCGCGAGGCCTTCGAGGCGCGCCGTCTCATTGAAGTGCATTGCGCCGGGCTCGCGGCCCAGCACGGCACCGAGGCGCAGATTGCCGCCATCCGCGCCACGCTGGATGACGGCGAGGCGGCGGTATCCGACAATGACTCCGCCGGCCTGGCCGCGATGGACGAGGCCTTCCATGTCGCCGTCGCCGCCGCCAGCGGCAACCGCACCTTGGCCAAGATGGTGGTCACCCTGCATCACCAGACGGCGCGCTACTGGCTCTATGCCATGCGCGCCACGCCCATGAGCGTGGGCGCCGAGGACGGACTGGTGGCGCTGAACGAGCATCGCACCCTGGCCGAAACCATCGGCCGCCATGACGTGGCCGCCGCAAGGGCCGAGATGCTGACGGTGCTGGGCGATTTTCCCGCCGAGATGAAGAGAACACTGGAAGGCAGATGATCGTCTCCGGCGGGCGCGCCTGGACAACGCTTGCCGTGATGAGCGCGCTGTTCTTCATCGTCACCGCCGCCACCTTCGACACGCTGGGCCTTGTCCTGCCGCCCATGGTGGCCGAGCTGGGCTGGAACTGGACCCAGGCCGGCACCGGCTTCACCCTGCTGGGCATCTTCTGCGGCATCACCAGCAATATCCCCGCCATCCTGATCCGGCGCATCGGTGTGCGGCTGACGCTGGTGGTGGGCGCGCTGGTCATGGCGGCCGCTTATCTCTGCCTGGGATATGCGCACAGCCTGTGGCCCTATTTTATCGGCACTTCGCTGGCGGGGTTCGGGTTTACCCTGCTGGCGACCGTGCCGGGCACCTATCTGCTGGCGCGGCTGTTCGCGCGGCCATCCTTTGCGATCGGGCTCTATTTCACCATCGGCGGTCTGGGCGCGGTGGCGGGCCCGCTGTTCTATTTCGCCATGGCCGGTTCGGGCTGGCGCCACTATTGGCTGGCGGCGGGATTGCTGGTGACGCTGCTGGCGCTGCTGGGCGCGTTGCTGGTGGACGGCAAGACCGATGTCAGCGCCGCCGCCGAAGCCGATCCGGAAATCTCCACCGAAAGCTGGACGGCCGCCGCCGCATTGCGGACGCCGCAGTTCTGGGTATTGGCGGCCGCTTACAGCGCCTTCCTGTTCTGCGGCATCACGGCCAATTCGGTGTCGGTGGCGCATCTGACCGAACATGGCGTCGCCGCCCAGGCCGCCGGCACCATGATCGCCGTCAGCGGCGTGCTGAATGCCGGGTCGCGGCTGGCGGGCGGCATCCTCACCCGCTTTGTCAGTGCGCGCGTCCTGCTGGTGGCGGCGCTGGGTGCCCTGGTCATCGGGCTGCTGGCGCTGGGCGCCGCGCGCGATCTGCCCATGATGCTGGTTTATGCCGCGGGCATCGGCATCGGCTATGGCCTGACCTTCTTTGCCTCCACCATCCTGCTGCTGGATTACTTCGGCCGCCGTCCTTATCTGGAACTGTTCGCCACGGTGAGCCTGGTGTCCACGGTGGGATCGGTCGCGCCCGCGCTGGCGGGGCTGACGCGCGACCGGCTGGGCGACTTCACGCCTTTCTTTGTCGGGCTGGCGGTGCTGATGGCGCTGGTCATGCTGGCCGTGGCCGTGATGAGGCCGCCGCACAAGAGCGTCCCATGAAGGAATTCGGCGTGTTTCTCCCGGTCGCCAACGGAGGCTGGATCGTCAGCAACACCACGCCGTTGCTGGATGGCGGCTGGCCGCAGAACCGCGACGCCGCTTTGGCTGCGGAGGCCGAGGGTTTCGATTTCGTCATGGCGATGGGCAAGTGGCGCGGCTTTGGCGGCGACACCGATCACTGGGGCCACAGCCTGGAGGCTGTCACCCTGCTGGCCGGGATTGCCGCCATCACCAGCAAGGTGAAGGTGTGGGCGACCCTGCACGCCATCCTGCACAATCCGGCAGTGGCGGCGAAAATGATCGCCACCCTGGACCATGTCAGCGGCGGCCGCGCCGGGCTGAACATCGTGGCCGGCGCCTTTCGCGGCGAGTTCGAGCAGATGGACGCCTGGGACGCCGCCCTGTCCCATGACGCCCGCTACGACCTGACCGAGGAATGGACCGCCATCGTCAAGAAACTGTGGTCGCAGCCGCGCACGGATTTCGACGGCAGGTATTTCCAGTTCCAGGACTGTGTCAGCGAGCCCAAGCCGCTGCACGCGCCCTTCCTGATCTGCGCCGGCATGTCGTCGCGCGGCTTCGAT
Source organism: Alphaproteobacteria bacterium (assembly GCA_028292825.1). Taxonomy (GTDB): domain Bacteria; phylum Pseudomonadota; class Alphaproteobacteria; order Micropepsales; family Micropepsaceae; genus Rhizomicrobium. The sequence goes on along the minus strand of JAQGLO010000168.1, from coordinate 13,341 downwards.
TTTTCGGTGCGCGAATGCGATGGCTGTTTCATCGGCGGCGCCACCCAGGAAGAAACCCGCGCCGCCTCGCTGCGCGCCAAGACTCTGGCCGCATCGCTGGGCAAGACCATCCGCACCTATTGCATGATGACCGTCATCACCGCACCGACCGATGCCGAAGCGGAAGCGAAAGCGGACAGGTATCGCGACGGGCTGGACGAGGGCGCGGTGCTGGGCATGCTGGAAAGCTATGGCGCTCTTTCAAAGGAGGTGGGGGGCAATGCGATGACGGCCCGCGCCAAGGGCGCCTTCATGACCCAGACCGCGATCGGTTCGCCGGCGACCTGCGCCGCCCAGATCGAAAGCTTCCTGCGCCATTGCGAGATCGACGGCCTGATGTTCGTCTATGACGACTATCTGGAAGGCCTGCGGGTGACGGGCCGCGACATTCTTCCCCATCTGCGCAAAGCCTTCGCATGAAGCCCGGCTGGATCGCACCGAACCGTACCGCGCTTGTCCTGATCGACATGCAGGTGGACTTTGGCGCGCCGGAGGGCGCGATGGCCCGGCGCGGCTGCGACATGGGTCCGGCGCAAGCCGCCCTGGCGAAGGCCGCCGCACTCACCCAGGCGGCGCGCGCCGCGCACGTGTCCGTAACCTTCGTGCGCCTGCTCACGCATCCTGGCGGCGAGAATCGTATCGCCGCCGAAGCCAGGGCGCGCAAGGGCACCGATGACGAGCCCGATCTTTGCGTTACAGGCACCCATGGCGCCGATTTTTGCGGGGCCCAGCCACAGCCTGGCGAGCCCGTCATCTCCAAGAGCCATTTCAGCGCTTTCGGCCGCACCGGTCTGGCCGAGCAATTGCACAACCAGCGCATCGACACCCTGGTGCTGGCGGGGCTGACCACCGAATGCTGCGTGGCGTCTTCCGCCTGGGACGCCTTGGAGAGGGACTTTCATGTCTTCATCGCGGCGGATGCCTGCGCCGCCTATGAAGAGGATCTGCACCAGGGGACGCTGAAGGCACTTGCCCTCAGCGGTGTCACGGTCGCGGACACCGCCGACTTCGTCGCGGCCTGGAAATAGTCAATATAATCATGTGCTTGTGAAAAGGCGGGCAGAGGCTTGCATGTCGCACGGCTTTTTGTTGTAAAATGTTACGTGACATTGGCTCTGCGATACCTATCTAACCCGCGCATGACGAGGGGATTGATCATTCTGGCGCTGGCCTGCTGGGCCGCGCCCGCCTTGGCGCAGGACGTCGAGTCCATCACCGTGACCGGCGACCCCGTGCACCTGCTGGCGCCCGACGCCAATGATGCCGCCTTCGGGCTGGACAAGCCGCTGATCGAAACCCCGCGCGCCATCACCCTGGTCAGCGACACCACCATCGCCCGCTACGGCATCGAGGGCATAGACGACCTCACCGCCATCACGCCCTCCGCCTATACCGCCAGCTATTATGGCGTGGAGGGCGCCGCCAGCCTGCGCGGCACCCTGGCGGAGAATTATTTCCGCGGCTTCAAGCGGGCCGAGAACCGCGGCACCTATGCCACGCCGCTGGGCGATGCCGCCGGCATCGAAATTCTCAGAGGCCCGCCATCGCCGGTCTATGGCGCGGGCAAGGTGGGCGGACTGGTCAATTTCATTCCCAAGACGGCCGCCGCCACCGACAGTTTCGGCGGCGAAGTCACCGTCACCTATGGCAGCTACAGCAAGCGCAACGCCACCGCCCAGCTCAGCACACCCTTCGCGCTGGGTGACGCGTCGGGCGGCCTGCACGCCTATGGCGAGATCGATGACAGCTTCAGCTTCTATCGCGGCCTGCATCCCAGCCACCAGCTGCTGGAACTGACGGGCACCCTGGCGGTCGACGACTGGTCGCTGAGCGCCGATTACCTGTTCTATCATTCCAATGGCGAGGTGCAGACGCCGGGCTGGAATCGCCTGACCCAGTCCTTGATCGACAGCGGCACCTACATCACCGGCCGCAACACCAGCCTGCAGGATGCCGACGGCAATGGCCGCGTCACCCTGAACGAGCTGGGCGGCAATCCCTATGTCTTCGATCCCGCCTTCCAGGCGCTGGCCTGCTTTGCCTGCCAGGACGCGGCACACAAGCTGGACAGCGGCTTCGGCACCACCCATCTGGATCCCCGCACCGTTTACATCGCGCGGGGCGTGGATTTCTCCAACACCGCCACCCATACCGGTTTCCTGGAAGCCGCCCGGCCGCTGGGCGATGGCATGCTGAGGCTGCAGTTGTTCGCCGACACATTGGCCAATGACCGTTTCGTCTCCTACGGCTTTCCCGGCTCCTACCGCACCCAGATCGGCGAGGCGCGGCTGCGCTATGACCGGAAACAGGATTTCGGCGATGTGAAGACCCAGACCGTGGCGGGCGTTTCGTATCGCACGGTCCATGCCCGGGGCCGCGAAAGCTACAACAGCGGCGTCATCGCGCTGGACCGCCGCGATATTTCGCAAGGCGCAACCGCCAATGACATCATCGACTCGCCGTTCAATATCGATCCGCCCGGCAGCGTCGGCCTGGGCTGGGAGAATGACGTCACCACCAACACCGCCGATGCCGGCGCCTTTGTCACCACCGATGCCGCCTGGAACAATTTCGACCTGACTCTTGGTGGGCGCTATGACAGCTACAATGTCCGTTCCACCGACAGCGGCGTGCTGGCGTTCGAGCCCACCGCCGGACGCGGCAATGCCGGGCGCTTCACCTACAGCGCCAGTCTTTCCTACAAGACGCCCTGGGGCCTGGTGCCCTATGTCACCAGCGCCAAGAATTCCGCCATCGAGATCGGCCAGGCCAGCCAGGTGATGACCAGTCTTCTTGCCGACCGTGGCTGGCTGTCGAACTCCTACCTCAACGAAGCCGGCGTGAAGTTCAGTTTTCTGGACGATCACTTGGTCGGGGCCCTGGACTGGTATGTCCAGAACCGCACCCAGCTGGAGCAGGGCATCGGCAATACCAGCGTGGTCGGCACCGTCTCGCGCGGCGCGGAACTGGAATTGCGCTATGTGGCGACCGCCAATCTCAGCCTGACTCTGGCCGCCGACATGCAGCACACGACCGTCAAGGGACCTGATCACAGCTTCTCCTATGTTCCGGCCCGCAGCTTCGGTGTGACGCCCCAGAACGGCTTTGGCGGCAGCTATATCGTGTTCGATTTCTCCACCCTGCCGGGCAAGGCGGGCGACTATGAAGACACGCTGCTGCCCCACGCCGTCATAAGCCCCTATGTGACCTGGACCAGCGACGCGGGCGACTGGGGCGCCAGCTTCGGCGGTACCTATGTCGGCAAGACGCAGCAGACCGTGCCGGATCCGATCGTCTTTCCGTCCTACGTCACTCTCAACGCCAGCGCCTTCGCGTTATGGGATGTGTGGGAGGCGGATGTGAACATCAACAACCTGGCCAATGCCCGCTATTTCACCCCCGACGCCGACACCTATGCCAATCTGGGGGCGCTGCCGGGGCTGGGCCGGACCTGGAAAGTGACCTTGAAGCGTCTCTTTTAAAGGCTAGGCTGCCGCCATGAAAAAGCTGGCGCCGTTTTTCCTGTTTCTTGCCACCGCGACTGCGCAGGCCGACATCGCCTGGGTGCAGCCCACCACCACCGGCTATGAAGCCCGGCTGGTGACCGAAGCCACGGCCTGTCCCGCGCTGCATACAGCGTCCGGCGACACGGTGATGACCGCGCGCGCCGCGCCGTCCGACAAGTTCCTGCGCATCTGTTCGGCGCCGCTTCCCGCCGGCACGCAAAACGCCAGCGTTGGCGGCATGCCGCTGCCCACACCCGTCGCCGCGCCCCAGCGCATCCTGGTGCTGGGCGATACCGGTTGCCGCATCAAGGGCGCCACCCTGCAAGCCTGCAACGACCCGGCGAAATGGCCTTTCCCGCAACTGGCCGCCGCCGCCGCCAAACTTAAGCCCGACCTGATCATCCATGTCGGCGATTACCTGTACCGGGAAAGCCCATGTCCCGCCGGCGACAGCGGTTGCGCCGGTTCGCCCTGGGGCGACAACTGGACCACCTGGCAGGCCGATTTCTTTTCCCCGGCCGCGCCGCTGCTGGCGGCGGCGCCCGTGGTGATCACCCGTGGCAATCATGAAGACTGCACCCGCGCCGGTCCCGGCTGGCTGCGACTGCTGGGACCGTCAGCCTTCGATCCCGCCGCGCCCTGCGCGCCGCATCTGCCGCTCTACAGCATCGATCTCGGCGGCATGCGGTTGGCGGTGATGGACGATGCCACCGCGCCGGAAACGGAGGTCAATCCTGCCGACCTTCCCGCCTACACATCCGAGATCGCGGGGCTGGCTGCCATTGCGCGTCCCGTCTGGTTCCTGCACCACCGCCCGATCTGGGCGGCTGTCGCGGGACCGCTAAACATTCCCATCGGCGGCAACAAGACCCTGATGGCAGCGGCTGGTGATACGCTGATCCCCGCCACGGTGGAGCTGCAACTGTCCGGCCATATCCACACATTCGAATCCATCAATTACAACAAAGGCGTGCCGCCCCAGATCGTGGGCGGCAATGGCGGCGACAATCTCGACGTCACGCCCCAGAATCTGCGCGGCACGGTCTTCCAGGGCAATTCCCATGTCGCGGTGACGGATGGTTTGTCGGTCGGCGGCTTCGGCTTCCTGCTGATGACCAGGGTCCGAACCGGCTGGAGCATCCAGCTCTATGATTCGGACGGCAAGCCGACGCGCCAGTGCGGCTTCAATACCGCCCGCAAGCGCCTCGACTGTCGCGCCTAGAAATTATTTTCGCCGAACAAAATCTACTCACCGCTTTGTCATCGTCCCGCCGCGATTCGCGCAGCAGCTTGGCCTAGGCTCTGCGCCAAAGACTCGGGGACGAAAATGAACAAGAACCAGCGGCTTTTGCTCATTGCGGGCGGCGCGATCGCGGCCGTCCTGGTCATCGCCCTGGCCGGCGTCTGGCTGCTGGGCGGCCGCGGCAAGACGTCCGACGCCTCCATCTTCGCCCGGCTGCAAAGCGGGCTGTCCGCCGTGACCGGTTCGGCGCCCGCCACGGAAGAAGCCAAGGACTTCGCCTTCCGCCGCCTGGAAGTGGATGTCTCCAAGCCCCAGGCCGAAGCCTGCCTGGTCTTCACCCGCGCTTTGGATGCCAGCGGCAAGACGCACTACGAAGACTATATCTCCGTCGATCCCGCCATTCGCATCGCCGCCCGGGTGGTGGATAAGCGGCTGTGCCTGTCGGGTCTCACATTCGACAAGACCTACAATGTCACCCTGAAGACCGGACTGCCCGCCGCCAGCGGCGAAAAGCTGGTCGCGGAAGAGGTCGTGCCGGTCGAATTGCGCGACAAGCCATCGCTGGTGCGATTCAATGGCGGCATCATCCTGCCGCGCGACAATGCCGCCGGCGTGCCCGTCACCACGGTGAACATCGACAAGCTGAATGTGAAGATCATCCGTGTGGGCGACCGCCTGCTGTCGCAGATCGAGACCGGCACCGTGGACCAGACCCAGCTCTATGGCTGGGACCAGAAGCAACTGGAAAACAACCAAGGCACCGTGGTGTGGCAGGGCGCCATGGCGGTGGACAATGTGAAAAATGACAGCGTGGTGACGCTGATCCCCATCCACGACCTGTTGAAGGGCAGGAAGCCCGGCGCCTATGTGCTGGTCGCCACCGACGCGGCGAAAAAACCCGCCAGCGACGACGACTATGGCGAGCAGATGGCGATGCAGTGGGTGGTGGACAGCGATATCGCGCTGACCACCTTCACCAGCGCCAATGCCGCCACCGGGTCCGGCCTGACGGTATTCGCCCGCTCCTACAACCGCGCCACGCCGACAGCCGGCGTCAAGCTGACTCTCATTGCCCACAACAATAACGAACTGGCGTCGGTGACAACCGATGGCAATGGCCGCGCCGATTTCGATGCCGGTCTGCTGCGCGCCACCGGCGGCGACGAGCCGGTGATGGTGATGGCCTATGGTCCGGGCGGCGATTTCAGCTTCCTCGACCTGCGCCGCTCCGCCTTCGACCTGACGGATCGCGGCGTGGGCGGCCGCAATGCGCCCGGTGCCGTGGACGCCTGGCTCTATACCGAGCGCGGCGTCTATCGTCCCGGCGAAACCGTGCAAGCCGTCGCCATGCTGCGTGACCGCGTCGGCGCGGCACTGACCGCGCCACTGACACTTGTTGCCCAGCGCCCCGATGGCATCGAAGTCGGCCGCATCACTGTCAGCGGCGACAAGCTGGCGGCCGGCAGCGCCCCCTGGACCCTGCCGCTGTCGCCGTCGGCACCGCATGGCCGCTGGCAGATCGCCGCCTATATCGATCCCAAGGCGGACGCCGTGGGCCGGGTGCAGTTCGATGTCGCCGACTTCGTTCCCCAGCGGCTGAAAGTGACGCTGACCGCGCTGGACAAATCCATCAAGCCGGGCGGCGACTTCCATGTCCGCAGCGAGGCGCGCTTTCTGTACGGCGCACCCGCCAGCGCTTTGTCGGGCGACGGCGAGGCCACCATCAAACCCGATCCCAATCCCTATGCCGCCTATCACGGCTGGCAGTTCGGCCGGGTGGATGACAGTTTCTCCGAGACCAAGGTGGACCTGACGGTGCCGCAGACCGATGCCGCGGGCATCACCACCGTCACCGGCAATACCGGCGCCCTGGCCGACACCACCCTGCCGCTGAAGGCCACGGTGCGCATCTCCATCCATGAGCCGGGCGGACGCACCACCGACAAGACCACCGACATCGCCATCCGCACCCATGACGTTGCCATCGGCATCCGCCCGGATTTCGATGGTGGCCAGGTGGCGGAGAATGCCCGCGCCGGCTTCCAGGCCATCGCGCTGGATTCGGACGGCAAGCGCGTCGCGCTGCCCGGCCTGACGGTCAGCTGGGTGCGCGAAGACACCACCTATCAGTGGTTCCAGACCAACGGCGAATGGAAATACCAGCCCACCACCCGCGACCGGCTGATCACGTCGGGCGGCATGGGCATCGGCGCCAAGGATGCGGCGAAACTGGAACAGGCGCTGCCCTATGGCACCTATCGCCTGACCATCACCGATCCCAAGTCGGGCGCGGCGTCGAGTTTCCGCTTCTATTCCGGCTGGGCGGCCAGCAGCGCCGGCGACCGGCCCGACCGCATCCCCGTCGCCGCCGACAAACCGGCCTATGCGCCGGGCCAGGTGGCGCATGTGCGCATCAAGCCCGATGGCAGCGGCAAGGCGCTGGTGGTGATCGCCGGCGACAAGGTGTTCTCGTCACGCACCATCGATGCGCCGGCCGGCGGCGCCACGGTGGACATTCCGGTCAGCGCCGACTGGGGCGCGGGCGCCTATGTGCTGGTGACCGACTATCGTCCGCTGGCGGAGGTGAAAGGCCGCGAGCCGGTGCGCAGCATCGGCGTCGCCTGGCTGGGCGTGGACAATGCCCCGCGCACCCTGGGCGTGACGGTCGGCGGCGGGGACAAGATCCGCCCGCGCACGAAAGTGACCCTGCCGGTGAAGATCACCGGCCTTGGCAGTGAAGACGCCTATGTGACGCTGGCGGCGGTGGACGAAGGCATCCTGCAGCTCACCGATTTCGTGTCGCCCGATCCGGCCAACTATTATTTCGGCAAGCGCCGCCTGGGCGTGTTGATGCGCGACGATTACGGCCGCCTGATCCGGGTGGAAAAGGGTGCGGTCGGCGCCATGGAGCAGGGCGGCGACGGCTTTGGCGGACGCAGCCTGGCGGTGGTGCCGCAGCGCACCGTGGCGCTGTTCAGCGGCATCGTGAAGGTGGGCGCGGGCGGCGTCGCCAGCATCACCTTCGATGTGCCAGACTTTAACGGCTCGCTGCGCCTGATGGCGGTGGCCTGGAGCGCCGACAAATTGGGCCATGCCGACCGCATGCTGATCGTGCGCGATCCGGTGGTGGCCGACCTGGTGCTGCCGCGCTTCCTGTCGCCGGGCGACAGCATCGGCGCGGCGCTGAACCTGGACAATGTCGAGGGCGCCGTCGGTACCTATACCGCCACGATTCAGACCCATGGTCCGGTGTCGCTGGCCAATGGCGCGCAGACGGTGGTGACGCAAAACCTGAACAGCAAGCAGCGGGCGCTGGTGCCGGTGCAGTTGCGCGGCGCGGGGCTGGGCATTGCCGGCATCACGCTCGACGTGAAGGGGCCAGGCGGTTTCCATGTCCAGCATGGCTGGCCCATCCAGGTGCGCGCCGCGCAGCTGGACGTGAGCCGCGAGGAAGAACAGCCGTTGGCGGCGGGTGCCAGCTATGTCGCCAATCGGGCGCTGATTTCCGACCTCGTCGGTTCGACCGCCAGTGTCAGCCTCAGCGTCAGTGCGGCGCATGGCTACAACAATGTCGCCGGCCTGCTGAAGTGGCTGGACAAGTATCCTTATGGCTGCCTGGAACAGACCACCTCACGGGCCCAGCCGCTGCTGCTGTTCAACGACCTTGCCGACCTGGCGGGCCTGCCGCGCGACAATGCCTTGCGCCCGCGCGTCCAGACCGCCATCGACCAGGTGCTGGACATGCAGAATTTCGCCGGCGACTTCGGCATGTGGGGGCCCGGCGGCAGTGCCGACAGCTTCCTCAGCGTCTATGCGATAGACTTTCTCTATCAGGCCAAGGCCAAGGACTTCGTGGTGGCCAATGACGCCCTGAAACGCGCCACCAACTGGCTGAAAACCACCGCCGGCAATGGCGACGACCTCACCCGGGCCTATGCCTTCTATGTGCTGGCGCGCAATGGCCAGGCCAATGTCAGCGACCTGCGCTATTTCAGCGATACCAAGGTGGGCGGCATGAAGTCGGGACTGGCGGCGGCGCTGACCGGGGCTGCCGCCGCCCAGGTGGGCGACCGGGCGCGGGCCGAATACGGTTTCAACAAGGCGCGCACCCTGATCACCAGCGCCGATCCGGCGAGCTATCCGCATGATGTCTATGGCTCGCTGCTGCGCGACCTGTCGGGCGCCGTGGCGCTCGCAGCGGAGAATGGCAAGGCCGAACTGGTGCCGGCGCTGCTGGACAAGATGCAGGGGCTGAACACCCGCATCCAGGACACCACCACCCAGGAGAAAGGCTGGATGCTGCGCGCCGCCTATGCGCTGACCCGCCAGAAGCTGCCGCTCAGCATTACCATCAATGGCGCGCCCGCCGCGCCCCGTGACGGCGCAGTGCGGCTGACGCCGACTTTGGCACAGCTGAACAGCGGCGTGACGTTGGCCAACAAAGGTGATGCTGGGGTGTGGCGTTCCACCGCCATCGCCGGCACACCCAATGCGGCACTGCCCGCCACGGCCAGCGGCTTCACCATCAGCAAAAGCGTCTGGACCATGTCGGGCGCGCCCGCCGATGTTTCGACGCTGAAGCAGAATGACCGCGTCATCATCGAGATCAGCGGCCAGATGCCCAACAATCTGTATCACCAGATGGGCGTGATCGACCTGCTGCCCGCCGGTCTTGAGATCGAGCAGCCGCTGGCCGGCGACGATGCCAAGGCCTATCCATTTCTGGGCGGCCTCACCGACACCAACCTGCAGGATGCCCGCGACGACCGTTTCGTGGTGGCCTTCGATATCGGCGAACGCTTCCGCCCCGCCAACCGCAAGACGCCGGAACCGACGCCGGCCTTCCATGTCGCCTATATCGCGCGCGCCGTGTCGGTCGGGAAGTTCGCGCTGCCGGCTGCCAGCGTGGAAGACATGTATGCGCCGGCGGTGCGCGCCCGCACGGCGATGGGAAGCCTGACTGTCAACTGATGGGCGATAAGCGGCATCGCTGGACGGTCGGGCTCTTCACGGCGCTGGGATGCCTGTGCGCCCTGATCACCGCCGACCGCGCCAACCCGCCCGACATGACGCGGGCCCAGACCCTGTCACCGGAAGTGACGGCGCAGGACGGCGCCCTGCTGCGCGCCTTCCTGTCGAAGGATGGCGCCTGGCGCATCCGCACCACGCCCGGCCAGGTCGGCCCGCGCTATCTGGCGATGCTGCAGGCCTACGAAGACAAGCGCTTCGAACAGCATCACGGCATCGACGGCATGGCGATGCTGCGCGCGGCCTGGCAACTGGCCCGCACGGGGCACATTGTCAGCGGCGGCTCCACCCTGACCATGCAGGTGGCGCGGCTGCTGGAACCGCATGGTCACGGCATCATCGGCAAAAGCCTGCAGATCGTCCGCGCCGCGCAGCTGGAAGAGCGTTACTCCAAGGACGAAATCCTGTCGCTGTACCTGACCCTGGCGCCCATGGGCGGCAACCTGGAAGGCGTGCGCGCCGCGTCACTGTCCTATTTCGGCAAGGAACCCGCGTCGCTCGACCTGGCCGAAAGCGCCTTGCTGGTGGCGCTGCCGCAATCGCCGGTGAAGCAGCGTCCCGACCGCCATGCCCAGGCGGCGCTGAAGGGCCGCAACAAGGTGCTGGCCCGCATGGTCGAAGACAGCGTGATGACGGCCGGCGATGCCGCCACCGCCATGCGCGAAGGCGTGCCTTTCGCGCGCCAGCCCATGCCGCTGTCGGCGCCGCATCTGGCGCAGCGGCTGGTCATCAAGGAAAAGCGCGATCGCATCGTCACCACGCTGGATGCCGGCATCCAGGCCGCCGCCGAGCGCCTGGCCAAACAGGAGCGCGCCTATTTCGATGATGGCGCCGATATCAGTCTTGTTGTTGTGGAAAATCGCACCCGCAACCTGGTCGCCTATGTCGGCGGCACCGATTACTGGGGCCGTGCCGGGCAGGTGGATCTGGCGGCGCGGGCCCGCTCGCCCGGCTCGGCGCTCAAGCCCTTCATCTATGGCCTGGCCTTCGACAATCTGGTCCTGCATCCCGCCAGCCGCATGCAGGACGAAGCCACCAGCTTCGGCGATTATGCGCCCAAGGATTTCGACGGCCAGTTCCAGGGCGCGGTGACGGCGCGCGACGCCCTGCAGATGTCGTTGAACATTCCCGCCGTGATGGTGCTGGACCGGGTGGGGCCGCTGGCCTTCACGCTGGCCTTGCAGAATGCCGGCGCGCATCTCGCCTTCCCGACCCATGATGCGCCCACCTTGCCGGTGGCGCTGGGGGGGCTGGGCATCTCGCTGTCCGATATCGCCATGCTCTATGCCGGCATTGCCGAAGGCGGCCAGGCGCAAGCACTGCGTGTCATCGCCGGCGCGCCCGACGCCCCGCGCCACCGCCTGTTCGGACCCATCGCGGCCTGGTACCTGCGCGATGTGCTGGACGGCGTGGCGCTGCCCGATGGCTGGGCGATGGGGCAGGGGCTGCTGAAGAAGCGCAGCATCGGCTTCAAGACCGGCACCAGTTATGGCTTTCGCGATGCCTGGGCGGTGGGATTCTCCAACGATTATACCGTCGCGGTGTGGGTCGGCCGCGCCGACGGCACGCCGCGTCCGGGCCATATCGGGCGGGAATCCGGCGCGCCCATCCTGCTGAAAATGTTCGGCCTGCTGCCGCCCGACAAACGTCCCGCGCCGCCGGTGCCGTCCGGTGCGCTGATCGTGCGCGCCACCGACGAACTGCCGCCGGCGTTGCGCGTCTTCACCCGCCAGAACACGGCGCCGGCGCAGCCGATGCAAGTGGCGCAACTGCCGCCGCCCGCCATTGCCTTTCCGCCCAATGGCGCGGTGGTGCCGCTGCCCGACACCAAAGATGCCCTGCAGTTCAAGGCCGATGGCGGCCACATGCCGCTGACCTGGCTGGTCAATGGCGCGCCGCTGGGCAGCTTTGACCGCTTCGCGCCGGCCTTCTACACGCCGACCGGCGAGGGCATGGTACGCGTCACCGTGGTCGATGCCGATGGCCGCAGCGACACCAGCACAGTGCGGTTCAAAAGGCTGCGCTAGCGCGCCGCGTCCTTGTCCAGCAGCGCCAGCAGCGAGGCCGTGGCAAAGCCGTCGGCAGCGACGCTTTTGGATTTCTGGTACTGGCGCAGTGCGGACCGGGTTTTGCGCCCCAGCACGCCGTCGGGCGTTCCGGTGTCAAAACCCAGCTTTGTCAGCTCCGACTGGAAACGCAGGCGTTCGTCGCGCGAAAGGGGTCGCTCGTCGCGCGGCCAGGCGTGCTTCACGCCGTCGCCCCCCGCCATCCGGTCCGCCAGCAATCCCACCGCTAGCGCATAGCTGGCGGCATTGTTGTATTTCAGGATGACACTGAAATTGGAAAACAGCAGGAATGCCGGTCCATGCGCGCCCGCGGGCAGATAGATCGCCGCGCTTTCGTCCAGGTCGGGCAGGGTGCCGCCGGCAATGCCTTTCACGCCCCGCGTCCGCCATTCGCGGATGGGCCGCAGTGTGTCGGTGTCGGCGTCTTCATAGGCGAAGTTCGCCGGCAGCTTTACTTCATAACCCCAGGGCTGCCCGGCTTTCCAACCTTGCTGCTGCAAGAGCCGCGCGGAGGAAGCCAGCGCATCGGGCGCGCTGCGCCACAGATCGATGCGCCCGTCGCCATCGCCATCGGCGGCAAACTTCAGGAAGGTGGTGGGCGTGAACTGGGTCTGGCCGAAGGCGCCGGCCCAGCTCGCCACCATTTCAGCCAGCGGATAGTTGTTCTGCTGGTAGATCTGCAGCGCCGCGAAGAATTCCGGCCGGGCATAGCCCATGCGTGGCCCGTCATAGGCCAGCGTCGCCAGCGCCGCGAACAGGTTGATGCCGCCCGCATCGGCGCCGAAGTCGGTCTCCATGCCCCAGATGGCGACCAGAATCTGCTTGGGCACGCCATATTGCGTACCGATGCGGTCCAGCACGTCGCCATAGCGGGCCAGCATCAGCTGCGCGTCCTTCACCCGCCGCGCCGACACTGCCGAATCCAGATAGGCCCAGACCGGCTTGGTGAATTCCGGCTGGTTGGCGTTGCTGGCGGCGATGGAGGCAACGGGCGCGATCCCCGCCGTGGCGCGGTCGAACACTTCAGGCCGGATACCCTGGCTGATGGCGTCTTTGCGGGCGTCCAGCAGGAAGGCGTCGAATTTGAGATTGCCGCTGGTCGGGCGGCCGGGCTGGATGGGGATGGAGACCACCGGCTCCGCCCCCGGCGGGGTCGGCCTGGGCGCCGTGGCGGCGCAGGCCACCGCCACCAGGGTGCCGCACAGGGCGGCCAGCCGCTGCAGGCCGGTGAAGGGGGCAAAGCGTCGTTTCATCCCCAAAGGCTACACCCATTTTGGGGATTTTTGGCGGAAAAGCTGGTTTTTTTACACACGTTCGCAGGTTGACAGGGTAGGGTCGCTTGCATAGTTTCCGCGCCTCCGCAGATGACGGCCCTTTTGGCCGCTTTTTGACTTGAAAGCCGTGTCATGAAGGTTCGCAACTCCCTCCGTTCGCTCAAGAAGCGTGACAAGGACTGCCG
>JAQGLO010000155.1 GCA_028292825.1 Alphaproteobacteria bacterium | reverse complement strand
CCAGCCGCGCCAGATAGGCGCTCATGGCGCCGACCGGCGGCGCGATGGACATGTCGTTGTCGTTGAGGATGACGATCAGCCGGTTCTTGTTGGCGCCGGCATTGTTCATGGCTTCATAGGCCATGCCTGCGCTCATCGAACCGTCGCCAATCACGGCGATGACATTGTTGTCGTCGCCCTTGAGATCGCGCGCCACCGCCATGCCGAGGCCGGCGGAAATCGAGGTCGAGGAATGCGCGGCGCCGAACGGATCATATTCGCTCTCGCTGCGCTTGGTGAAACCGGACAGCCCGCCGCCCTGGCGCAGGGTGCGCATGCGGCTGCGGCGGCCGGTGAGGATCTTGTGGGGATAGGCCTGGTGGCCGACGTCCCAGATGACGCGGTCGGCGGGGGTCTTGAAAACGTAATGCAGCGCAGTGGTCAGCTCGACCACGCCCAAGCTTGAACCAAAGTGGCCGCCGGTCATCGACACGGTGTCTATCAGGTCGGTGCGCAGCTCGTCGGCGAACTGGCGCAGCTGGGACTTGTCCAGCTTGCGCAGGTCTTCGGGCAGGTCGACCTGGTCGAGCAGCGGCGTCTTGGTGTTGGGAATATTCATGCCGTTTCCAGACCTTCACCCATGGCGCCGACCTCGGGCCCATTGGCGCCCATGACAATCTTTTCCAGCCGCCCCTCGGCCGATTTCAGTTTCGCTTCGCAGTGGCTCTTCAGGGCCTGGCCGCGTTCGTACAGCGCGATGGAGTCTTCGAGATCCACTTCGCCCTGTTCCAGCCGGGAGACAATGGCTTCCAGCTCCTTGAGCGCGCCTTCGAAGCTCAATGCGTCGATGGCGGCTTGTGGCACAGGTTTGGCGGATGGCGGAATGACAAATCTCCAACAACTGTAACGGTTCGGTGACCCCCGAAACCGCAGTGCACCATAATCGCAATTATGGCGCGCACAGGCCAGCTTCGTGCCCCCCGCACGCGCCCAAATTATAGGTCAGGCGCGGGGTGGGACAAGCGATTTTGTTGCAATAAGTCCTTGAAGCTGTGGCCTGTTTGTCACGGCTGGGGAAGATGCGTCGCCCGCAGCTGGATCGCCCCGCCGGGCCCGCTTGGGGGCAGGCTGGAGACGCTCTGCAGCACCGTCTGGAGCACAGGCAGGTTCAGCAGCGATTCGATCCGCCCGAAAACGCCCAGGCTGGCCTCCAGCCCGCCAAAGGCGCCGGAGAGACGGCCCAAAAGGCCGGCCGGCTTGGGATAGACCCGGAACACCATACCGCTGGCCGGAACCTTGGCCAGGGCCGCCGCCGCGTCGGCTGCGGTCCAGAAGCCGCCCAGGCTGTCGACCAGGCCGCGGGCGTGCGCGTCCGTGCCGGACCAGACCCGGCCCCGGGCCAGTTCGTGGACCTTGTCCAGCGGCAGCTTGCGGCCGGCGGCAACCTTGCGCGTGAAGTCGTCATAGATGACATCGGCCTGGTGGTTCAGCAGCGCCCATTGTTCGGGCGTGTAAGGCAGGAGCGGGGAATCCATCAGCGTGTTCTTGCCCACCGCCACGGTCTCGGTGTTGACGCCGATCAGATTGGCGGTCTTGTTGAAGGAGACCTTGCCGGTCAACACGCCGATGGAGCCGGTGATGGTGCCGGGCTCGGCCACGATTCTGTCGGCGCTGGTGGCGATGTAATAGCCGCCCGATGCCGCGACGGCCCCCATGCTGACCACCACGGGCTTGCCCGCCTTCTGCGCCACCTTCACGGCGTGCAGGATCTGGTCCGACGCGGTGACCGAGCCGCCGGGGGAATCCACCCGCAGCACGATGGCCTTGATGTTCCTGTCCTGCGCCGCCTGGCGGATGGCGCGGGAGAGATCGTCGCTGGCGATGCCGGCCGCGCCGCTGAGCAGGCCGTTCCTGGCGGTGCCATCGGTGATTTCGCCCGATGCCTCGACGATGGCGATGTTGGCGGTGCCGAAGCCCGCGTCATTCTCGCGGGCATAGTTGGAGAAACGCACGATCTTGGCGCCGGCGCCGGCGCGCTGCATGGCGGCGGTGCGGGCTTCGTCGTCATAGCCGACATGGTCGATCAGCCGCGCCTTTACCGCATCCTCGGTGAACTGGGGACTGGCTTCCAGCGCCGAGACCATTTCCGGGCGGGTGATGTGCCGCGCCTTGGCCATCTGGGTGGCGGCATCGTCATAGACAGACTGCATCAGCGCCGTCAGCTGTTCGCGGTCCGGGGCGCTCATGCCCTTTTCCATGTACATGTCGGCGGCGGATTTGTACTCGGCCCGCTTGGCGATCTGCGGCTCGGCATTGATCTTTTCCAGGGCGCCGCGCAGGAAGATTTCGCCGCCACCGGCACCCGACACCGAAAAGGGACTCTTGGGCTGCATCCAGATTTCGTCGGCGGCGGTGGCGGTGAGATAGTCGCCCAGCCCCGCGCCGAAGAAGGCGGTGGCCTGCGCGATCACGAACTTGCCATGGCCGCGGAAGCGGGCGATGGCGGTGGAAATCTCCTGCGCCTGCGCGCTGGAGATCGCGCCGTTGCCCAGCCGGATCACCGCGCCCTTGACGCGCTTGTCGCGCCCCGCCGCGTCCAGCCCCAGCACCACATCCATCACCGTGACGCGCCGGGGGCTGAGGATGCTGCCGGGCGCGGCGGCGGAATCGGCGATGGCGTCGCGCAAATCCAGCGCCAGCACCATGTTGGACGGCATGCCGTCACCCCAGGCCAGCCCCACCGCGACCAGCACCAGCACCAGCAGGATCACCACAACCACCGTGCGGGCGATGCCGTTGAGCACGGACAACAGGATATCGCGCAGCCAGGTGAGAAAACGGATCATGAAATGCCTGCCATCAAAACGGGGGAAACCGGCCGCAATCTAAACGAAAAAGCCCGGCATCCAAAGGATGCCGGGCTTTGCCGTCAAATGTCGGTAAACCGTTACTTCACGGCGTCGCGAACGGCGTCTTTCAAGCCGCCAACGGCATTCTGCACCTTGCCGGCGGCCTTGTCGGCGGCGCCTTCGGACTGCAGCTTGGCGTCGCCGGTGATCTTGCCGGCGGTTTCCTTGATGGCACCCTTGGCCTGGGTGGCCGAGCCTTCGATACGGTCTTTGTCCATGATCTGCTCCTGAAATTGGGGTTTTGCGCGGGGGAACGCTGGGAGATAACGGCTCGTCACCCGCGCGGTTCCCTGTAACTTTGGTGCGATCCGGTGCGAACTGGCGTCGTATAAGAACGGTACAGAGGATGACAAAAATGCAAAGACGCGGATTCCTGGCAGGCCTGATGGCCGGCGGCGCGGTGTGCGCCGCGGGCAACGCCTTCGGTTACGAGGTGACCAAAAGCGATGCCGAGTGGAAGGCGCTGCTATCCCCGGCCGCCTATGACGTGCTGCGCCATGAAGGCACCGAGGCGCCTTTCACCTCGCCGCTCAACAATGAGCACCGCAAGGGCGTGTTCGCCTGCGCCGGCTGCAAGCTCGACCTGTTCGACTCCGGCACCAAGTTCGACAGCGGCACCGGCTGGCCCAGCTTCTGGAAGCCCTTGCCCAAGGCGGTGGAGGAAATCTCCGACCGCAGCCTGTTCATGGTGCGCACCAAGGTGAGCTGCAGGCGCTGCGGCGGCCATCTGGGGCATGTCTTCGACGACGGACCGAAACCGACAGGGCTGCGCTACTGCATGAATGGCGTGGCGATGACGTTCAAGGTCGCATGATCTTTTCCTCCCCCGTAAACGGGGGAGGAAAAGATATGGCGAAAACAAAAAAGCCGGCGATCGCTCGCCGGCTTTTTCATTTCTTGTCCGGCAGGCCTACGGCGCCGGCGGCGGCGCGGCCGGGGCGGCGGGCGCCGGGGCCTTGCCCTTGGCGCGGGCCTGTTCGGCCATGGAGTCATGCGCGGCGGTGAAGCCCTTCAGCGAGAAGCGCAGGTCATAGGCCTTGCCGTTGTCGGCAAAGATGCGGACCTTGGCGTCGGGACCGGACTTGCCGATCGACTCGATGGCGGCATTGTCCAGCGGCATCTGCACGAAGCAGCCGGTGCGGTCGCAATAGCGGAACTTCATCACCGGCGAGGTGTAGCTGTCGGTGATGATGGTGAGGCCCTTCTGAATCGAGACTTCCAGCGGCACCGTGATCTGGATGCCGTGGCGGTTCAGGCTGGGGATATAGGCGATGGAGAAGCTCAGCACCCGCTGGCGCGTGCGCTGGTCGTCCAGCTCCTGGTAGATGTCGCAGGGACCCGGGCTGGCGACGGGGAAACACCGCACCATCCAGTCGCCGACGGTCTTCACTTCGGGACGGCCGACGCCAGCGGGCGCGGCCGGCGCAGGCGCCGCGTCCTGGGCGAAAGCGGCGGCGCAGGCGAGAAGGACGCCGCCGGCGGCGCCCGTCAGGGTGTGAGAAAACTTCATGACCAGAGTCTCCAGAACCAGGAATGGCGCTTGGCTTCGTTGCTCTTCCAGGCGGCCAGCGCCTTGGAATAGCCCTTCAGCGACACCGGCTCGACGACCGGCTTGCCTTCGAGCGTGGCGAACATGACCTTCATGTCGTTGTCGGCGCCCTTGAGCGACGCGGCCAGCTTTTCATCGAACGGCGTGGTGGCGATGCAGCCCAGCGTGTTGCAGGTGCGGTACTGATAGACCTTGGGCGGCTCCTTGCCGAACTGGATGCCCATGCCGGCTTCCAGCGCGACGCCGTGCGGCAGGGTGAAGCCCACCAGCTTGTTGCCGTCCTTGTCCGTGGTGATGACCATGCGGGCGACCGTGCTGTGCTGCTGGCTGTCGATGATGTCGGA
>JAQGLO010000143.1 GCA_028292825.1 Alphaproteobacteria bacterium | reverse complement strand
CGGCCTCGATCCTGACGGCCGAGCCCCTGACCCTGACCAATGTGCCGCGCCTGGCCGATGTGCGCGCCATGGCCGAGCTGCTGGTCAGCTTCGGCATCCAGGTGCAGGTGACGCTGGCCGGCGGCTTTGGCGAGGGCGACACCATGCGCTTTGAAGCCAGCAGGGTTTCATCGGTGTTCGCCTCCTACGACATGGTGCGCAAGATGCGCGCCTCTTTCCAGGTGCTGGCGCCCCTGCTGGCGCGGATGGGCGAGGCCAAGGTGTCGCTGCCGGGCGGTTGCGCCATCGGGGCGCGGCCGGTGGAGCTGCACCTCAATGCGCTGGAAGCGATGGGCGCGAAGATCGAACTGGCGGAAGGCTATGTCACCGCCACCGCGCCGGATGGCCTCAAGGGCGCGGAGATCGTGTTTCCGTTCGTGTCGGTCGGCGCCACCGAGACCGCGATGATGGCGGCGACTTTGGCGCGCGGCACCACCAAGATCGTCAACGCGGCGCGCGAGCCGGAAATCTGCGACCTGGGCAAGTGCCTGACGGACATGGGCGCGGAGATCTGGGGTCTGGGCTCCAGCGAGATCACGATTCACGGTGTGGAAAAGCTGCACGGCGCGGCGCACCGCGTCATGGCCGACCGCATCGAGGCCGGCACCTATGCCATCGCCACCGCGATCGCGGGCGGCGAAGTGGAACTGATCGGCGCGTCGCATGACACCATTGCCTCGCTGCTGTCGCTCTTGACCAAGAGTGGTGCGGAAGTCAGCGACACGCCGCGCGGCGTCAAGGTGCACATGAACGGCGCGCGGCCCCGGGCGTCGGACGTCACCACCGCGCCCTATCCGGGCTTTCCCACCGACCTGCAGGCGCAGATCATGACGCTGATGACGCTGGCGGACGGAACTTCGGTGGTGAAGGAGAAGATCTTCGAAAACCGCTTCATGCATGTGCCCGAGCTGGCGCGCATGGGCGCGGATGTGCGCATCGATGGCGACACCGCCACGGTGCGCGGGGTGGAGAAACTGAAAGGTGCGCCGGTGATGGCGACCGACCTGCGCGCGTCTGTCAGCCTGGTGCTGGCGGGGCTGGCGGCCGAAGGCGAGACCAATGTCAGCCGCATCTATCACCTGGACCGCGGCTTCGACCGGCTGGAAGAAAAACTCAGCCGTGTCGGCGCCGACATTGCGCGGGTGTCGGAATGATCAAGCTGGCGGCCGCCGATGCGGAAGACCTGCAGATCCTGTCGGCGCGGCTGCAGGATGCCGTGGTCAAGCTGAAGAATTTCGTCTGGTTGCCCAAGACGCGGCGCTTCGTGGCGGTGGTGAACCGGCTGCAATGGGAAAGCGGCGGCAAGACGCGGGTGCGCAGCGGGCTGCATTTCGACGGTGTGCTGAAGGTACAGTCGAACCAGGTCAAACTGGGTGCGGGCGAGGCGGTGGTGTCGGTGCTGTCGATCAACTTCACGCCGACAGGTGGCGAGGACCCCGGCGGCGTGGTGGAAATCGTGCTGGCCGGCGGCGGCGCGCTGCGGCTGACGGTGGAGTGCATCGATGCCGGGCTGGCTGACATGAGCGGTCCCTGGGCGGCCATCGGCACGCCGGATCATGAGGGCGCATAGATGGCCCGCCGGCTGAATGCGTCCGACGCGAGTTTCGCTGCGGATTTCGAAAAACTCCTCTATGCCAAGCGCGAGGAGGAGGAAGATGTTGCTCAGGTGGTGAAAGCCATCATCGCCGATGTCCGCAAGCGCGGCGACGCAGCGCTGATCGAGCTGACCAACAGGTTCGATCATGCGGGCGTGACGGCCGATACCTTGAAAGTGTCGGCGGACGAGATCGATGCGGCGCTTAAGCTGGTGTCGCAGGAACAGTTTGCGGCCATCGAGACCGCCGCCACCCGCATCGAGGCCTATCATCGTCGCCAGATTCCCGCCGATGACCGCTTCACCGACGAAACCGGCGCGGTGCTGGGCTGGCGCTGGACCAGCGTGGACAGCGTGGGACTTTATGTGCCGGGCGGCACCGCCAGCTATCCGTCTTCGGTGCTGATGAACGCCATCCCGGCGCGGGTCGCGGGCGTGGCGCGCATCGTGATGGTGACGCCGGCCTCGGGCGGCAAGATCAATCCGCTGGTGCTGGCGGCGGCGCGGCGGGCCGGGGTGACCGACATCTACCGCATCGGCGGGGCGCAGGCCGTGGCCGCGCTGGCCTATGGCACGCAAAGTCTCAGGGCGGTGGACAAGATTGTCGGTCCTGGCAATGCCTATGTCGCCGCGGCAAAGCGCGAAGTGTTCGGCCAGGTCGGCATCGACAGCGTGGCAGGCCCGTCGGAGATATTGGTGATCGCGGACGGCGCCAATGATCCGGAATGGATCGCCGCCGACCTGCTGAGCCAGGCCGAGCACGACGCCAGTTCGCAGAGCATTCTCATCACCGATGACGCGGCATTCGCCGATCGCGTCGCTGATGCCGCCTTACGCCAGATCGCGACCCTGCCACGGCGCGAGATCGCGGCGAAAAGCTGGGGCGACTATGGCGCCATCATCACGGTGGCAAAGCTGGATGACGCCGCGCCGCTGGCCGACGCCTTTGCGCCCGAGCATCTGGAGATCGCCACCGACGACCCGGAAGGCTTCTCGAAGAAGGTGCGGCATGCCGGCGCCATTTTCCTGGGCCGCCATACGCCCGAAGCCATGGGCGACTATATCGCCGGGCCCAACCATGTGCTGCCGACCTCGCGCACGGCGCGCTTCTCGTCCGGCCTGTCGGTGCTGGATTTCATGAAGCGCACCACGCTGCTGGGCCTGGACGCGCGCAGCATTGCCGCCATCGGCCCCGACGCGCTGGTGCTGGCACAGGCCGAAGGGCTTGAGGCGCATGCCCGCTCCATCGCAGCCAGGCTGAACAGGTAAAATGGAATTCCGGCTCGCTTCGATCACGCTTGACGAAGCCAGTGTGGTGCATCGCAGCCGCGCCATCGAGCAGGAACGCGAAGTCGCCATCTATGACCTGATCGAGAAGAACAGCTTCCGGCTGGAAGGCTCGGAAGGCGGGCCCTATCACCTTACTCTGGGGCTGGAGGAAAACCGGCTTGTGCTCGACGTTGCGCTGGAAGGTGGTGCGCCGCATGGCCGGGTGCTGATGTCGCTGACGCCGCTGCGCAAGGTGGTGAAGGATTATTTCCTGGTCTGCGAGAATTACTACAAGGCGATCCGCACCGCCCCGCCGCACCAGATCGAGGCGCTCGACATGGCGCGCAAGACCCTGCACGACGAAGGCGCGCGCGAGTTGCAGCATCGGCTGGAAGGCAAGGTGGAAACCGATTTCGACACCGCGCGCCGGCTGTTCACGCTGGTTTGCGTGCTGCAGATGCGGGGCTGACATGGCCTCAGCGGTTCTCTTCGCCTGCACCATGAATGCCGTGCGGTCCCCGATGGCGGCGGCGCTGATGCGCCACCTTTCCCAGAACGTCTATATAGAGAGTGCCGGCGTGCGGGCCGGCGAGCTGGATCCCCTGGCCGTGGAGGCCATGGAGGAGATCGGGCTGGAGATTGGCAAGCACCGGCCGCGCCGCTTTGAAGACCTGGAAGACGGCAGTTTCGACCTGGTGATCACCCTGTCGCCAGAGGCCCAGCACAAGGCGGTGGAGATGACCCGGACGGCGGCCACCCAGGTGGAATACTGGCCCACCATGGACCCCACGGCGGTGGAAGGTTCGCGGGAACAACGCCTGACAGCCTATCGGGCCGTGCGCGATCAGCTGATGGAACGGCTGAAAGCCCGGTTTCTGGGCCCAAAAGCTTCTGATACCTGAGGAAAACGGGGCATAAAGCCTTGATTTACGGCGCTTTCCCCCCTATCTCCCACCCTCGCTAACCGATCATTGAGGACCCATTGGCCAAGGAAGAATTGCTGGAGTTCGAGGGCATCGTCGAGGAGCTGCTGCCCAATGCGACCTTCCGCGTGAAGCTGATCGCCAATGACCACATCATCATCGCCCACACCGCGGGCAAGATGCGCAAGAACCGCATCCGCGTGCTGACCGG
>JAQGLO010000137.1 GCA_028292825.1 Alphaproteobacteria bacterium | reverse complement strand
GCCGTCTTCACGGGCGGGCCGTCACGCTATGCCGACAATATCAAAGCCTTGAGAGGCTGACGTGAAAGGGAGCGAACTCCTGCCGCTCCTGCCCGAATTGATCCGGGCGGGGCTTCGGCGCGCTCTTGCCCCGCTGCGCAACCTGTGGCGGCGCGGGTGGATCTATCGCCGTTTGCTCAAGGGCCCGCTGGCCGACCATATCGTGTTCCATCCCTGGGACGCGCTGCCGCGCCGGCTGGAGGAAGCCGACAGCCTGCTGCGGGGCCGCTTCCGCTTCCATGGCCAGACCGTGGATGTGCCGGCCGGCGTCTCGGTGTTCGATGTCAGGCCGCCATCCGCCGCCTGGCATGAGGCGCTGCACAGCTTTCATTGGCTGCCGGCCTTGTCCACCGCGGGCGGCGAGGCGTCGCGCAAGCTGGCCACCAACCTGATCGGCCAATGGATCAAGCGCCACCAGCTTTATTCCGAACCGGTCTGGCTGCCGCACATCATGGCGCGGCGGCTGGCGCATATCTTCAGCCATGGCCGCCTGGTCATTCTCAACTCCGAGATGATGTGGCGCTCGCGCCTTTTCGTCAGCCTGCGCGAGCAGGCCAGGATGCTGGAGCGGATTTCCGGCGAGGCGCCTGACGGACTGCCGCGCCTGGAAACCTGCGCGGTGCTCGCATTGTCGGGCCTGTGCCTGGATGACAGCAGCAAGCGGCGCGACACCGGCCTCGCGCGGCTGGAAAGCGAGATCGAACGCCAGATCCTGCCGGACGGCGGCCATGTTTCGCGCTCGCCCGAAGCGCTGCTGTCGGCCTATCGCCATGTCATCATGGTGATGGAGGCACTGAGCGCGGTGAACGAGGAACCGCCGCACGGCCTGCGCAATGCCCATGACCGCATGGCGCCCATGCTGCGTTTCTTCCGCCATGCCGACGGCGCGCTGGCCCTGTTCAATGGCGGCGCGGAATCCGATCCGCGCATGATCGCGGGACTTCTGGCGCGCGACGATATCCGGGGCCAGCCTTTCCATCATGCCCGCCATTCCGGCTATCAGCGGCTGACGGCGGGGCGCACCTTGTGCCTGCTGGACTGCGGCAAGACTCCCGACGGCGCCTTTGCGCTGAACGCCCACGCCGGGGCGGCGGCCTTCGAGCTGTCCTCCGGCGCCGATCGCATCGTGGTCAATTGCGGCGCGGGCGGGCTGACACACCAGGCCTGGAACACCGCCTTGCGCGCCACGGCGGCCCATTCCACCCTGACCCTGTCGGACACCTCCAGCGCCCATATCCTGCCGGCCGGGCTGGCGCGCGACCTGCTGGGGCCGCGCCTGATGGGCGGACCTGTCGCCCCGGTTTCGAAACGGGTGGAGACCGCCCAGGGCTGGACGGTGGAGGTCATGCACGACGCCTATGAGGCGATGTTCGGTGTCCGCCATGAACGCCAGCTGACTTTGTCGCCCCAGGGCCTGATGGTGACCGGCCGCGACCGGCTGGTGCCCGTCGAGGGCAAGATGGCCGCGGAAAGGCCCGGCGCCGGGCGCAGCTATGCGGTGCGGTTCCATATCCATCCCGATGTGCGGGTATCGCGGCTGGAGGGCGGCGGCATCCTGCTCAAGCTGCCGGGCGGAGAGGGCTGGCGCTTCCGGGCTGGGGGCGGAACGCTGGAGGTCGAGGAAAGCGTCTATCTGGGCGGCCCCGTGGTGCGCCGGACCGAGCAGCTGGTGATCACCGGCCAGATGAAGGATTCCCCTGCCGAAATCGCATGGGTGTTTGAACAAATCGTCGCGTGACGCGGGGTTGTTCGCAGCCGCAACGGCGTGGCAAACTGGCCAAATCACCCGTGCTTTCCAGGAGTTCCCCGTAATGGTCGAGATCATGCTGCCCAAGGCCAGCCGGGTGAAAAAGGGCAAGGTGTGGCCCAGCGACAAAGCCGCCAACGGCAAGAAGCCCAAGCGCACCAAGGACTTCAAGGTCTATCGCTACGATCCTGATACCGGCGCCAATCCCGTCGTGGATACCTTCACCGTCGATCTGGACAGCTGCGGCCCTATGGTCCTGGACGCGCTGATCAAGATCAAGAACGAGATCGATCCCTCGCTGAGCTTCCGCCGCTCCTGCCGCGAAGGCGTGTGCGGTTCCTGCGCCATGAACATCCAGGGCGGCAACACGCTGGCCTGCACCAAGTCGATCAATGACTGTTCCGGCGCGGTCGCGGTCTATCCCTTGCCGCACATGCCGGTGGTGAAAGACCTGGTGCCCGACCTGACCAATTTCTACGCCCAGTATTCCTCCATCCAGCCTTATCTGAAGACCACGACGGCCGAGCCGGAAAAGGAATGGAAGCAGTCGCCGGAAGACCGCGCCAAGCTGGACGGGCTGTATGAGTGCATTCTCTGCGCCTGCTGCTCGACCTCGTGCCCCAGCTACTGGTGGAATTCCGAGCGCTATCTGGGCCCTGCGGCGCTGCTGCAATCCTATCGCTGGTTGAACGACACCCGCGACGAACAGACCGGCGAGCGGCTGGACGACCTGGAAGATCCCTTCCGCCTCTATCGCTGCCACACCATCATGAACTGCGCCAACACCTGTCCCAAGGGCCTCAACCCGGCCCAGGCGATCGGCGAGATCAAGCAGATGATGGTCAAGCGGAAGGCTTAGCGTGTTTCCTGAAAGGCTGACCAAGGGCTATCGCGCGTTCCTGGACGGGCGGTTCGCGGTGGAACGCGGCCGCTACCAGACCCTGGCCGGCTTGGGCCAGTCGCCCTCCATCATGGTGATCGGCTGTGTCGACAGCCGGGTCTCGCCCGAAGTGATCTTCGATGCCGCGCCGGGCGAACTGCTGGTGGCGCGCAATGTCGCCAACCTGGTGCCAGCCTATGAATCGCCCACCGAGGAAGACCCCAGCCACCAGCACGGCACCAGCGCGGCGCTGGAATTCGCGGTGCGCGCGCTCAAGGTGCGCCATATCATCGTGCTGGGCCACGCTTTCTGCGGCGGCATCAAGGCCTTCGCCAGCGACGACGCGCCCTTGTCGTCGTCGGATTTCATCGGCCGCTGGATGAGCCAGATCGCGCCGGCCGCGCAAACCATCGGCCCCAGGAATGACGAGGGCGAGGAAGGCTATCTGCGCAAGCTGGAATTCGCCTCGGTGGAACTCAGCCTGCGCAACCTGATGACCTTCCCGTTCGTGAAGGCGGCGCTGGAGAAGGGCGATCTCAACCTGCACGGCGCCTATTTCGGCGTCGCCTCGGGTCGGCTTCTGATCCGCAATGACAAGACCGGCGCCTTCGAGCCGCTGCCCGAATAAGGCAGGCTAGGCCGACTTGGCCTGCAGGCGGCGCCACAGCACCGCGCCGGCAAGGCCGGCCAACCAGCCATGGGGGTCGGCGCCGATCACTTTCACGACCATCTGCACCAGCTTCTGGATATGGCGGCGGTGATAGACCGCCATGCTGGCATGGGCCGAGAGTTTTGAATATTTGCTGCGCTTGTAAGGTGTTATCGCCTCTTTCTCAGGTGATACATTCGCGCAATAAAAGGCATAGGCAAGCTCGTCATCATCGCTTTCGCGCACCCGCCCGATGGCGATGCCCAGCTTCCTCCAGAAGCCCAGATCCGGTTCGGGCTGGGCGTGCAGCATGTCGTAGAACAGCTTGTAGTGGCGGTATTCGTCGGCGGCGATGCGCCCGGCGATCTCCTGCAGCACCGGCTCTTCTGTGGCGTCACGGATGGCGGTGTAATAGGAGCTGGTGCCCGATTCCACCACGCAGCGGGCGATCATCTCGCCCCGGCGCGAGCCGCGGATCGAGGTGGTGTCATCGCCGGCAAAGTGGGTCGGCTTATAGCCCGTGCGGAAACGGGCAAAGGCCTCTTCCAGCTTGAAGGTGGGATCGGCCATCTCGGCCCAGCGGCCCAGGGCGCGGCCATGCTGGGATTCCTCGGCCCCCCAGCGCTCGATCCAGTCCAGTGCCCCGGGCTCGGTTTCGTGGAATACCCGCTTGAGATAGCTGACATAATCGGGCGCGTTGTATTCGACCAAGGCTGCCGCTTTGACAGCCGCCAGCAGGTTCGGCTCGACTTTCGTCGAATCGAACAGGTTCCAATGGACATCGTCCATCGTCCATCCCTGCTTGTAGACGGTAGAAACCGTCATGATTCCGGCTCCGGATTTCGCGACGCACTATAGCAAAAACGGCTCCCGCCGCCAAAAAAGCGTGGGAGCCGCGGGTTAATCTGTTTACGGCTTAAAAGGCGGCCCGGACCAGTTTCAAGTCGTCCACCATGTTGGCGGCCTTCTGGCGGTCGGTGTCGGTCTTGGCGGCGATTTCGTCGTCCTGGGCGTCGGTGATGCGCTGGTCCAGCACGGCCAGGTCCAGTTCGGTCATGGGGATGGCTTCCTCGGCCAGCACCGTGATCTTGGTGGGGCTGATCTCGGCAAAGCCGCCGCGGATGAAATAGCGGTCATCCTTGCCGTTCACAGTCACATCGATCATGCCGGCGCGCAGGGTCGAGACGAGGGGGGAATGCCCCGCCATCACGCCCATATAGCCTTCGGTGCCCGACACGGTGACCATGTCAGCTTCCACCGACAGCAGCAGCTTTTCCGGCGAAACCAGATCGAACGCGATCTTCGCGGCCATTTAGGCGGCCTTCGCGGTGTCGGCCGCCATCTTGGCGGCCTTGGCGGCCACTTCCTCGATGGCGCCGACCATGTAGAAGGCCTGCTCGGGATACTGGTCGCATTCGCCGTCCACGATC
>JAQGLO010000125.1 GCA_028292825.1 Alphaproteobacteria bacterium | reverse complement strand
CCATCACGCGCCTTGCGGTCATGGCCCCTGCCTCGTATTTTCGCTGATATTTCAACAGGCCGGGCATGATTCTCACCTGTCCCAACTGCGATACGCGCTATTCGGTGGACGGGACCAAGTTTCCCCCCGCAGGCCGCACCGTGCGCTGCGCCAAGTGCGGCCATAGCTGGCACCAAGCCGCCGAAACCCCCGAGCCGGAGCCCGATCCCACCATATTCGAGGCGGCTGCCCCCGAGCCGGAGCCTGACCCCGAGCCTGTTTCCGCATACCCGGTGAACAATCCTTCCGCCATCCGCGCCTATGCGCCCGCGTCGGCGGTGGCGGAGCCGCGCGGGCCCCTGGGCCCCCGGCTGGCCGTGGTGGCGGGCTGGATCGGGCTGATCGCCGTGGTGCTGCTGATTGCAGTGTCGGCGGTGCGCTATCGCCAGGACGTTGCGGTGATCTGGCCGCAATCGACCGGCGTCTATTCCAGCCTGGGGCTGAAAGTGAATGCCAGCGGCATTGATTTCCGCCAGGTGGATTACCGCCGCGAGAGCGAGGATGGCCAGATCGTGCTGGCGGTCAGCGGTGTCATCGTCAATACCGGCGCGCGCGAATTGCCGGTGCCGCAGACGGTGCGCGTCACCCTCAGCGATGCCGACAATCACGAACTTTATCACTGGACCTTCAAGCCCACCGCCACGACCCTGAAGGCCGGCCAGTCGGTGCCCTTCACCACGCGCCTCTCAAGCCCGCCCGCGGCGGCGCGCCACCTGGAAGTGCGTTTCGCCAAGGACGGCCAGTAGATCATGACGCCTCCCGACATCCTGTTTTCCGCCGAGCAGATCCAGGACCGCGTGCGCGCCATGGCCCGCACCATCGCGGCGGCGCCGCTGGTGCCCGATATCGCCATGCCGATCCTGGTGGGTGGTTTCGTCTTTGCCGCCGACCTGCTGCGCGCGCTGGCCTGGGAAGGCGTGCCGCTGGATGTGGAGATGATCTGGTTGCGCTCCTATGGCGACAAGCGGGTGGCCAGCGCCATCTCCATGATCGCCGGTCCGTCGGAACAGATCGCCGGCCGCCATGTGCTGGTGATCGACGGCGTGCTGGATGCGGGCCGCACGGTGGCCAAGGCGGTCTCGATCATCCAGGCCGCCGGCGCTGCCAGCGTGCAGGTGGCGGTGATGCTGGACAAGCAGCGCCCTGATCGCATTGCCAATGCCGACTATATCGGCTTCACCGTGGGCAATGATTTCGTCATCGGCTATGGCATGGACGATGCCGGCAAGTATCGCGGGCTGCCGTATATCGGCAAGATGCCGAGCTAGAACGCCTTCAGCAGCCGGTCCAGATAATCGCGCTCCGACTGCGGCCGGTTCATCTCGGCGGCGCGGCGGCGCAGCTCCATCAAAATCGCCCGCGCCCGTGCCAGATCGGTGGCGCCGGGAATCTTCACCCCCGAATTGCCCAGTGGCGAGGCCCCGCGTCCCAGCGGGTCCTGTCCGCCCGCCTGCTTGCCGCCCGGCGTCTGCTGCGCCAGCGCCTGCGCGCCCTGGCGCATTGCTTCCAGCGCCTGGTTCTGGGCGCTGCCGGCATTTTCCAGATCCTTCTGGCCCAGCGCGCTTTGTGCCTCGCCCATCGCCTTGCCGGCCTCGCGCAGCTTCTGCGCCGACTTGCCGTCCATGCCCTTCAGCGAATCCTGCAATTCCTTCTGCAAATCCTGCTGCTGCTTGGCGAGGCCCTGCGCGCCGCCATCCTTGGGATCTGGCTGGCCTTGGCGCTGGCGGAAGGTCTTGTCCAGCAGCGAGCGCTGCTTGCTCATCAGGTTGCTGAATTTCTGCAGCGCCTCGTTGTTGGCCTTGTCCTGGGCGGTCTGCTCGCCGCCTTTGCCACCCTGCTGCATGTGCATGTTTTCCAGCATGGATTGCAGCATGGCGAGCAGTTGCGCCGCCTGCTGGCGGTCGCCCGCCTGGCTGAGTTTCTGGATCATCTGCAGCAGCGTCTGCACGTCGTTCATGCCCAGCGTCTTGGCGTCGGGCGAGGGCGGCTCCATGCTTTGCGCCGGCGGATTGGCGGCCAGGGCCTGGACATAGCGCTTCATGACTTCGTCATAGCGCTTGAGCAGTTCGTCGATCACCTCCTGCGGCGCGCCGGCTGCCATGGCGGCGGTCAGCATCATCTGCAGCTTGCGCAGTTCCTCCGCCGCCGACAGCAGGCCGCCACGCTCCAGCTTCAGCGCGGTTTCCCACAACAGGTTTTCGACATGGGCGATGTCGGAGTCGTGCTTGGCGTTCTTCACGCCGTTATAGGCACTGCGCAAGGCGAGGAAGATGTCGTTCTTGCCCTCGTAAAAGCGGTCGGGCGCAACGGTCAGCGCATCCAGCGTCAACAGCACGATCTTGCGCCCGGCCGCATCGGTGGTGGCCAGTTGCTGGCGCTGCTCGATGATGGCGCGCGCCAGCGGATCGGTGAAGACGCGCGCCGGCAGCTTGAAGCTGACCATCTGGCTGGCGCCCATCTGGCCGGTGGCATCTCGCGCCTCCAGATGCGCCTGCACCGTCAGCCCGGCATAGGGATGGCTGGTGAGATCGACATAGCTGTCCTGAGTTACGTCCTTCTGCGGCTGGGCAAGCGGCAGGTCCACCACCAGCGGCTTGCCGTGCGGCGGCACCAGCACCGCCTGTACCTTGGTGACGCCGTAATCGTCATGGCCCTTGAAGGTGAAGCGGGTGGCCAGTTGTTCGGTGCGCCGGGGCGGCGCGGTCATGGTGATGGTCGGCGCGGCATCGGGCACGGCGTCGATGGTCCAGTGTCCGATGGCATGGCCGCCCACCTGCACCCGCACCCGGGCGCTGTTGTTCAGGATTACATTGCTGGAATATTCGCCCTCCTCGCCGGCAAAGCGCGGCGCGGTGTTGCTGCCGGCTGCAAGGCCCGGGGTGCGCGGCGCGCCATGGACCCGCAGGTTCAGCACCGAGCCCTGCGGCACCGTGATGACGCCGTCGTCGCCGATGCGCAGCGAGGTCAGCGGCAGTTCCGTATAAGGCGGCGGATCGATCCAGGCATCGAGGCTGGCGGCGCTGCCGGCCCCGCTGTCGAAGGCCGCGACCAGCCGCGCCCCGGTGTCGCCGCGCGCCAGCACCACGCCCACCGTTAGCGCGATCAGTACATACCAGCGCAGGCCCTTGGGATCGCGTTCGGCGATGTCGGCGCGGGGCGGGGCGAGGCGGAATTTCGCCGGCAATGCGCGCGCCCGGTGCAGCGCCCACAATTGCTGCGCAAAGGGATCATTGCCCACCGGACGGTCGTCACGCTCCGACACTGGGCGATGGGCCAGCCCGCTGTCCCGCTCCAGGCGTCGCGCGGCATCAAGATCGCGCGGCCAGGCGAAGTCCTTGAAGCCTTCGGCCAGGGAATAGGCGCAGGCGGTGATGGTGGCGGCCAGCAGCAGCGCCTGCACCGGCCAGGGAATGAAAGCGAAGATGCCGGTCAGCGCCATGGCCAGGTAGAAACCGGCAAAGCCCGCCGCCGGCCATAGCCGCGGCAAGACCTTTTCGATCGCCAGCACCATGCGCGCCAGCGCCAGACGCTGACCCAGTGGGTCAGTCTTCCAGCCAGTCGGGAATGCGGTCCTTGGCGACAAGATCGGCAATACTCTCTCTGGGGCGCACGATGCCCCATTGTTCGCCCGCGACCAAGACTTCTGCGAGGCGCGGCCGGGCATTGTAATCACCCGCCATCACCGCGCCATAGGCTCCCGCCGTCAGGATGGCCACAAGATCGCCCGATTTGAGTTCCGGCAGCGGCCTTTCGCTGGCGAACAGGTCGCTGGTTTCGCACACCGGCCCCACCACATCGTATTTTGGGCGGGGGGAACCCGGCACGGGCTCGGCGACGGCCACGATCTCGTGGAAGGCGTCATACATGGCCGGGCGAACAAGATCGTTCATCCCGGCGTCGATGATCAGGAAGGTCCTGGCGTCGCCGCGCTTCACATAGATCACTTCCGACACCAGCACCCC
Source organism: Alphaproteobacteria bacterium (assembly GCA_028292825.1). Taxonomy (GTDB): domain Bacteria; phylum Pseudomonadota; class Alphaproteobacteria; order Micropepsales; family Micropepsaceae; genus Rhizomicrobium. The sequence goes on along the minus strand of JAQGLO010000125.1, from coordinate 3,505 downwards.
GGCATTGGCGGCAATCAGCCGGCCCGGCTCGAACGACAGCTTGCAGCCGAAATCCCTGGTCACCCGCGTCACCATGGCGCCATAGGCGGTGGGGTCCGGCGGCGGTTCATTGTTGTGCTCATACGGCACACCCAGCCCGCCTCCCAGGTCGAGGCGCGAGATGGTGTGGCCGTCGCCGCGCAGGGTCGCAATCAGATCGCCCGCGATGGTGAAGGCCTGCTCGAAGGGTTCCAGTTCGGTGATCTGGCTGCCGATATGGACATCGACGCCCACGATCTCGATGCCTTTCAGCATCGCGGCATGGGCATAGGCCGCGCGGGCATGGCCGAAGGGAATGCCGAACTTGGTTTCCGCCGTGCCGGTGTTGATCTTGGCATGGGTGCGGGCATCGACATCGGGATTGATGCGCAGCGACACAGCCGCACGCCTGCCCGCCGCGAGCGCCACGTCGTTCAGCGCCGCCAGTTCCGGCTCGCTCTCGACATTGAACTGATAGATGCCGGCATCCAGCCCGGCGCGCATTTCCGCCCTGGTCTTGCCGACGCCGGAAAACACGATCTTGCTTGCGGGGACGCCTGCCGCCAACGCCTTGGCCAGCTCGCCGCCCGACACCACATCGGCGCCCGCGCCCAGCCTGGCCAGAGTCTTCAGCACCGCCAGATTGTCATTGGCCTTGACCGCATAGGCAACCAGCGAACCGGCGGGCAGCGCGCTGGAGAATACCCTGTAATGCCGCTCCAGGGTCGCGGTGGAATAACAATAAAAAGGCGTGCCGACTTTCTGCGCCAGCAGGTCCAGCCGCACGCCTTCCGCGCACAGCACGCCGTCCTTATATTCGAAGTAGTTCACTATCGACTCTTTTGGTTTCGGGCGGTCCGGCTTCGCCTAACGCCCGAGCGGATATGGCGGCTTGGACGGGTCTTTTTCGTCCTTGGGTGTGGCCTGGCCGTTGGGCTTGATCAGGTCGTTCTTGACGCCGCAGCCAGACACCATCACGGCCAAGGCGGCGAAGATCAGGAATGTTTTCATTTCAGCTGTCCCTTCCAGTAGGCCAGTTGCTCGCGCACCCGCGCCGGCGCGGTGCCGCCCAGGCTCATGCGCGAATGCACGCTGGAGTCGAGCGACAGCACCTTGAACACCGCGTCGGTGATGCCGGGCTCGATCGTCTGCATCTGTTCCAGGGTGAGGGCATCCAGGCCCACACCGGCATCTTCCGCCAGCTTCACGATGGAGCCGGCAATGTGATGGGCTTCGCGGAACGGCTTCTTCAGCACCCGCACCACCCAGTCGGCCAAGTCGGTGGCGGTTGGATATCCGGCTTCGCAGGCGCTGCGCATCCTGGCCGGGTTCGCCGTCAGGTCGGCCATCATCGCCGCCATCGCGGCAAGGCTGATCTCCAGCGTATCGGCGGCGTCGAACACCCGCTCCTTGTCTTCCTGCAGGTCGGTGCCATAGGTCAGCACCAAGCCCTTCACCACGGTGGCCAGCGCCACGAAATCGCCCAGCACGCGCCCGGTCTTGCCGCGGATCAGTTCGGCGGCGTCGGGATTGCGCTTCTGCGGCATGATCGAGGAGCCGGTGGTGAAGGCGTCCGACAGCTTCACGAACCCGAAAGCCGGTGTGGACCATTGCACAAGCTCGCCCGCCAGCCGCGACAGATGCACGGCGGCGATGGTGCAGGCCGCCAGATATTCCAGCGCAAAGTCGCGCGCCGAAATCGCGTCCATGGAATTGCGCATCGGCCGGGCGAAGCCCAGTGCCTTGGCGGTATTGTCACGGTCGATGGCGAAACTGGTGCCCGCCAGCGCGGCGGCGCCCAGTGGCGATTCATTCAGCCGCTTGCGCGTGTCCTCGAAGCGGCCGCGATCACGACCGAACATTTCTACATAGGCCAGCATGTGATGGCCGAAGGTTACCGGCTGGGCCACCTGCATATGGGTGAAGCCCGGCATGATGGTTTCGAAATGTTTCTCCGCCTGGGATTGCAGCGCCCGCTGCAGTGCGAGCAAGCCTTGATCGGCGCGCTCGCAGGCGGCGCGCACCCACAGCCGGAAATCCGTCACCACCTGGTCGTTGCGCGAGCGCGCGGTGTGCAACCGCCCCGCCGCCGGGCCGATCAGTTCGGCCAGCCGCGCCTCGATATTGAGGTGAATGTCTTCCAGCTCGCGCTTGAAGACGAATTCGCCCGCCGCCATCTCCTTTTCGATGGTGTCCAGGCCCGCCAGGATCGCCTGGCCGTCATCCTTGGAAATGATGCCTTCGGTGGACAGCATGCGGCAATGGGCTCGGGAGCCCGCGAGGTCTTCCGCCGCGAGGCGCTTGTCGAAATCGATCGAGGGGGTAATCTCCCTCATGATGGCGGCGGGGCCGGATTCAAACCGTCCGCCCCACATCTTGTTTGTGCTCATTGTCTCATCCGGTTACCAAGGCCCATGACCAAGAAAATCATCATCAGCCTGGCCGTCATCGTCGCGCTGGCCTGTGGCATCCTATATGCGAGGGGGCTGCTTTCTGTCCATCAGGGCATGGAGCCGCCGGCCGATTTGGCCGCGCTGAAGCTGGAAAAGACCCCCAAAGCGGCCCCCGATGTGGCGTTTACCGACGCAAAGGGTGTCCGTTTCAAGCTTTCCGGCTTCAAGGGCCGTTTTGTGCTGCTGAACCTGTGGGCCACCTGGTGCGCCCCCTGCGTCGCCGAACTGCCGGCGCTGGCGCGGCTGGCGGTGTTCGCGCCGGGCATCCGGGTCATTCCGGTCAACATGGACCGGGGCGAGGTGGATGCCGAGGCCTTCCTGAAAAGCCACAAGGTCAAGCTGCCGGTGTTCCGCGACAGCGACGTGGTGATGCTGAAGAGCTTCGGCGCCTATGGCTTGCCCATGACGGTGCTGATCGACCCGGATGGCAAGGTGATCGCCAAGGCCGAAGGCCCCGCCGAATGGGATAGTCCGGAAGCCGTCAAGTACTTCAAGCGGATCAGCGGGACCTAGCGCGGGTCTTTTGCGCCGTGGGTGCGTTGCGCGTGCTCACGGGCGTTAAGCCCGCTCCGCGCGCCGCTCCTGCCCACGTCACAAAATCCCTCGCTATTGCGAGAGCGTGACTTATCGCGTTGGAACTGGATGTTCCCCGCGATAGTCGTAGAAGCCGCGGCCCGTCTTGCGGCCCAGCCAGCCGGCTTCAACATATTTCACCAGCAGCGGGCAGGGGCGGTATTTGGAATCCGCCAGGCCCTCGTACAACACCTGCATCACCGACAGGCAGGTATCCAGGCCGATGAAATCCGCCAGTTGCAGCGGTCCCATCGGATGATTGGCGCCCAGCCGCATCGCAGTGTCGATGGCATCGACGTTTCCGACGCCTTCATACAGCGTATAGACCGCCTCATTGATCATCGGCAGCAGGATGCGGTTGACGATGAAGGCGGGGAAGTCTTCGGCATAGGCGGCGGTCTTGCCCACGCGCTTGACGATCTCCAGCGCCGCCTGGAAGGTCGCGTCATTGGTGGCGATGC
>JAQGLO010000109.1 GCA_028292825.1 Alphaproteobacteria bacterium | reverse complement strand
GCATCAATCTGTCCTCGACCGCCGTCGCCCGCCGCCGCAAGATCCTGGAAGAAAGCGGCGTCATCGCCGGCTATAACGCCAACATCAACATGTTTTCGCTGGGTTTTACCGGCGTGGTGATGGTGGCAATCGAGCTCAGCTCCCAAGCCGAGCATGTGCTGGTGGAGTTCGAACGGGAGGTGGTGAAGTGCCCCTCCATCTCCTATTGCGGCTTCGTTTCCGGCGACACCGACTTCTTCATCATGATTCACGTCAATTCCTTTGACGATTACGACCGCATCTATCGCAAGGAATTGTCCAACCTGCCCCATGTCGCCAAGATCCGCTCCAGCTTCGTGTTGCGCGAGGTGGCGCGGCGCGTGACACCACCGGTGGTGTTCGAAGGTCAGAACCGGCCCAAGTGATGGCCCACGAGGCGAGCCTCGCATGATATATAGAGTAGGCGCACTGATAGCCGCCCTGGTGTTCGCGGCAACGGCGGTGCAGGCCGCGCCCCGCAAGCTGCTGGTCGTCTCGGTAGACGGTCTGGACTGGCGCTATCTGCGCGACCGTGACGCGCTGGGGCTGAAGATTCCCAACATTCGCCGCCTGCTGGCCAAGTCGCAGGTCGCCGATGGCGTCACCGGCGTCTGGCCCACCATCACCTGGCCATCCCACACCAGCATGCTGACCGGCGCCCGCCCCGACCAGCACGGCATCCTGGCCAATGCCGCGGGGCCGCCCGACCCGGCGCTCAGCTACTGGTCGGCAACCAAGATCAAGGTGCCGACCCTCACCCAATGCCTGGCCAATGCCGGGCGCACCATCGGGGCCGTCAACTGGCCGGTGACGGTGGACGCCAAGATCAACTGGAACCTGCCGGAGGTCTACGCCCGGCGTCTCGGCGATTCTTCCGACATGGAAACCGTCGACCATTTCGGCACCCCGGGCCTGGTGGACGAAATCGCGCGATCCTATCCGTCCTTTCCGCAACAATGGCTGGATGATCGCTCCCGCGCCCTGGCCACGATATTCCTGTTGAAGCGCAATGCCCCCGACCTGCTGCTGCTGCACCTGGCCGAACTGGATTCCGAGGCCCATGAAGAGGGCCCCTTCGTGCCGCACGCCAATGCGGTGGTCGAGCGCTCCGACGAACTGATCGGGGACATCGTGAAAGCCATGCCCGGGGATTACGACCTTGCGCTGGTTTCTGATCATGGCTTTGAACGGATCGACCGCATCGCCAACCTGAAAGTCATGGCGGCGGCGGACGGGATCGCCGGCGACATGGCGATTGAGGGCGGATTGGTCACGACCAGCGATGCCAAGGTCGCAGCCTGGCTGCGCGGTTTGTCGGGCAAGGGCGATGTCGGACGCGAAGTGCCGGCCGCCGAACTGGCGCGCTATGCCCCGCTTCTGTCCGGGTCGGCATTTGAGCCGGCGCCGCATGTGATGTTCGGCGCGGCAATCAACGGCGAGGCCCACGGCCCGTCAAAAAGCATGGGCAATCACGGCTTCTGGCCCACGCGTTCGGACTATCACAGCATCTTCCTGCTCTCCGGCCCCGACATCAAGCCGGGCGCATTGGGCACCATCGAGATGGTGTCGCTGGACAGCCGGCTGGAACAGGCCCTGGGCATCAGCTGCCCGCACTGACCTAGGTACGCGCGAAACGCTTGTACTTGATCTTGTGCGGCTGGTCGGCGTCCTGGCCCAGGCGGCGCTTCTTGTCGGCTTCATAGTCCTGGTAGTTGCCTTCGAACCATTCCACATGGCTGTCGCCTTCAAAGGCCAGCATGTGGGTGGCTATGCGATCCAGGAACCAGCGATCATGGCTGATGATCATGGCGCAGCCAGCAAACTCCTCCAGCGCCGATTCCAGGGCGCGCAGTGTGTCGACGTCCAGGTCGTTGGTGGGCTCGTCCAGCAGCAGAAGGTTGGCACCGGACTTCAGCATCTTGGCCAGATGCACGCGATTGCGTTCACCGCCTGACAACTGCCCGACCTTTTTCTGCTGGTCGCCGCCCTTGAAGGCGAAGGCGCCGGTATAGGCGCGCGCATTCATCTTTGTCTTGCCGAACTCGATGATGTCGGTGCCGCCGGAAATTTCCTCATAGACCGTCTTGTTGGCATCCAGCGCATCGCGCGACTGGTCAACATAGCCCAGCTGCACGGTGGAGCCGATTTTCAGCGTGCCGCCATCGGGCTTTTCCTGCCCGGTCAGCATGCGGAACAGCGTGGTCTTGCCGGCGCCGTTGGGGCCGATGACGCCGACAATGCCGCCGGGCGGCAGTTTGAAATTCACATTCTCGTACAGCAGGCGGTCGCCATAACCCTTGGCGAGATTGTCGGCCTCTATCACCATGTCGCCCAGCCGCTCGGCGACCGGGATCATGATGGTGGCGGTGCCAGCGCGCTGTTCCTGTGATTTCGCCACCAGCTCTTCATAGGAATTGATACGCGCCTTGGACTTGGCCTGGCGCGCCTTGGGCGACTGCTTGATCCATTCGCGTTCGCGCGCGATGGTGCGCTGCTGAGCCTGCTCTTCGCTGGATTCCTGCTTCAGGCGCTTTTCCTGCACGCCCAGGAAGGACGAATAATTGCCTTCATGCGGAATGCCCTTGCCGCGATCCAATTCCAGGATCCAGCTGGTCACATTGTCCAGGAAGTAGCGGTCATGGG
>JAQGLO010000016.1 GCA_028292825.1 Alphaproteobacteria bacterium | reverse complement strand
GGTTTCGGGGCCTTCATCGACGATAACGCCCTGTCGCGCGGCGCGGCCATCGCCTTCTATGCTGTCACGGCCATCGCGCCGGTGCTGTTCATCGCCACCGCCATCGCCGCCCTGGGCCTGGGCCAGGACGCCGCCAGCGGCGCGGTGCATTACCAGCTCACCCGCATCATGAGTTCGGAATCCGCCGACCTGGTGCAGCTGGCCATCCTGCATGTGCGCGGCGGCGCCCACAGCCTGGCCGGCAGCCTGATCGGCATCACCGCGCTGGTGGTCACTGCGTCGGGCTTTTTTACGGAGATCGAGGACGCGCTGAACGTAATCTGGAAGGCGCCGCGGCACGAATCCTATTTCTACCAGCTGCTGCGCGGCCGGGTGATGAGCCTGACCCTGGTGATCGGGCTGGGCTTCCTGCTGCTGCTGTCCATGATCGTGGCCACCGGCATCCGGGTGCTGGGCAAGCTGCTGGACCGCTACACCAATATTTCCGACGCCGTGATCACCATCATCAATCTGGGCCTGTCGCTGGTCATCGTGTCGCTGCTGTTCGCGGCCCTGTACAAGGTGCTGCCCAACAAGAAGCTGGAATGGCGCGACGTGATCGTGGCCAGCGTCGGGACCGCTGTCCTGTTCGAAGGCGGCCAGACCCTGATCGGCTATTATCTCGCCAATCTCATCTCCGCCAGCATCTATGGCGCCGCCGGCGGCATCATCGTGCTGCTGGTCTGGGTCTATTATTCCGCGCAGATTTTTTTGCTGGGCGCGGAGTTCACCAAGGTCTGGGCCAACCATTATGGCAGCCAGCGCCAGCCTTATTATCCGCAAAACGAAGACTAGAGATTGTTGGCATCCGGCAGTGCCTGCAGCGGGCTGAACCCGCTGGCGGCCGTCATCGCCAGCCGGATCTCATCCGGTTTCATCTGGGTGCGCAGGAGATCCACCCGGGCCTGGGACGCCGCGTCCCCCGCGAAGGCGGCGATGGCATACCATTTCATCGCCTGTTTCAGGTCCTGCTTCACCCCCAGACCCCGTTCATACAGCACCGCCAGGTCGAAGGCGGAATCGACATAGCCATGCTCGGCGGCGCGGGCGAACCAGTCTGCCGCCCTGGTTTCATCCTTGGCGGTGCCCTGCCCCTGGGCATAGGCAATGGCGAGATTGTGCATGGCCTTGAGGTTGCCCTTCATCGCCGCCGCCTGGAACAGGCGGAACGCGCGCGCCGCATCGGGCTTCACGCCCTCGCCCTGTCCGTACAGGGTGCCCAGCAGATATTGCGCAATCGGCTGGCCGGCCTCAGCGGCCGGCGCGCTCCAGCGGACGGCGGCGCCGGCGTCGCTTTGCACGCCTTCGCCGCGCAGATAGGCCAGCGCCAGTTTCGCCTGGGCCTGGGCGTCGCCCGCATCGGCGCGGGCGACAAGCTGCTGCACCGCGCCGCTGGCGACATGGCGATAGGTGACGCCATTGCCTTCCTGCTGGGTGGCGCTGGCGGTGTTGCCCAGGGTCAGTCCGACGCAGAGGAACAGCGCCACCAGCGACAGACCGCCGATTGCCAGCCAGCGCAGCCGCCGGCCCGTATCGCGCGGCGTATCATCCGGCACGGGCACGATCCTGCCGCGCGCCGCCTGCAGCACATCGGCCATCTCGGTGCGGGTCACGGTCACGATGGGCACCGGTTCGATCGCCAGCAGTTCCGGCGCGGGCCGTTCCGGCCGTGGCTGCGGTTCCGGCGCGGCGACTTCAACCACTGGCGTGGGAAGCGGACGCTGCTCATTCTGGCGCAAACCCAGCTTGGCGATCTGCTCCTCCAGATGGGCGATGCGCGTTTCCTGTTCGCGCACGGTGGCCTCGGCGCGGACTTCCAGCTGGTTCAGCGCGCGTTCAAAGACTCTAAGGCGGCGCTCCAGCCAGGCATCGGGTGTAGGAACACCCGGCTCGAACGTTGTGGTGTCCGCCTTAGGTTCGGGTTCCTTTTCAGGAGAAATCTCGGGAGAGGCGATGGCGGCCGCGAGCAGCGCTGCCTTGCCGCTGAAATGGGCGCGGAACGCGGCGCGATCCAGGCCCGCCTCGGCGCACAAGGTCGTGATGGAGAATTTCGCGTCGCCCCGCGCCAGCAAGGTCCGCGCGGCGTCCAGCAATCGTCCTTTGTCCGCGTCCTGTTCCATCGTCGCCCCAAGTTCCCGGGCATGACGCTACAGAGCCCGCCTTACCGTGACGGTACGGAAAGCCGCGCAATTAAAGGACAAGTTTAAGCGTGTTTTACCCGCGGCCGGGCTTGGTGGCGCTGCTGGACCAGCTTCATCAGAAGGACGATGGCGATGATGGTTGCGAGATAGGCGATCAACTGGGCGCCATTGGGCGCCTGACTGTAGCCGATCAGCGTGTGCATCAACCGGCCGGTGATGCTGTCTTCCTTCAGCAGCCAGCCGGTGTCCCACAGGGTGCCGGTGAAATAAAGCAGCCAGCCACCATTCTGCAGGAAGATCACCGCCTGCGCCGCCATGCCCGCCGCCAGCAACGTTATAAGTCCGCTGGTCACCTGGAACAGCTTGCCTGCCGGGATGGTAAGCAGGCCGAAATACATCAACCCCGACACCAGCGCGCCCGCGATCAGCCCCAGTCCGCCGCCTGTCACCATGGCGGTGGCGGTGGTGCCGCCCTGCGCCGCGATGCCATAGAGGAACAGCACGACCTCGGAGCCTTCGCGCAGCACCGCAACGCCGACCACGATGGCCAGCGCGGTCAGCGTGCGCTCGCCGGTCACCACCTGGTGGCCCGCCGCCTTCAGTTCGCGCGCCATCTCGCGGCCATGACTGGCCATCCAGACATTGTGCCAGGTCAGCATCAGCACGGCGAGCAGCAGGATCGCGGCATTGAAGAATTCCTGGCCCGAGCCTTCGAACAGGTTGGCCAGTTCGCCCGCGAAAGCCGCAACCAGGCAGGCGCCCAGGATGCCGCCGCCCACGCCGAAGGCCACGGCGCGTCCGCGCAGCGGCACGCCGGCAGTCGCGGCCAGTACGATGCCGACAATCAGCCCGGCTTCGATGACTTCGCGGAAAACAATGATAAGGGCGGAAATCATTCGGCGATCACCACGCCCTGGGCCGTGGCCGCGTGAAACTCGCCCATGAAGGGATATTTGCCCGGCGGCAGCGCGCGCAGGCGGATATTGCCCTTGGCATGGCCGCCCACCACTTTTTCCACCTTCAGCGAGGAAGAATCGAATTCGTCCGCCGTGTCGTCATCGTTGAACAGCGTGATCATGCTGGGCTGGCCCGCCTTCACCTTGATGGTGGAGGGATAAAATTTGTGGCCCTTGAGATGGACAATGATGGGCTCGGCCGCCAAAGCGGGCGTAACGACAAACAGCAAGGCGAGGATCAGCTTTTTCATTTGGGGCTCGGATAGGTGAAGGTCCAGGTGCCGGTGATCGGCTTCCACCATTCGCCCACGCCGCTGGCCTTGTCGGTGTGGCGCAGCATGCCGTGGGAGGTGGGCGG
>JAQGLO010000081.1 GCA_028292825.1 Alphaproteobacteria bacterium | reverse complement strand
TCTGGATATTGGCCAGCGTCGCCACGCACAGGATGGCCAGCGCGGTGACGATGACGCCGCTGGTTTCGCCCAGCACCAGCTTCGCGGCATCGGCCGCCGCCAGCTTGGACTGCACCAGCAGGCCGATCGGCAGCACATGCAGCACCGCCGCGTTCACCAGCAGGTACAGCGCGGTGATCACCGCAATGCCGATAAAGGTGGCGCGTCCGACATTGCGGTCCGGCGCATCCACTTCCTCGGAGAAATAGATCGCCGCCTGCCAGCCGCCATAGGCGCCATAGATGGCGCGCAACGCCAGCATGGCCGCGCCCCAGGTGAAAGCCGGCGGCGGCGGGGCGGCAATCGCCACGCTGCCGCGTCCACCGAACAAGGCGGCGACCAGCACGATCAGGCCCAGCGCCTTCAGCGCGCTGCCGATATTGCCGGCGGCGCCGCCGGTGCGCGCGCCGATCCAGTTGACCGCCAGGCATCCTGCCACCAGCAGGATGGCAACCTGCCCCACCGTCAGCATGGTGAGATAGCCCAGGCGATGGACATATTCGCCGAAGGCCACAGTGATGAAGCCGGTGGAGACCGTGAGCTGGCACCAGTCGGCCCAGCCCACCAAAAAGCCGTTACGCGGACCTATCGCACGGTTGATGATCGAATAGGGCCCGCCCGCCAGCGGAATGGCGGCGCCCAGCTCGACCGTGGGCATGGCATCGATGGCGATGAAGAGGCCGCCGCCCAGCCAGGCCAGCAACACCCAGGTGGGATCGGGAAAGCCCGACGCCACCACGGAGGGATTGCGCATGATGCCGGAGCCGACCACGCCGCCGATCACCACCGCCAGGCCGAAGCCCAGCCCGAAGATGCGCAGCAGATGGCCGCGCACGGCGGATACAGGCGCGATGTCGATGCTGGTCACGGTGAAAGCCCCCAAAGCCAGGCGCTATTTGGCGGTCAATCCGCGCCGGTTGCAACCAGCGCCTTTCCAAAACAGACCAGGCCCGGATAGGCGTGGCTGCCATAGGCCGGGATGGGTGCGAAGCCGGCCGCGGTATAGAGCGCGATGGCGGGCTGCATCTGCGGCAAGGTGTCGAGCTTGATCTCGTCATAGCCCCGTTCGCGCGCCACGCCGATGATGGCTTCGATCAGCGCCTTGCCCACGCCCAGGCCCCGCGCCTGCTCGCGCACGAACAGGCGCTTGACCTCGCCGACCAGGGGCGCTTCGAGCGGCTTGAGCGCGATGCAGCCCAGCACATGGTCGCCGCGCTTGGCCAGCAGCAGTTCACCGCCCGGGGGCGCATAGGGTCCGGGCAAGGCATCCAGTTCCTTCTGGAAGCCCTGCGGCGCAAGATCGATGTTGAGCGAACCGGCATAGGCGCGCAGCAGGGCGGCCAGAGAGATAAGCTCGGTTTTGGTGCGCGCCGGCGAGATCGTAAAATCACTATCGTCGAAACCGCCCGGCATCAGATTCCCAATGCAATGACGGTCGCGCCGGTGGCGATCAGCACCACGCCGATCCAGCCGCCGGGAGTCAATCGCTCGCCCAGAAATGCGACGCCGAACAGCGCCACCAGCACGACACTGAACTTGTCCACCGGCGCCACCTTTGACGCAGGCCCCAGCTTCAGCGCGCGGTAGTAACAGAGCCATGACGCGCCGGTGGCGCAGGCCGACAGGAGAAGGAACAGCCAGGTGCGCGGCGCAATGGAAGCCGGCGGCTGCCAGGCGCGCGACACCGCCACGATTGCAAAACAGATTGCCAGGATCACGACGGTGCGGATCAGGGTGGCAAGGTCCGAATTGACGCCCTCCACGCCCACCTTGCCGAAAATGGCGGTGAGCGCGGCGAAGATCGCCGAAAGCACCGCCCAGAATTGCCAGCCTTCGAGCGCGGTTTTCATGCGCCTCCTATTTCAGTTCGGCCTGGACCGCATCGATCCCCGCCTGCGCGCACAGCTCATCCTTGTCGCCGCCGACCGCGCCCGACGAACCGATGCCGCCAATCACTTCGCCGCGAAACTTGATCGGCACGCCGCCGGCGACGCCGACCACGCCCTGGATGTTGGTCATGGGCGAGCCAAGGGTGGAATTGCGCGCCGTGGCGAAGGTGCCGCTGGTGGCGAAACGGTTGGCCAGGGTGATGGCGGTATAGGCCTTGTCCTTCGACAGGCTGATGGTGTGCGGCCCGGTCATGTCGTCGCGCAGGAAAGCCTTCAGCGCGCCGGAGGAATCCAGCACCGTGATGGTGGTGTGGTATCCCATCTTGCGGCAGGCATCGACGGCGGCATGGGCGATCTTGTCGGCCAGCTCCAGCGACAACGCATGGGCAACGATCACACCCTTTTCGCCTGTCACCGGCGGATAGCTGGCGGGTGCGGGCAGCGGCTGGGCAAATGCCGGCGCGGCAGTGAGCGAAGCGGCGATGGCGAAGGCGGCGATGCGCATGATGTTCTCCCCGGATTTTGGCAAAGGCTAGGTGATGGCGGGCGCAAGTCAACCATGCCGCCCTGTCAATTGACCGCGGACCGCATGGGCCTTAGTCACAATTCCATGACCACCGCCTTCATCCCCGGCTTCCTGCTTGGCCTCAGCCTGATCCTGGCGATCGGGGCGCAGAATGCCTTTGTGCTGCGCCAAGGCCTGCGGCGCGAGCATGTGTTTGCCATCTGCCTGGTCTGTGCCGGCTCGGACGCGGTCCTGATCGCCGGCGGCGTGGCGGGGTTCGGCGCCCTGGTGACGGCGGTGCCGTGGCTGGCGCCGGTGATGCGTTTCGGCGGCGCGGCGTTTCTTTTCTTCTATGCCATCCGCAGCCTGATCTCGGCCTGGCGGCATACCGGCACGCTGAATCCGGCAGACGATGTGAAGAAAAGCCTGGGCGCGACGCTTGTCACCTGCCTCGCCTTCACCTGGCTTAACCCGCATGTCTATCTCGACACCGTGGTGCTGCTGGGGTCGGTTTCCACACGCTATGCCGGCCATCGCCTGGCCTTCGCGCTGGGCGCCATGTCGGCCTCGTTCCTGTTCTTCTTCGCGCTGGGCTATGGCGCGCGGCTGCTGCGGCCTTTGTTCGCCAATCCCCGCGCCTGGCAGGTGCTGGACGCCATCATCGGCATCACCATGATGGCGCTGGCCTTCAGGCTCGCGCTGGGCGGATAAGCGCGAACGCCGTGGCCGCTGACGCCAGGCAGGCAATGGCGCAGGCGATGGCGGCGATGTGAAAGCCGCTGATCAGCATCGTGCCTTCAGCCCCCAGCACGCTGCCCAGCAGCGCGGTGGCGATCAGGCCGCCGGTGCGGGCGATGGCGCTGTTGAAGCCCGAGGCCGAGCCAGTATGGCGGCTGTCCACCGAACCGAGAACGGCGGTGGTCAGTGGCGCCACCGCGCCCGACATGCCGATGGAGATCACCAGGATCGCGGGCAGCACGTCAGTCCAGTAATTGGCGTCCGCGCCCATGCGCAGCATCAGCGCGAAACCGACGGCGACCACCAGCGGGCCGATGGTGAGCGGCCAGCGTGGTCCGATGCGGCCGGCCAGCTGGCCCATCAGCGGCGAGGCCAAAGTGAGGATGATCGCCACGGGCAACAGCGCGCTGCCGGCCTGGGTGCCGGTGAAGTCGGCGATCTTGATCAGGAAATAGGGCAGCAGCACCATCAGCGCCCCCAGCGCGCCATAGAGAAACAAGGTCAGCACGGTGAGGCCGATGAAGCTGGCGGAGCCGAACAAGGCCAGTGGCATCATGGCATGCTCGCGCTTGATCTTCTGGACCCAGAGAAAGACCAGCAGGATCGCGGCACCCACGGCGATGGCCGCGATGGCGGGACTGGTCCAGCCTTGCGGGCCGGAGCCGATGGTCAGGCCCCAGGTCAGCGCCCCCAGTGCGGCGGTGGCGAGCGCGCCCCCCGTCCAGTCGAGCATCGCCTTGTCGCTGTCGCGGCTGTCTTTCACATACAGCAGCGCCAGCGCGATGGCGCCGGCCGCCAGCGGCAGGTTGATCAGGAAAATTGCGCGCCAGCCCACAGTGTCGATCAGCCAGCCGCCCAGCACCGGGCCGATGGCCGCCATCACCGCACCCATGCTGGCCCAGATGCCGGTGGCGCGGCCGCGCGCGCCGCCCGTGAAGGTGGCGCCCAGGATCGCAAGGCTGTTGGGCATCAGGATGGCGGCGCCGACGCCCTGAAGCCCACGCGCGATCAGCAGAATGACGAGATTGGGCGCGAGTGCGCAGCCCACCGAAGCGACGGCGAACAGCACGGTGCCGCCCACCAGCAGCCGCGCCCGGCCATAGCGGTCACCCGCCGCGCCGCCCAGCAGCAGCAGGGCGCTCAGCGGCAGCAGATAGGCGTTGATCACCCATTGCAGCTCGGCGCTGGACGCCGACAGCGACTTGCCGATGGCCGGCAGCGCCACATTGGTGACCGAGCCATCCACGAAGGCGAGGCTGGAGGCCAGGATGCAGGTGGCGAGGATGAGATTGGGATGTTCGGAGCGGGACACTATTCAACGCTCCTTTTGAATGGTGCCCCAGGCCGGACTTGAACCAGCACGCCTTGCGGCAACAGATTTTGAGTCTGCCGCGTCTACCATTCCACCACTGGGGCCTGATCTCCGGAGAGACAAGGCCGGTTTGTTAGCGTTTCGGGCCCGTTTCGTCCACCCTTTTACCGTTCGTGGAACCACCCTAGAATAGCCCCATGAACGCACCCATCCGTGACCTGCACAGTGCCCCCCGCTCCGACTGGACGCGGGCCGAAATCGCCGAATTGTTCGCCCTGCCCTTCCCGGGGCTGATGTTCCGCGCCGCCACCATCCACAGGTCGCATTTCGATCCCACCCAGGTACAGATTTCCACCTTGCTGTCGATCAAGACCGGCGGCTGCCCGGAGGATTGCGGCTATTGCAGCCAGTCGTCGAAATACGACACCGGCGTCAAGGCGTCCAAGCTGATGGATGTGCAATCGGTGCTGGCCGATGCCCGCGCCGCGCGCGATGCCGGCGCCTCGCGCTTCTGCATGGGCGCCGGCTGGCGCAATCCCAAGGACAAGGATCTCGACGCGGTGTGCGAGATGGTCGAGGGCGTGCGCGCGCTCGGCATGGAAACCTGCGTCACGCTGGGCATGCTGACCGCGCCGCAGGCGGTGCGCCTGAAGCAGGCGGGGCTGGATTACTACAATCACAATCTCGATACCTCGCCGGAATATTATCGCCACATCATCAGCACCCGCACCTACCAGGACCGGCTGGATACGCTGGAGCATGTGCGCGGCGCCGGCATCCATGTGTGCTGCGGCGGCATTGTCGGCATGGGCGAAAGCGCGGAGGACCGCACCGGGCTGATCCATGCCCTGGCCAGCCTGCCGGTGCATCCCGAAAGCGTGCCGATCAACGCCCTGGTGCAGATCGAAGGCACGCCGCAGGGACTGGCGACGCCGCTAGACCCGATCGATTTCGTGCGCACCATCGCGGTGGCGCGCATCACCATGCCCAGATCCATGGTGCGGTTGTCGGCCGGTCGCGAGACCATGAGCGACGAGACCCAGGCCCTGTGCTTCCTGGCCGGCGCCAACTCCATCTTCTATGGCCCGCGCCTGCTGACCACGCCCAACCCGGTGGCCGATTCCGACCGCGCCTTGTTCGGCAAGCTAGGGCTGACGCCCATGCCGCTCTCCCGGGAGACCTAGTGGGCAAACTGGGGGTCATGCTGGTCATTCTGGTGCTGGGGGCGGCGATCCTGTCCCCGCTGGTGATCGCCTTCGAGCCCGACCCCATGCCCGGCGATTTCAGCT
This sequence comes from Alphaproteobacteria bacterium, assembly GCA_028292825.1. GTDB lineage: Bacteria > Pseudomonadota > Alphaproteobacteria > Micropepsales > Micropepsaceae > Rhizomicrobium. Next base: position 2,654 of record JAQGLO010000081.1, on the reverse strand, counting down.
TTATGTGGGGCCACACCCACATCGCGGTTCCCGTACTCTGGTCCCTGTGCGCAAGCGGGACCCTGGCCCTTTTCTATGCCTTCATGAAGCGATAAGAGCGGCAAGTCCCTTTTCCGCCTTCGAGAGTCGCACATGACCGTCCGGAAGATTTCCCGCGCCCTGCTTTCTGTGTCCGACAAGACCGGACTGCTGGAGTTCGCGCGCGGCCTGGCCGACCAGGGCGTGATGCTGATTTCCACCGGCGGCACCGCCAAGGCGCTGCGCGATGCCGGGCTGGCGGTCAGCGACGTGTCGGAGATCACCAACTTCCCGGAAATGATGGACGGCCGGGTGAAGACCCTGCATCCCAATGTCCATGGCGGGCTGCTGGCGCTGCGCGACAAGGCAGACCATGCGGCGTCCATGACCGCGCATGGCATCGCCGGAATCGACCTGCTGGTGTGCAATCTCTATCCGTTCGAAGCCACCGTAGCGCGCGGTGCGGATTTCGAGACAACAATAGAGAATATCGATATCGGCGGTCCGGCCATGACGCGCTCGGCGGCCAAGAACCATGACTGGGTGACGGTGGTGGTGGATGTCGAGGACTATGGCGTCGTGCTGGACGAGATGAAAGCCAATGGCGGCGCCACCAGCTTTGCCTTGCGCAGGAAACTGGCGCAGCGGGCGTTCGCGCGTACCGCGGCTTACGACGCTGCCGTATCCAGCTGGTTCGCCGGCGAACTGGCGAAGGACGGCGACAAGGAACCGCCGCGCCGCCGCGCACTGGGCGGGTATCTGCGCCAGAGCCTGCGCTATGGCGAAAATCCGCACCAGGAAGCGGCCTTCTATGTCGATGGTTCGTCGCGTCCCGGCGTCGCCAGCGCCAAGCAGCTGCAGGGCAAGGAACTCAGCTACAACAACATCAACGACACCGACGCGGCCTATGAGCTGGTGGCGGAGTTCGATCCGGCCAACGGCCCGGCCTGCGCCATCATCAAGCATGCCAATCCCTGCGGCGTGGCGCTGGGAAAGACCTTGAAGGACGCCTATCTGGCGGCGCTGGCCTGCGACACGCAGAGCGCCTTTGGTGGCGTGCTGGCGTTCAACACCACGCTCGACGGCGCCACGGCGGAAGAAATCTCAAAGATCTTCACCGAAGTGATCATCGCGCCGGATGCCGATGAGGACGCGCGACGCATCCTGGCGTCGAAGAAGAATTTGCGCCTGCTGACGGCGGGCGCTTTGCCCGATCCGCTGGCGCCCACCCTCACCTATCGCAGCGTGGCGGGCGGCTTCCTGGTGCAGACCCGCGACAATGGCCGTATCACGCGCAAGGAGCTGAAGGTGGTGACCAAGCGCCAGCCGACCGAACAGGAAATCATCGACATGCTGCTGGCCTTCACCATCGGCAAGCATGTGAAGTCCAACGCCATCATCTATGTGAAGGACGGCAGCACCGCCGGCATCGGCGCGGGCCAGATGAGCCGCGTCGACAGCGCCCGCATCGCCGCCATCAAGGCGCAGGATGCCGCCAAGATCGCCGGTTGGGACAAGCCCCGCACCGTCGGATCAGCCGCGGCATCGGAAGCCTTCTTCCCGTTCCCCGACGGATTGCTGACCGTCGCCGCAGCCGGCGCCACCGCCGTCATCCAGCCGGGCGGTTCGGTGAAGGATGCGGACGTGATCGCTGCCGCCGACGAAGCGGGGCTGGCGATGGTGTTCACCGGCATGCGGCACTTCCGGCATTAACGGGCGTCACTAACGCGCGGGCAGCTTGTCGAACACTTCGTTCGGTTCGACGCCCCAGATGCGGTCGCGCGCGATCCAGCCGTCGGTCTTGTCGCCCTTGATGTGACAGGCGGTCAGCGTGCAAGCCTTCAGCGACGCCACAGCGCCGGGGTCGGCCAGCGCCACCAGCTTGCCGCCCTCGGCATTGGCGAAAATCTTCGCCCGGCCTTTGCCGGTGACCAGAACGGTGCGCTGGTCAATCAGCATGGAGGCGGCCATCCAGCCCACAGTGCCGTCGGCCGCCCGTACCCGCCGCCAGGTGTCGAACTCGGCGATGACGGCAAAGGGATAGCCGCGATGGCGGTATTGCCACAGCACCTTGTGGGCATAGGTGGGGCCCTCGCGCAGATAGGCCTTGTCGGTGCGCTGGCTGACATAGCGCAGCACCTTGCCATCCCCTGTCAGGGGGGCGGCCTGGCCGGCGGCGACAGAAAAGATCAATAAAATTGCGGTGAAGCGCGTCATGGAAAAGATTTAGCAGGGCGGCCCGCTTCCGTCATCTTCCGGCTTGGGCTTTAATGGCCTCATGGTCAGGAAACCGCTCGTCATCGTCACCCGCAAACTGCCCGAGGCGGTGGAAACCCGGATGCGGGAACTGTTCGATGCGCGGCTGAACCTGGACGATACGCCCATGAGCGCGGCGCAGCTGGCGGAGGCGATGGGAGCCGCCGATGTGCTGGTTCCCACGGTCACCGACCATATCGATGCGGCGCTGATCGCCAAAGCCGGGCCCAACCTGAAGCTGATCGCCAATTTCGGCACCGGGGTGGACAATATCGACGTGACGGCGGCCACCGACAAGGGCATCACCGTCACCAACACGCCCGGCGTGCTGACCGAAGACACCGCCGACATGACCATGGCGCTGATCCTGGCGGTGCCGC
>JAQGLO010000072.1 GCA_028292825.1 Alphaproteobacteria bacterium | reverse complement strand
CTGGAAGACGTGATCCGCGAAGTCGAAGGCCAGCTGGCCAGCCTGAAGCGCCAGGCGCGCCAGGCCTCGCGCTATCGCAACCTGTCGGGCCATATCCGCAAGGCCGAGGCCCTGGCGCATTACCTGCGCTGGACCGCCGCCGAAGCCCGCACCGCCATCGCGGCCGAGGAATTGTCGGCTGCCGCCGCGACCGTCGCCGCCGCCACCGAGACGGCAGCGAAGTGTTCCATCACGCAAAGCGAGGCGGCGACGATCCTGCCGCCGCTGCGCCAGACCGAAGCCGAACGCAGCGCGGCGCATCACCGCCTGATCGCCCAGCGCGAGCAACTGGACGCCGAAGAAGCGCGCGCCCGCGAAGCGGCGCAGCGCGTGCGCCAGCTGATCGCCCAGGCCGATGCCGACACCACGCGCTCGCGCGACCTGGAAAAGGACGCCGACAGCGCGCTGGAAACCCTGGGCGCGGAAGACACCACGCTGAAGAGTGCACAGGAAAATGCCGGCGAGGACCTGACGGCGGCCGAAGCCCTGGCGGCGGAATTCGCCGCGACGCTTTCGGAAACCGAAAGCCTGCTGGAACGCCTGACCGCCGCACTGGCGGAATGGAACGCCAAGAAGGGCAGCCTGGAACGCGGCCAGTCCGTGGCCACCGGCCTGCTGGAAACCAGCACCAACCAGCTGGCCGACGCGCAGGCGCGGCTGGACGCGGCACTGGAGAGCGCCAAGGACGCGCCGGACGTGCATGCGGCGGAAGCCGAGACAGAACGCGCCCGCGGCGCAAGCGATGCGGCGCGTGCCGCCGCCGCCGAAGCGCGCGTGACCTTCCAGGATGCGGAGACGGCGGAAGCCGTTGCCCGCGATCCGCTGGAAGCCGCCGAACGCGAAGTGCAGCGCCTGTCCGCCGAAGTGAAGGCGCTGGGCGACCTGCTGCACCCCGAAGGCGAAGGCCTGTTCCCGCCGCTGGTGGATGCCGTAACGGTACAGTCCGGTTACGAAGCCGCGCTGGGCGCGGCGCTGGGCGACGACCTGCAGGCGCCGCTGGACGATACCTCGCCGCATCACTGGCGTGATCTGGGCGGATTTGATTTTGATCCCGATCTGCCGGAAGGCAGCAAGCCGCTGAGCGATTTCGTCAAGGCGCCGGGCGCGCTGGGCCGCCGCCTGGCCATGACCGGTCTTGTGTTCCCCGACCAGGGCGCCGCCATGCAGGCCAGCCTCAAGCCCGGCCAGTCGCTGGTGTCGGCGCGCGGCGATCTGTGGCGCTGGGATGGTTTTGTCGCCTCGGCGGAAGCGCCGTCGGCTTCGGCCATCCGCCTCGCACAGCGCAATCGCCTGACTGCACTGGAAGGCACTGCAGAGGAAGCTCGCGCCCTGCGCGCTGAACGTTTTGCCGAATATTCCGTCGCCAAGGACGCCGCCCAGGCGGCGCGCGACGCCTTGCGCACCGCGGAGAGCGAAGAACGCGCCGCCGGCCAGGCGCTGACCGTGACCCAGGACCAGGCCACCCGCGCCGCCCGCGCGGCGGCCGAGCGCGCCTCGCAGCTGGCGTCGCTGGAATCGGAAATCCGCCGCCTCACCCAGTCGGTGGAAGCGGCCGAAGAGTCCCGTCAACAGGCCGCCAGCGGCCTGGCCGAACTGGGCGACGGCGCCCTACTGAACACCGGCGTCGCCGACGCCCGCAGCAAGACCGCCGAAGCCCGCACCCAGGCCGGCGAAGCGCGCGGTGCGCTGGAAAGCCTGCGCCGCGAAGGCGAAGCCCGGATGCGCCGCCTCAAGGCCATCGCGGAAGAACAGAGCCGCTGGAACGCCCGCAAGGCCGATGCCCAGCGCCAGTCCACCGAACTGGCGCGCCGCCAGGAAGAGCTGGGCGTGGAACTGACGGCGGCGGAAGCGGTGCCGGAACAGATCGCCGAAAAGCGCAATGCGCTGCTGGACGCCATCGCCACCGCCGAAGCGGCGCGCAACGAAGCCAGCGACGCCCGCCAGCAGGCCGAGACCGTGCTGGCCGAAGCCGACAAACTGGCCAAAAGCGCAGACGCGGCCTTGTCCGCGGCGCGCGAAGAACGCGCCCGTGCCCAGGCGCTGTCGGAAGCGGCCGCCCAGCGGATCGAGGAACTGAAGACCCGCATCCAGGACGAACTGGAATGCGACCCGTCCGAACTGGCCGAGCGCGCCGAGATCCAGGAAGGCGAAGACCTGCCGCCGCTGGAACAGGCCGAAAAGCGTGTCGAGCGCCTGAAGAACGAGCGCGAGCAGCTGGGCGGCGTCAACCTGCGGGCGGAAGAAGAAGCCGCCGAGCAGGAAACCCGCATGACGACCCTGACCGCCGACCGTGACGACCTGACCGGCGCCATCGAACGCCTGCGCCGCGGCATCCAGAGCCTGAACAAGGAAGGCCGCGAGCGGCTGCTGGCCTCGTTCGAGAAGGTAAATGCCAACTTCCAGGAACTGTTCACCAAGCTGTTCGAGGGCGGCGAAGCCAAGCTGACCTTCACCGAAAGCGAAGACCCGCTGGAAGCCGGCCTGGAAATCTTCGCCCGCCCGCCGGGCAAGCGGCTGCAGTCGCTGGCCCTGCTTTCGGGCGGCGAACAGGCGCTGACCGCCATGGCACTGATCTTTGCGGTGTTCCTGGTGAACCCCGCCCCGGTCTGCGTGCTGGACGAAGTGGATGCCCCGCTGGACGACGCCAATGTCGAACGCTTCTGCAAGATGCTGACCTCGATGACCGAGCTGTCGGGCACCCGCTTCCTGGTCATCACCCACCATGCCTTGACCATGAGCCGGATGGACCGCCTGTTCGGCGTCACCATGTCGGAACGCGGCGTGTCGCAGCTGGTGTCGGTATCGTTGTCGGAAGCCGAAAAGATCGCCGCGGAGTAGCGCGGACGGAGATTCGGGGTAACTCGCGGCAGGGCCATGGAAAATCCGCGCGACATAATGCGCGGACCCTTTTTTCGGCAGCAATATCAACGTCTTGTGACAGCCTGTCTTTCTTGACACCCCAAAGGGGCGAACATATGGTCCGCCCGCCTTCGACGCGCCGGGGGCTTGGTTTTTGACGGTTTTTCAGGCTTGGGAGGCGGTTTTTTGACGGCTCCGGACCCCGACAGGCTGGCTTCACTGGGCAAGCGGCTCGACGAACTTCAGACGCGGGAGGCCGCGCGGACAAAACGCCCGCCGCCGAACCAGTCGAATATCGCGTTCCGCTTCGCCACCGAACTGGTGGCGGCGCTGGTCGTGGGGGTAGGCCTGGGATGGGGAATTGACTGGCTGTTCGGCCATTTCGGTTTTCACACCCGCCCGGCCTTTCTGATTTTGTTTTTCGTGCTGGGCGCAGCGACGGGTATCCGCAACGTGATGCGCGCAGCCACCGAGATTAACGCCGAGATCGCAAAGCGGTCCGACAAGGAGAATGGTTCGTGAATCTGAACCCGATGGAGCAGTTCGCGATCAAGCCGCTCGTTGCCGAGCCGCTGTTCGCAATCGCGGGCCATCCGATCTATTTCACCAACCAGGCACTGCTGATGGTGATCGTCACCGTGGCGTCGGCGCTGTTCCTGACCCTGACCGTCAAGCCGAACCGGCTGGTGCCGACGCGCGGCCAGTCCATGTCGGAAATGTCCTATGAATTCGTCGCCGGGATGATCCATTCCGCGACCGGCGAAGACGGCCTGAAGTTCTTCCCCTTCGTCTTCACGCTGTTCATCTTCGTCTTGTGCAGCAACTTCTTCGGCATGGTCCCCGGCAGCTTCACCGTTACCAGCCAGATCGCGGTGACACTGGCGCTGGCCTGCCTGGTGGTCGGCCTGGTGATCGTGGTCGGATTCATGAAGCACGGCATCGGCTTCTTGAAGCTGTTCGTGCCGCACGCGCCCTGGTACCTGCTCATCCTGCTGATCCCCATCGAGGTGATCTCGTTCCTGACGCGCCCGATCAGCCTTTCGGTTCGTCTGTTCGCCAACATGCTGGCCGGCCATACCATGCTGGCGGTGTTCGCCGGCTTCGTCATCGCGCTGGGCAGCGCGGGCGGCGCCCTTTCCATTCTCTCGGTCGCTCCCATGCTCCTGATCGTCGCGATCATGCTGCTGGAGTTCCTGGTCGCTTTCCTGCAGGCCTATGTCTTCGCCATCCTGACCTGCATCTATCTGAACGAAGCACTTCACCTCCACGATCATCACTGAACCAACGAAGGGACTAAAACCATGGAAGTCGCAGCAGCAAAAATGATTGGCGCGGGCATTGCCTGTATCGCGCTGGTCGGCGCCGGCATCGGCATCGGCAATGTGTTCGGCTCGTACCTCTCGGGCGCCCTGCGCAATCCGGGCGCTGCCGCCACCCAGACCACCAACCTGCTGCTGGGCTTCGCGCTGTGCGAAGCGACCGGCCTGTTCGGCCTGGTCATCGCGCTGATCATCCTGTTCACGTAAGACCTGATGGCCGAAGAACCCGCAACCACCGCGACGACGCAGGCGCCGAAGAAGGAAGGCGGCTTTCCGCCGTTCGACACGACGACGTTCCCCAGCCAGTTGTTCTGGCTGGCGATCACGTTCGCCTTCCTGTTCACGGTGCTGTGGCGGGTGGCGGGTCCCAAGATCAATTCGGCGATCACCAATCGCCGGGGCGCCATCAACGGCGCGATCAAGGACGCCACAGCGGCACGCGCGGAAGCCGATGCGGCGCAGGCGGGCTATGAAGCCTCCCTCGCCGCGGCGCGTTCCCGCGCCAATGCGCTGGCGGAGGAAACCCGCCAGTCGCTGAACGCCGAGATCGCCCGCGCCAAGGCGGAAGCCGACGCCCAGGCGCATCAGTCGATGCACGATGCCGATGCCCGCATCACCGCCACGCGCGACAGCGCCAAGGCGGCGGTCGGCGCCGCCGCGCGCGAGGCGGCGGTGGCGATCGTGGAACGGCTGACCGGCGACAAGGTCTCGGCCGAAGACGCTGCCAAGGCGATTGGGAACTGAGATGCACGAGATCCTGAACGAAGGCGAAACCTGGGTTGCCCTCGGCTTTGTGCTGGTGCTGGCCTTGCTGTGGTGGAAAGGCGTGCCCGGGATGATCGCCGGGATACTGGACCAGCGCGCCGCCATGATCAGCGCCGAGCTGGACGAAGCCAGGAAGCTGCGCGTCGAAGCCGCCGCCCTGCTGGAAGACTACAAGAAGCGCGCCGCCAGCGCCGAAGCCGAAGCCGCCGGGATCGTGGAAGCCGCCAAGGCCGACGCCGCCCAGTTCGCCAGAGATTCCCGCACCGCCCTGGCCGCGCAGATCGAACGCCGCGCGGCCGCCGCCAAGGACAAGATCGCCCAGGCCGAAGCTGCGGCACTGAACGAAATCCGCGCCCTGGCCGCCGATGCCGCCGTTTCGGCTGCGCAGAAGCTGATCGCCGCGCGCATGGACGAGAAGCGCACCGGCAGCCTGATCGATGCCTCGATCAAGGATCTGGGCTCCAAACTGAACTAGACTTGGTGGGAAGAAGAAGAAAAGGAAAAGGCGGCTTCGGCCGCCTTTTTCATGGCTGCATCGCCGCGGCGGCGCGCAACAGCGGCTGCCACGACACCTGGATCGGACCCGAATAGGGAATGTCCATGTCCAGCATCAGGTAGATGGCGCAGGACACCAAAATCGCGGTCACGACCAGCTTGATCCGCATGATCGGGTTGGACGCAGCGCGATAGCCCAGCATGGAAAAAATCGCGGCCAGCCACAGGCCCAGCATCGCGATCAGGGGGCGGGGCATTTGGCCCTCCCCCTGCTCCACCAGCGCCAACCGTGTTTCCACCAGGGCGCGGACCTGCTGTTGGGCATCCTGCTGCAAGGCGGCGTGGCGGGCGTCGGCGGGGGCCAGCGCGCCCAAATCATCTTCCACCGCATCCAGCGGCTGGGGCCCGGCGGCGCCGGTCGCGGCGGCGCGGGCGGTGGTCACGAACGCCAGCAGCTCGTGCCGCGCCGGATCGGCCTCCGGGCCATAGCGGCGCAGGGTGCGGTCCAGCAGCAGCGCCCGGGTGGCGGCGGTCTGAATATTGTGGTTCACCGCCTCGAAGGTGGTGCGGGCCGAATTGAGCATCAGGCCCAGCAGCAGCGAGGTCATCACGGTGAGGAAATGGGCGGTCAGTGGCGCGGCCGGTTCGTCCTCGCGCCAGCGCGCCGGCACGCGCGCCCGCAGCGCCATGGCGGCCATGGCCGCGGCCACCAGCACGGCGCAGATCAGAAGCGGGGCGACTGTCTCGAATTCCATGGCCTCACCCTGGGCAATCCGGCGCGCATTCGCATGGCGCCCCGCAAATGGGCGACGTAGAATCGCCGCAAGGCAGCCAGTTTGTCCGCTTCCTGCGGGATGCGGCAACCTTCGTCTCTCTCTCGCCCGGCGGGGATTGTGGCAGTCCCATGAAGCAGCTCCGCGCCATAGCGCACCGTCTAAATAGACGTTGCGGCGCCAAAGCGGTCGCAATCGTTCCCCGACTTGACCAATGTTAGTGCGCTTTCAAGGTTCCGGTTCATGCTGTGATGATGGAATACAAGGTGTATTGCCTGGACGACAAGCAGCGGATCGCTTCCGCCACGGACATTGTCGCCCGCGATGACCTCGCCGCCCTCCAGGAGGCGGAGAGGTTCTGCGAAACCAGCGCCATAGAAGTGTGGCAAGGCGCGCGACGCGTCGCCCGGGTCAAGATGGGCAATGCGCCGCTGGATGCGTCGGACCGCATGTCCCTGTAAAGGAGAGCGAATAACGCATCGCTTGCGGTCCGAGGGCCACAATGCGAGGTTGTTTCATCGGCAGCCTGCCGCCGGAGATACCTCGCGCTCCCCCTGCCTAGGAGCGCCACCTTGCCCCGCTATTTCTTCAACGTTCAGGATTCATCCGGCCGCGACATCGAGGGTTCGGAGCTTGCCGATCTTCATGCGGCCAAGGAAGCCGCCGTGCGCCTGTGCGGCGAGATGATCCGCGAGATTGACGGGGCCTTCTGGGATGCGCCGCTGTGGCGGCTGGAAGTCACCAATCCGCAAAACAGGCTGCTGTTCTCGCTGACCTTCGCGGCGGAAGACCACGAACCCGCCTAGTCGGTCCTGGCATCGGGGTTGGCGCCCTGGCGGCCGATATGCAGGTAGTTCGGGTTGAAGCCGCTATATTCCATCAGCCGGTCAATGTCCTTGATGACAAGGTGTTCGGCCTTCCAGGTAATCAGGTCTTCGCGGCGAAGATCCTGCAGCACCCGGTTCAGGTGCACATTGGAAACGCCGATGGTGTCCGCAAGGTCCTTTTGCGACAGCGGCAGGTCATAGCTGTTGTCCGCCAGCCCGACGATCCGCAGCCGCAGCAGCAACTCGCACAGGACATGGGCAAGCCGCTGGCCAGCCCGGCGCTGCCCGACATTGACCAGCCATTCGCGCAACACCGCCGCATCCACCAGTGCCGCACACCACAGGGCCAGCGACAGTGTCGGCTTCTGCAAAAGCGCCAGTATATGATCCCTGGGAATATCGACGACCGTACAGGGCGAGATGGTGGCGATGCTGTGGTCCATCTGCTTGAGCACGACCACATGCATGTCGCAGAAGTCGCCCGGCAGGAGATAGGCCATGATCTGGCGGTTGCCCTCGGCGGTGAATTTGTAGCGGCAGGCAAAGCCTTCCATCACCAGGTGAACGGAGGTTGGCTTGTCGCCTTCCGTCGCGAGGTCGGTATGGGCCGGGACGTGCCTTGGGTTGCGGATAATGGCATTGAGCTGGCGCTTGTCGTCCGGCGAAAGGGAGATATATCCCTCCAGTTTCCTGACAAGCGCATTTTCCATCGTGATCCCACAGCCCCGCAGACCTGTGCATCCGCGCGGTCAACCGGAGAAGTACATACCGCCCGTGGCGCGATTTCCTTTCTAACATTTGTTATTGCCAGCGGATGAGAAAAACCGCAGGGACGCTGGCGATTCTCCCGGCGGCGACGGCGCGTGACAGCCGCACGCCGCCGCCAAAAAAGCCAGGCAGGATCAAATGTTAGTGCGGATTCTTGGCGAAGCATTACGCTTGGCGAGGCCGGCGCGTTCTTCCGGACCTGCAAGTTCCCGTTTCCCCGCGTTCCAGCCCAAGGTGCACAATGCCCGGGACCCAGAAGATGAATGGCGTTGATGTCGGCCAGTCCGCCATCGACATGGTGCGCTGCCATGGCGAGGCGGCGGAGCGCGAAGCGATGCTGCGCGCCGAGAAGTTCAGGCAGGCCAATGATCATCACGGCGCGGATGTCTGGACCGCCATAGCGCGCGTGATCCACCAGGGCGCGCATGCCAGCGTCATCGAGAAAGATCCCGCCCGGGATATCGAAGACCGCCCGACGGCGTGAAGCCTGGAATTTGACCGCGCCCTGCCCCGGCGGCCGCGGGCTATCGCCTCGAACGTCCTGAGACATCGCGGCCCCTGCCCGACCAGGCGCGCGTTCGCATCCGCCCCGGTCATGAGGGCGGCGTGGAATCGCCGCAAGGCGGCCAGGTTTCTTCCGCCTCGCAAAAGGCGGCGACCCTTGCGGGTCCATGTTGAGCCTCGCGGCGCTTCCACGCCCGGCTTTGATTGCGGCTGCCTTCCTATCCGGTGACGCCGGCGTGCCCATTCGCCGCCTGCACGCGTTCGGGACTGTCTCCCGGCCTCCTCCCACCAGGCATGCATCCATGCCCGCAGTGGCTGCGGTGATAGTCTAGGTCGCCTTCCCGTCGCCCGGGCCGTAACCCCGGTACGCGAGAACACCGTCCTGCTTCACGCCGCGGGTACGTCCGCAGCGCGCCTCGTCCGAAACAGGCTGGACGGAAGCATATGCGCGGATTTGGGAAGCGGTAGAGGTGGATAGGGATTTCCACGCGCTGTCCACGCGGGAGCTCTGAAATTATTGGCGAATTCAGTTAGATTTCCACCCCATTTGCCAAACATAAAACATCATAATTATTTGGTACTGCGTGGTCCCTCAGATCACGCCAATTTGAGTATTAATCGCGTCATGCATCGCAAACAGCGGCCGTGTGCTATAGTGATCGCCGGGGGACAGTCTCATGCAACTTGTTCAAATTCTGCAGCGCGCGCTGGCCAGTAATGAAATTGTAGCGGTTATCGTCGCCGCCATTCTTTCTGGTGCGGGCACGATGCTGATGCGGCTGTTCGTCGGCAGAGGCAAGATTGGCTGGGGCATTTCCCATCAGTATGTCTTCACGCTGCAGAACACGCCGCCCAGCCCGTCGCTACTGGTGTACACGCGGCAGATATGGGTTCAGAACATCGGAAGGTCTGTTGCTGAGGAAATCGAAATAGTCTTCGGGTTCAAACCGGGTCATTTCGAAATCTGGCCGCAGCGCCAGTTCAATGAAATTGTGACGCCGTCGAACTCATTCATTTTGAAGTTCGATAACCTCAATCCTCGCGAACATTTCACCATCATGATTATGCAGACGGCATCCGATCCACCAATGGTGACCAACGTGCGCTGGAAAGGTGGTGTTGGAAGGCAGGTGGTTATGGGCCCGCAGCAACTCTTCCCGCGCTGGTTTACTACCGTCTTGCGGGTTTTAATTTGGTTCGGCTTGTTCTCGTTGTTTTACTTCCTGGCTCGCCCCTTTCTGTAAATTTGAAGTAGCGAGATCTACAAGACCATTGGCCGAGTTGGGGTGCTCACCTCATCGTAATAGGATATAGTGCCTCGTCTGATTTATTGCCCTGATGGGATCCATGCATGCGCGATTTAGGCACAATTGTTCTCGGCTTTTTGCTCACCGGCCTTATCGGTAATTGGCTTGTTCAGTCCTGGCAGCAAAGGTCGTGGCTGAAGCAGCAACGATTTCTCGGCGAAGAAAAAGAATATGTAGCTCTGAAGCAGCTCTGGGACGAGATAGTTGAGTTATCCGGGGCAAGGCTAACAAGGATGCGGCGCTTATCGAGCGTCGTGAGGCGAGGAGACATCGAAACAGTCAGGTCTAGGCTTTCGGACTATGACGGCTCTGTCTTGCGATGGAATGAGAAATTTCAATCGTTTCAAGTTCGCTTGCTTAGATACACTTCAGGCAGCGCCTTGGCATTTTCTCTGGAAAATCAAATCCAGCCTCAGTTTGTTACGTGTGGCCGTCAGCTTGAACTTCTTGTGAATGACCGCATCGCAGGGCAGACAATTGAGCGAAAATCCGTTGTATCCGCTACACACAATTTGGATCGATTGAGTCACGCTTTGACGATATTCAATCGCGACGTCTTGAGGGTTGTTCAGGCGCAAAAGACGCGGACTTACGAGGGCGTAAAAATAGAGCTAGGGCCCCAAACGGTCTCGGAATTCCGGAATTGGGAGCTTTTCAAAGCGCTTTTTCATTTTCGGGTAGAGCCGTATTATGTAATTCGCCCGTCTTTTGATCTTGTTCTCCCAGACGATCGTAGGCGTTAGCGGTCTGGGATAAACGAGCATTGCTGCCAGTCGAGCGGACTCCTCGATTGATAGCAGATGTCGTGCTTTTCCGAATACCTTGACCGCAGCGTTATCCATTCCAGTTACATGTGAGCCCAGAAACGCGCAAGATAGGTACGACCGCAATATCTCGAACTTATTGTAGCGATACTGAATTAGCCAAGCCAACAGCATCTCATACAACTTTCTTGAGGCCGTTCTCTCCCGGTATCCGGTTATCGTGCGAACGAGCTGCATATCGATTGTGCTCGCGCCGCCATGGCGCCGAAACGTCAACATTCGAAACATTTCGCGGGCGATCGACTTTATGTCAAAGCCGTGATGGCGGAAGAACCGCCGATCTTCGGAGATGAGCACCATAATTTCCAATTCGCTCAACTGCGCTGGAAAGAGATCCAATCTCATTTGGGCGCCAATTTTGAATAGATCCGCGTGGACCCGCAGGAGGGCCCGCCGGACAGAGGGAAAGCGCGCAGGAGCAGTGCGATTCAAAGACATTCAGCTCACATGGCCGCTAAAGCGTGGAGCAATCGAAAGAAGGTATTTAGGTCATATCTGTAAAATTCAACAAAGCAATTACTAAAGTGCGGCAGCTCGAGCCAACACTCTTAAGAGTTTCAGGTCAGCTGTATGCCTACCCCTTCTCCGGATAGACCATCCGTAAATGCAGCTCTTTCAGCTGCTTGGCGTTCGCCGGGCTCGGCGCATTCATCAGAAAATCCTGGGCCTGCTGGGTCATGGCGGACATGCTCGCGGAGGTTTTCCGCGCCGCAGCATGACGATGCCGGGCGCGACAGCGCGAAGCGAAATCAGTGGGTCGCGTAGAGATTCCACAGGATGATGCCCGCGATCACGACGAGCGCGAGGCTGATGCCCAGGACGTAGCGCACCGAACCCAGCTTGACGCCGCCCGATGCCCTTGTGGCGGAGATTTCCTGTTTCTCTTCGCTCATGTCTTTGCCTTCGCGAACAGGCTCATGGTTGGCTTGGCAACGGGATCCTGGGAGACCGTGCGCGGATCGGGGGCCTTGGCGGCGGGCGCGGCGACGCCGGGCTGGGGGTCCTGCCCCGCAACGGCGGTGGCGCGCTGCGGCAGGCGGATATGGGTGGGGCACTCGGCGGTCATCTGGTCCTCCATCTTGCCCGGGACGGGGCAAGTGTTCCTGTAACGCGCGGGCACGGCCAATTCGCCGAAGGATTGCCGCCTTTTGCAGGGGCGCGCTGGCGGCCGCGGCGATAAAGGCAGCGTTCCCGGGCGCTTGGCGCGAGCGGCGACAAGGCGGTCAGCCTGGATCAATGCGGTTATCGGCGGACGAAGAAGCTGGATTCCCGCTTTCGCGGGAATGACAATTACTTTTCGGGATACACCACGCGCAAATGCAGCTCTTTCAGCTGCTTCGCATTCGCCGGGCTCGGCGCGTTCATCAGCAAATCCTGGGCCTGCTGGGTCATGGGGAACATGGTGACTTCGCGCAGGTTTTCCTCGCCGGCCAGCAGCATGACAATGCGGTCGATGCCGGGGGCGGTGCCGCCATGCGGCGGGGCGCCGTGGCGGAAGGCGTTGAGCATGCCGGCGAATTTCTGCACGGTCTGCTCGCGGGCATAGCCGGCGATCTCGAAGGCCTTCAGCATCACGTCCGGGTCGTGGTTGCGGATGGCGCCGCTGGACAGTTCATAGCCGTTGCAGACGATGTCGTACTGGTAGGCCTTCATGCCCAGGATGGTGTCCTTGTCGCCCGCGTCCAGCGCCAGGAAGGCTTCACGGTCGAACTGCGGCATGGAAAAGGGATTGTGGGAGAAGTCGATCTTCTTGTCGTCCTCGTTCCACTCATACATCGGGAAGTCCACGATCCAGCAGAACTTGAACTCGTCGTCCTTGATCAGGCCAAGCTCACGGCCCAGGCGCGTGCGGGCCAGGCCGGCGATGGTGACGGCGCGCTCGGTCTTGGCGTCGGCGCTGAAGAACAAGGCGTCGCCCGCCTTCACCTTGGCGAGCGCGGCCATGTCGGCCAGCTCGGCGGGCGGAATGAACTTGGCGATGGGGCCCTTGCCCGTCAGCGCGCCATTCTCTTCTTCGAACTGGATGTAGCCCAGGCCGGCGGCGCCCTCGCCCCGGGCCCATTCGTTCAGCTTGTCGAAGAAGCTGCGCGGCTGGGGGGCGGCGCCCGGCGCGGGAATGGCGCGCACGGTCTTGCCCTTGAACGCCTTGAAGGCGACGGCTTCGCGGTCGAAGATTTCCGACACGTCCACGATCTCGATCGGGTTGCGCAGGTCGGGCTTGTCGCTGCCGTATTTCAGCATCGCCTCGGCATAGGG
>JAQGLO010000059.1 GCA_028292825.1 Alphaproteobacteria bacterium | reverse complement strand
CGCGGCCGGCCGCGATGTCCAGTTCGACGTAGTCGTCACCGTCAATGGCGGCGGGCTTTCGGGCCAGGCCGGCGCGGTGCGTCACGGCATCAGCCGCGCGCTGGTGAATTATGAGCACACCCTGCGTCCGGTGCTGAAGCCGGGCGGCTTCCTCACCCGCGATCCGCGCGCCGTGGAACGCAAGAAGTATGGTCGCCCGAAGGCGCGCCGCAGCTTCCAGTTCTCGAAGCGCTAAAGCGAAGTCTTCAATTCTTCGAAAAAAGGGAGTCTGGTGCAAACTAGGCTCCTTTTTTTGCGTTTTACGGCGCTTTTTCCAGGCCGCAGCTTCGCCGGCAGCGGGAGGTCACACCGGAGGACACTATGTCGGACTGCGAGATACGGGCGGCTTTGGATCGTCATTGGGCCGCGTCCGAGGCGGAGGACTTCGCGGTGGAACACGAAATCTACCGGGAAGATGCGGTGCTCGAATATCCGCAGTCCGGCGAGCGCATCCGTGGCCGACACGGTATCCAGGCATCCCGTTTCGCCCAGCCGAACAAAAAGCACTTCGAAGTGCGGCGCATGGTCGGCGCCGCGAACCTGTGGGTCACGGAATTCATTCTTACCTATGATGGGCAACCCTCTTATGCCGTAAGCATCATGGAATGGGAGGACGGCAAGGTAACCCGCGAGACCCAGTACTTCGCTGACGGCTTCGAGCCCGGCCCATCGCGCGCGCAATGGGTTGAGCGAATGCGCTGAAGGGCGCCTGCATGTGCATGTCTCGCGACTGGTAGGGGAAGCGCCGGTTCCGCGTCATCCGGCGCCTATATTTCCCGCCGCCGCGCGCCACATCGAATTGCTATGGGGCCAGGACCAGATTCTCCGGATTGAAACACCGGAGTCTTTCGCATGCCCACCGCAATTCGCCAGGTCACAACGGGACAAAATGCCGAAGCCGCGATTTCCGCGGCTTACAACGAGGCCGGTTATCGCTACGGAAAATATGCCGACGGCAATCCGCGCACGCTGTTCGCCTTTGATGGCCGCCATGCCTATGGCGACCGCAAGACCTGGGAACTGATCGAAGGCCGGCTCCTGGCCTTGCGCGCCACCGGCGCCTGCCGGCTGCGGGTGCTGGACATGGGCTGCGGCCCCGGCACCTGGCTGCGCCGCATCGTGGTTCGGGCCCGGCAGCTGGGTTTCGCCGAAATCGTCGCCCATGGCTTCGACATCGCCGATATCCAGCTCCATCGGGCGCGCGCCTTGTCGCGCGGCGTTGCCGAACTGGATGGCGTCAGCCTGACATTCGCCCATGGCGATCTGCGCGGGCGGATTGCCGGGCCGCGAAGCGCCTATGATCTCTGCCTGTGCCTGTGCGGCGTGCTGAACCACATGCCCGTCAGCGAGCTGCCGGAAGTCTTTGCCCGGATGGCCAAGGTCACGGCGAACTGCTTCATCGCGTCGGTGCGGTCTGTCGGCAGCACGCCCACCGTGTATGTGGATGATCTCACCTCGGCGGTGCGTTTTTACCAGGACAACAAGCTGGGCCGGCTGGATGTGGAATTCTCGAACGGACGGCGCAGCAGTTTTCCCTCGCACCTGTTCTCGCGGACGGAACTGGCGGGTCTGGCGTCGCCCGTTTTCGACGTGGATGAAATTCGCGGTCTCGATCTCTTTCACGGCCGCTTCGCTGCCGATCCCCGCTGGAATCCGCCGACCGCAACCATGCTGGCGCGTCTGTCGCAGGAACTGGAGCGGCTGGAGGATCGCTATTGCTGCGATCCGGGCTTTGTCGATCACGCAACCCATCTGCTGATTATGGCGCACAAGCCGAGGACTGCGCGGTCATGACCGAATTGCTGCGTTCGCCTTTCGCTGTCTGGGTGTGCCTGCTGATCCTCGTCGCCTGGATATTCACATTGCTGGCCGTCTTCTGGCCGGGCCTGGGCAATACCAAGGCCGATATGCGCAAGAAGGATGACGGCAATGCCTGTCTTTGAAATCCTGCAGGAAGCTGGTGGCCTGTGGCGCGCGCGGCGCCGGGACGGACTGGTGGAAGGCCGCTTCCGGGACCGCGAAGGCGCGGTCCGTTTCGCCCGCCGCGAACAAGCGGATCGCCAGGCTGTGATTCTGTTTCGAACGTAACCGCGGTTCGTGATTTTGCATTACAGAAAAGAAACGCGGTCCCGCGTCACCCCCGCCCTTTTCCGTTGACGCAATCCCTGCCGGGTTTCACCCTCGCGGCAAAAGGGCAGGGGAGAAAACATGTTCAGGCACAGCATCGCCGCCGTTATTGCAACCATGATCGCCGCCGGCGCGCTTGCCATGCCCGCCGCGGCGCGGCTGTGGAAGCCGACGCCGCAGCAGCAGGCGCAGGACTATACCGTCATCAATCACAACAAGGGCAATGACGGGCGCGTCGTCATGCAGTGGCTGGCTTCGACCACCAATTCGTCTGCGGTGATGCAGCAGGTGCTGGACAAGTATGTGGTGATCTCGGTCGTTCACAGCCGTACCGTGCCCGGCGGCGGCACCAGCTGGGATGATGTCCAGGGCATCGCGGTCACCGACAGCGACGGCGTGGCCCTGAAGGAAGTGCCGCAGGATGCCGTGCCGCCGACGCTGGTGGGATTGTTCGCCCAGGTCGACGCCATGATGCGCCAGGGCAGCCAGGGCAAGGCCAGGACCCATTGGGGTGTCTATGAGGCCGGCAATGCGCATGCCTGCGCCAAGGGCAAGCTGTCGCTCACCTATGACGGCGAAACCTATACCTGGGACACGCCGCTGCCGGGTTGCCCCAAGAGCTAGGTGGCTTACGGCGGCGGGGGGGGCGGTCCTTCCAACCCATCCGCCTCGTTCCATAGCGCGATGTCCGCTTCCGTCGCTTGGTAAGCCCGGGCGATATTTTGCGGCCCACTTTGTTGTAGGCCATGAACAATACGGGAATCCGGGTGACGTTCCGGTCGTTGATGGCTTTCACCAAGCTCGATCTCTTGAAACTCGCAGCGCCGATCTGCCAAATCAGATCGGCAAGGGCGCTGCGCTGATTTCTGCTCAAGGGCACCGTGATGCTTTCATCGATGGCGCGGAAGGCATACTGCATGTCATCGGCCAGAAACGCCTTGGCCTGAGTTTCGGTTATAGCCGGTGTATCCGGCCCCAACGCCCCGGGTATGGCCATAGCCGATCACCCATTGGCCGATTGGGTCCTTGTAAGGAACCGCACTAAAACCTTCCATTTTCGCGGTGATATCAGGCACGACGTCCACCCCAGACGTCGGCAATCTACGAACGGAGAGTTCTTTCTGGGCCGCGGCAGGCAAGGGTTGGTTCGCCCCCGCGACCGTTTCGGCAAAAACCGACTGCGCCCAGGCTTTAAGCTGGGGGATGGAACTGTCCTTTGACTGCAGGATGGTTATCGCTATCTCGAAGGTCTTTTGTTTCGAGGCGCGCTCCTGAAGCGCGGCATTGACATAGATACCGGTCGAGGCGACCACGACCGGTATCAGGATGGATCCGGTGAGCTTGCCGATGATATCGGCCTTATCCCAGATATCTCGTTTCCTGGGCTCTGCCGTATCGGCGGGAGCAATTGTTTCGTTTCCCGTCATAGTTCAGCCCGTTCACACCGGGCGCGGATCAAATGTCGGCGGCGCCGGACCGAAGGCATTGGGACCGGGATCGCCGGGCTGGCACCAGAACCAGATCAGCACCACCGCCACGACCAGGCACGCGATGCCGATGAGGCTCAGGCCCGGCACGAACAGCAGGCCGAACAGTCCGGCAAAGGCAAAGGTCAGTGCTGTCAGGACGCCCACCACCTGGGTGATGGCGACCAGGATCAGCAAAATCCACACCAGCTGGCCGTTCTTGCCGATGTCCTGCTGCCGCCGGGCGCCGATGCTCATGGCGGGCAGCAGCACGGCGAGATTGTACAGTTCGCCCAGGGGCAGGTGCAGGATAGAGCCGACGATATGCGCCAGGAGCGAGGCGATGAAGTTGGCCAGCACGAACCACCAGAACTGGCCGCGCCCGACCCGGCCGCTCATGTCGAAATAATGCTCGGTGATGGTGCGCTTGTAGTTGTCGAATATGGCTTGCGTATCCATGCCGCTACCCCCAGTTTTGCAGGCACTACCCCTGCGCCCGGCGCAGGGCCGATGCACGCCCCGACAGGCTGATTGACGGGGCAGGTTCAGCTAAAAGGCACGCGGCGCCGCTGTCAATTGGACGGGGCATGGGAATTGAGATGAGCACAGACGCCAAAATCTTCATCGACGGGGCCGCCGGCACCACCGGGCTCGAGATCCGCGAGCGCCTGGCGGGCCGCGCCGGGCTGTCGCTGATTGCGCTCTCCGACGCCGATCGCAAGAATGCCGCCGCGCGCAAGGCCGCGCTGAACGCGGCCGACCTGGTGATCCTGTGCCTGCCGGACGAGGCGGCGCGCGAGGCCGTCACCCTGATCGAAAACCCCCAGACCCGCGTGATCGATGCCTCGACGGCCCATCGCGTGGCCGAAGGCTGGACCTATGGTTTCGCCGAGCTGGAACCGGACGGCTATGCCCGTATCGCGGCCGCCAAACGGGTCAGCAATCCCGGCTGCTGGGCCACCGGCTTTCTGGCCATCGTCAGTCCGCTGGTGCGCGCCGGCCTGGTGCCGGCGGATTTCCCCGTCACGGCGGGCGGCGTCTCCGGCTATTCCGGCGGCGGCAAGAGCATGATCGCGGAATACGAGAATGCGCAGGCGCAGGACTATACCCAAAGCGTTTCGCGCATCTATGGCCTGAACCTCAGCCACAAGCACATCCCCGAAATGCAGTCCCATTCGGGACTGGCGCATCCGCCCTTGTTCGAACCCAGCGTCGGCCGCTTCTATCGCGGCATGCTGGTGGAAGTGCCGCTGCAACTGTGGGCACTGCCCGGCAAGCCGTCGCCGCGCGACATCCATGCCACGCTGGCAAAGGCCTATCAGGGCCGCCCGCTGGTGAAAGTCGCGTCGCTGGAAGATGCCGCCGCCGCCAAGACCCTGGACGCGGAAATCCTGGCCGGCAGCAACGGCCTGACCCTCTATGTCTTTGCCAACGACCAGGCAAGGCAGGCGCGGGTGGTTGCCGCCTTCGACAATCTGGGCAAGGGCGCCAGCGGCGCCGCGGTGCAGAACATGAACATCATGCTGGGTCTGCCGGAAACCACCGGACTCTAAAATTGTGCTAGAAACCGGCCATGCTTCGTGGCTGGCTTGGCATTGCTGTATCCGTCGCCGTCGCGCTCGCGCTCTTCGCGGGCGTGGTGGCCTTTGCCGTGCATCACCAGCCCAAGTCGCGCGGCTTTTCGGGCCTTGAATTCGCCCCCATGACTCCTGCGGCCTCCGCCCGCACACCGCTGCTGGCCAAGGGCGGGGCACTGGTGGCCGATGTCATGGCGGGGAGCCCGGCCGAGAAAGCCAGGATCGTACAGGGCCAGGTGGTCGCCGCGATCGACGGCACCCAAGTCGTGTCGGCGCGGCAAGCCTCCGATCTGGTGCGGGCGCACGCGGCCGGCGACCGGATCACCCTCACTTTGTACGACATCACCCGGGGCGAAGTGCATCCCGCGCAGATCGCGCTGGTGTTCGACGCCGCGCCGCCGGTCGGCAAGAATTTCTCCGTGCATCCGCCGCGTACCCTGGCCCGGGAAGGCCCGGTACCCATCAGTGTCGCCGCCAATGCGGCTTGGTCGAAGCGGATTCTGCGTGGACCGACCATAAGGCCGCTGGCGCTGGCGGGACTGGGCAGCGGCCAATGCAATGTCTTTGCGCCTGCCGAATGGAAGGTCGCCGGCCACGCCGCCGACAATTCCATGTTCCATGTCATGGCGGAGGAGGGCTTCGCCCATGCCATCTATCAGAGCGCCATGCTGAACGGCACGGACGCGGACAGCTTCGTGAAAGCCTATCTGCAGGCCACTTTCGGCGCCCCCGCGGTACTGACGCCGCCGCAAACCCGGCCCTTCGGCTTTGTGCTGCGAGACTTTGGCAACCAGAAAGGCGGGGCGGGCTTTGTGCTGTACCGCGTCACGGGCGGGCGCATCGCATTGTGGCTGGCGGCCGTACCGGGCGGCGATGTCGCCTGGGCTAAGCCGCTCGTCGGCGCGGTGGCGCTGAGCATGCGCTGCGCTTCGCCGGGCGCGCCGGCGCTGCTCCCGCGTCCGCCCGAACTGCTGGCGACGCGCATATCGCTGCGTTGCATCAAGGGGGAATGCGGCGAAACAGATTTTGCCGCCACCTATCTGACCACCCTGCGGCTGGGTTACGTCCACAATCTCAAAGGCGAGATGTCCCTGGTCAAACCCGGCCGCGATTATTGGCAGAACGGCGCGCAAGGGCCCGGCTTCTACCACCAGATCGGCGGCGAGAATGAGCGGCTCTATCCGGGGCGGATCAATTGAAGAGGTCTTGGCGAGAGTTTTCTAATTTAGGGCGTTGCGGGTTGGCAGTCGTCGCTTTGGCTTTTATCTGGGTTTGGGCCGTGCCGCGATTTGTAAACGTTGATACGGACCTTGGTGGCTATCTTGATTTAGGCGGTATGTTTTTCTTCATCGTAATTGGCGTTGGTATGATCGCGCACCACGACATGGATTTCATGCTGCGGATATTTGTACCGGGGATGCGAGAGTCTGACGAATAAGAACGACGCTACTGCGCCTTAACCTTCACATAAGTTCCCGGCGCATCGCCCAGCACCTTCAACTTGCCGTCGCCCGGCTGCCGTGCGCGAATTTTTTCGCCGGACAGTTTCGACAGCCACGTGTCCCAGTCCGGCCACCAGGAGCCGGCTTGTTCCTTGGCGCCGGCGCGCCATGTTTCCATGTCGGCGGCCTTCTTGTCGTTTGTCCAATACTGATACTTCTTCGCCGCCGGCGGATTGATCACGCCCGCGATATGGCCGCTGCCGGCCAGGATGAAGCGCGCCGGCCCGCCGAACAGCTTGGCGCCCTTGAACACCGACGCCGCCGGAGCGATATGGTCTTCCTTGGCCGACTGGAAATAGACCGGCACCTTCACCTTCGACAGGTCCAGCTTCACGCCATCGAGCGTCATCTTGCCCAGCGCCAGCGCGTTCTCCTTGTAGCAGCTGCGCAGATACGACAGATGCAGCTTCTCCGGCATCCGCGTCGTGTCGCTGTTCCAATAGAGCAGGTCGAACGGCATGGGCTGCTTGCCCAGCATGTAATTGTTGATGACGAACGACCAGATCAGGTCATTGGCCCGCAGCATGTTGAAGGCGCCCGCCATCTTGGAGCCGGGCAGCACGCCGCCTTCGCTCTCCATCTTGGCCTTCAGGGCGTCCAGCTGGGCTTCATCCACGAACACCGACAGCTCGCCGGCCTCGCTGAAATCGGTCTGGGCAGCCCAGAAGGTGGCGCTGTGGACGCGATCATCCTTCTTGGCTGCCATGTATGCCAACGTGGCAGCCAAAAGCGTACCGCCGATGCAATAACCGACGCAGTTGGGGTCGCGCACGCCGGTGGCTTTCTCCACCGCGTCCAGAGCAGCGAAGATGCCACCTGTCATGTATTCCTCGAACCCGGCCTCGGCCATGTCGGCGCCGGGGTTCACCCAGCTGACCAAGAAGACGGTATAGCCCTGGCCTACCAGCCAGCGCACGAAGCTGTTCTCGGGCCGCAGGTCGAGGATGTAATACTTGTTGATCCAGGGCGGAAAGATCAGCAGCGGCCGCGCATGGACTTCATCCGTGGTCGGAGAATACTGCAGCAATTCCATGACATTGTTGCGGAACACCACCTTGCCGGGTGCGGTGGCAACATTCTCGCCGATCACGAAACCGTCGGCCGACTGGCGGATGGACAGCTCGCCATGGCCGCGCTCGATATCGGCCAGCAGGTTGTCCAGACCCTTGACCAGGTTCTCGCCATTGGAGGCGATGGTGGCCTTCAGGACATCGGGATTGGTGAGGGGGAAATTGGTGGGGGCGAAGGCGTCGGCGAACTGGCGGGTATAGAAACCCACCCGCCGGCGTTCGCTTTCGTCCAGGCCGTGCAGCTTGCCCACCATGTCCTGCATGGCGTTGGCGGTCAGCAGATAGCTCTGCTTGATGAAGCCGAAAATCTCATTCTGCTGCCAGGCTTCGGCGCGGAAGCGGCGGTCGCCGGCCGCGGGCTCGACCACGCTGGGGGCCTCGCCGCCCAGCATGCGCCGGGCGGTGGTTTCCCACAAAGTGGCGAAGTTGTTCCACCATTCGGTCTGTGCTGCCGTCACCGCCTCGCGGTCACCGCTCATGGCTTTCACCAGCGTCATCATGGCGCCGGAGATGTTGAGCGGGTCGAGCGGCGCGGCCTTGTCGCGCTTGGCCATGCGGCCGGCAAAGTCCAGCAACAGCTGCTGGCTCTTCATGCCGACGGTCAGCATGTTGCGCGCGAATTCCTGGCTGTTGAGGCCGGATGCTGATTCGGGCGTCTTGTCCTTGCCGGTGTCGGTCGCTGCCATGGCTGGGGAGTGTGATAGCCCGGCCACGGTGACACCCGCAAGACAGCCAAAAGCCGCGCCCTCGCGCCGAAATATCGCAATCATTCACGCGATTTAAGCGCGGGGTCGCTGGCGCGCGGGCGCGGGTCGCGGTATATCGGCGGGTGGGTTTGGCGCGCGCGGATCAGGGCGCGATGTCATGGGGTTGGCGCGTGAACCGCGCAAAGCTAGTCGGGAAGTCTGAAGTCATGACCAAACACACTGCGCGTCCGGTTGCGATGGCGGTCCTTGTGCTGAGCCTGGGCCTGTCCGGCTGTTCCACCATGGCCGATCTGGATCCCACCGGCCTGCTGAGCGACGATTCCACCCCGGCCGATACCCAGTTTCCCACCGACAGCCAGCAGCAGGCCCAGGCCGACGCCGCGACCACCACGCCCGACCTGGCCAGCATTCCCACCCGTCCGCCGGTGACCGACACCACGGCCCAGGCC
>JAQGLO010000050.1 GCA_028292825.1 Alphaproteobacteria bacterium | reverse complement strand
CTGACCAAGCCGGACAAGCCGGTGAAGAACGCCAAGGCCGGTCCGCGCACCATCCAGGCGGTGGGGCTGGGCACGGCCATGACCGCCGACATCGCCGACGCCCTGCGCGCCCAGATTCGCCGCTGCTCGAGCCTGCAGATATTCCCGCCCAATCCCGCCGACGCCATCGTGGATTACGACCTGCAGCTGACCCGCGACGGACGGGTGGCCTCGCTGGAGCTTCTCACCCGCAACGGCAACAGCTTCACCCGCGCCAGCGCCGAAGCCGCCAGCCGCGCCATCTATCAGTGCCAGCCCTACAGCCTGCCGCAGGATCGCTATAATGTCTGGTCGGAGGTCAATCCGCTGCGCTTCGATCCCCGCCAGATGTTGGAACAATAGGGCGCCATCGGTGTTTGAGCCCCATACCCGGAGAATTTCATGAAACGATTTTTCCTCGCCTTTGCCGCATTGGTGGCGCTTTCCATCGCTCCCGCGCAGGCGGCGTTGCAGCTGGACGTGACGCAGGGCAATGCCCAGCCTTTGCCCATCGCCATCCCCGATTTCCTGCCCGGCACCCCCGGCGATGCCGCCGCCGGCGCCAATATCGCGGGCGTGGTTCGCGCCGACCTGGAACGCTCCGGCCTGTTCCGTCCGCTCGATCCCAAGGGCTTTGCCGAGCACATCACCAACATCAACACCGTGCCCAATTTCGCCAGCTGGCGCGCCATCACGGCCCAGGGCCTGGTGACCGGCCAGGTGACCATGCAGCCTGACGGCCGCCTGCGCGCCGATTTCCGCCTGTGGGACGTGTCGGGCGAGACCCAGATGGTGGGTCAGCAATTCTTCACCCAGCCGGAGAACTGGCGCCGCGTCGCGCACCTGATCTCCGACGCCATCTATGAGCGCATCACCGGCGAGAAGGGGTATTTCGACACCCGTATCGTCTTCATCTCGGAGACCGGCCCGGCCCTCAAGCGCGTCAAGCGGCTGGCGATCATGGACGAGGACGGCGCCAATCCGAACTTCCTCACCAATGGCAGCTACATGGTGCTGACGCCGCGCTTCAATCCCACAGCGCAGATGATCGCCTACATGTCCTATATCGGCTCCAAGCCGCGCGTGTATCTGTTCGACCTCGAAACCGGCAAGCAGGAGATGCTGGGCAATTTCCCCAACATGACCTTCTCGCCGCGCTTCTCGCCCGACGGCAACCAGGTGGCGCTGACTCTGGAGGCGGGCGGCAATTCTGACATTTATGTGATGGATTTGCGTTCGCGCGCCATCCGCCGCCTGACCACCGATCCGGCCATCGATACCGCCCCCAGCTTCTCGCCGGACGGCCGCCAGATCACGTTTGAATCGGACCGCGGCGGCAGCCAGCAGATCTATGTGATGAACGCCGATGGTTCGAACCAGCATCGCATCACCTTCGGCGCGGGCCGCAGCGGCACCCCGGTATGGAGCCCGCGCGGCGACAAGATCGCCTTTACCCGCCAGAGCGGCGGCACCTTCGCGGTGGGGGTGATGAACGCGGACGGCTCCGGCGAGCGTGTTCTGACCAATGGCTATGAAGACGAAGGCCCCACCTGGGCGCCCAATGGCCGTGTCCTGATGTTCAGCCGCAGCGGGCGCGGCGGCAGCGGCTCGCAGATCTGGTCGGTGGACGTGACCGGGCGCAACGAAAGACGTGTCCTGACTCCCGGTTCGGCTTCCGATCCGGCCTGGTCGCCCTTGATCCAGTAAGCTGCTTTTCCTAGATTCGCGTAATTATTACGCAAGTGCCATTTTTTGGCTCTTTTTGCCCTTTAATGCGTTTGACGATTAGGTGCGTTGTTAATTCTTAAGCGACCGGCCGCCCGCACCGTTGGCCTTCGCTGCCAGGAGATTCGTGATGACCCGTTTTCCCACTGCCCTGAAATTTGCTTGCCTGTCGGCGGCGCTGCTGCTGGGTGCCTGCACCCACAAGCAGGAAGCGGTGAACACCGCGCCCCCGCCGGCCGCACCGGCGCCGATGGCCCAGGCCGCCCCTGTTACCTCCAGCATCATCCCGGGCTCGGCCGAAGACCTGCGCGTCAATGTCGGCGACACCGTCCATTTCGGCTACAACGAATACAATGTCGAAGATGCCGACAAGACCCTGCTGGGCCGCCAGGCCGCCTGGCTGGCCAAGTATCCGTCCGTCCGCGTCACCGTTGAAGGCCATGCCGACGAACGCGGCACCCGCGAATACAATCTGGCGCTGGGCGCCCGCCGCGCCAATGCCGTGAAGGAATTCCTGGTCAGCCAGGGCGTCTCGACCGGCCGCGTGGAAACCGTCTCCTATGGCAAGGAACGCCCGATCTGCACCGAATCCAGCGACGCCTGCTATGCGCAGAACCGCCGCGGCGTCACCACCGTCACCGGCGGCGCGAATTCGTAATTTGCGCTTGTAAAATAAAAGGGGCGTGGGAAAAATCCCGCGCCCCTTTTTTGCTTTGCAGGCTTTTTCAAAAGGTCGGTCATGATCAAGCAGCATTTACTGGTTTCCGCGTTTGCCCTGGTGATGCTGGGCGCGCCCGCGAGCGCGCAGATTTTCGGTCCCAGCGACGAGGAGAAGGCGCATGAAGCCTCCCAGGACCAGCAGCTCTCCGACCTTGCCAACCAGGCCCGCCAGCAGTCCGACCGCATCCGCGACCAGGAAGACAAGATTCGCGGCCTGACCTCCAGCCTCAGCCAGGCCACCGGCACCAATGAAGAGCTGCAGCACCAGATCCAGGTCCAGAACGACAAGATCGACCGCATGCAGAAGGACTTTGCCTACCGGCTTTGCACCCTGTCGGCGCAGCAGCTGGGCGCCGGCGATTCCATGAACTGCGCCGCCGCCTCCAGTGGCGCCAGCGTCGCCCCCCAGCCCTATTCCCAGTCGGGCCTGCGCCCCGGCGACTCGCTGCCGCCGATCGATGCCACCGGCAATGGCGGCCCGAACACGGGCGGCTTCACCAGCGCGCCGCCCCCGTCTGCTTCGACCCGTGGCCGACCGCCCGGCAACCTGGGCACTTTGCCGATGAATAGCGGCCCGATGAATTCCGGGCCGGCCTCCGGCCAGGCCCTGATGGGCGGCGGCAACAGCCGCCAGTATGACAGCGCCATGAACCTGATGGCCAAGGCGCAATATCCCGAAGCCGCTGCCGGCTTCCGCGCCTATGCCGACGCCAATCCCGACGATACCGACCTGTCGCCCCAGGCG
>JAQGLO010000036.1 GCA_028292825.1 Alphaproteobacteria bacterium | reverse complement strand
TGAAGAAAGGCGTGGCCAAGGGCGAGTTCTATTACTTCCCCTCCTATGTCGCCTATGCCATGGACCATGTGACGGACGGCGCGCCGCCGCCCACCGCGCCCGGCGGCGTACCGGTGATCGATGCGCGCCAGCCCGGCAAGGACCGCACACTCTTCGTCTATCAGCAGATCGCGCCTCATACCTCGCGCGTCGTCACCGCCGCCCAGGCGCGGCTGGACGGGCCCGATCGCAGCGGCCGCATTGTGCTGAACCTGAACGACTTCACCTCGCACACTTTCGCGGACGCCCATCCCATTCCCAGCGCCGGCGATGCGCTCACCCGTCCCGATGCGATCCGCAGCACCGGCCTGGAAGACCTGAAAGTCCCGCGCATCAACATGAAGGTGCGCGACATGAGCCAGCTGATGATGGTGGACCAGCTGCTGCCCTTCACCGACCGCAGCAGCAACACGCCCGAGCAGACCGTGGTCGAGCAGCTGTTCGTGCCGGATCATCACACGCCGGACGCCCGCGCCGCCCAGATGCGATTGCTGGCGGAGCGGTTCTCCCGCAGCCTGCTCTCATTCCTGGCGCCGCTGGTGGCGCTGCTGGGCGTGGCCTTCACGACGCGGCTGACCAACTGGTTCGCGCTGCCCTTGTCCTGCCTGGCGCTGATGTCGGTCAATCTGGGCGCCGAGGCGCTGATCAACGCGGTGGCGCCCCTCAGCGTCGCGGCGGCGCTGCTGCCGGTCTTTCTTCTCTATGCGGCGGTGGCGGGGCTCGTGCTGACCGTGATGATGTGGCGGCACAATGATTTTGTCCGTCCGCAACTGGCCCGGTCATGAGCCTTCCGCAGCGGCGCGGCGCCCGCCCCATCTTCCTTGCGCCACTGGGCATCCATACCCGCTACATGCTGGCCACCTATCTGCGCCACATCCTGATGGTGGCGGCGGCGCTGATGACCATCGCACTGACCATCGACCTGTGGCCGCAGGTGGCGCTGCTGCCCGGCAGCGGGCCACTGGTGGTGCTGCAGATCGTCAAGCTGACGGCACTGCGGCTGCCCGACCTGCTGCCGCCCTTCCTGCCCTTCGCCACGTTCCTGGGCGTGGTCTGGGCCGAAAGCGCCTTCACCGAATCGCGCGAACGCATGCTGGTCTGGAACAGCGGCCGCTCGCCGCTGCTGTGTCTGGTGCCGGCGCTGCTGGTGGGGCTGGCGATGGGCGCCAGCCTGTTCGTGGTGGACGCGCTGCTGCGCCCCGCCGCCATCCATGTCCAGATCGACGAGAAGCTGGGCCGCGAAGGCATCCGGCTGGACCGCAGCCAACGCGGCGGCAATCACTGGATCGCGCTGCAGGACGGCCTGCTGCGCGCCGAGATCGAATATGGCCCGCCGGTGAAACTGCGCAACACTACCATCTACAAGCTCGACAGCCAGGGTCATCTCTATGAGGTGGATACCGCGGCGAGTGCCAGCCCACTGCCCGGCGGGCGATGGTTGTTGCAAGATGGCCGCTACTGGCGCGCCGATTTCACCGACCAGGGCAATGTGCTGTCCACCGGTCCCACCGGCCAGGAAACAGAATCCCCGTTCCGTAGCCGCACCATCGTGATGGCCCTGAACGACCAGTGGCTGCACAATCTGGGACTTTCCCCGCAATATCTGCGGCTGGGCGAACTCAAGACGCTTTCACGCGCGCATCTGGTGTCGCGCGACGCGTTTGGCTACCGCACCCGGCTCCAGGCGGTGTATGCCGAGCCGCTGCTGGCCGTCGCCATGGCGCTGTTCGGTGCGTCGCTGTCGATGCTGTTCTTCGCCTACCGGACCCGCTGGATCGCCTTGGTGGGCGTGCTGCTGGCGGGCTATCTGGCCCATTTCGCATCCCGGGCTTTCTCTTTGATGGGCGAGTTCGGCTACATCTCGTCGGTCGAGGCGAGCTGGGTGGTGCCCGGCCTGCTGCTGGCGGCGGCGGCCGGCGTGCTGGCGCGCATCCAGCACAAGCGCGGGCTTGGCATCAGGGAAACGCCGAAGCTTATTTCTTGAGAATATGCTCGTGGATCGCCTTGCCGCTGGCGATGTCGGTGCCGAAGACATCCAGCGCCGGCACGTCGGGCATCAGGCCGCCTTCCACCACCTGCAGATAGACGTAAGCCACCTTCACGGTGTGCGTGCCGATCTGCATCAGCGCTTGCGGCTTTTTGTTTGCGTCCAGCGTCAGGGTCAGCTTGCGTTCGGGCAGGGCGGCGATGGTGAAGGTGACGGGCTTGCCCTGGACCGAAGGGTCCGCATGGGCGCCATAGGCGATATTGCGTTCGATGAAATTCAGCGGCTGCCTGCTGCCGTCGATATTGAACTTGCGCCAGAAGGCGTCCACCGGGTCGGCGCGATTGATCTCGCCATGACCGTCCAGCTTCGCCGCATAGATCACGGTGTTGGCGTTGGGCGAGCGCTGGACATAGAAAAGCTGGTTGGGTTCGTCCGGGATCTTGAATTCGGGACGCAGATGCTCGACGCGGTCGCTTTCCGTCACCGTGCTGGTCAGGCTGCGGGCCCCCGCTGGTATTGTCAGTACTGGCAGCGCCGCCAACAATGCCAGCGCAACAAGACAATACTTCATACCGACAACCCGCGCAGATGTTTGGCGATCAGGGCTTCCGCCTTTGCGGCGTCTTCGATCACGCCGCCCAAGGTGAAGAACGGATGGATCATGCCGGGGAAGCAGACATACTCGGTCGCGACGCCGGCCTCCGTCAGCCGTTTGGCATAGGCTTCATTCTCGTCCACCAGCGGATCGAACTCTGCGCTGATCACCACCGCCGGGGGCAGGCCCTTCAGGTTTTCGCGCAGCATGGGCGAAGCGCGCGGGTCCAGCCTGTCGGCGTGATCGGGGATGTAATTGTCCATGAACCAGTGCAAGGCCTTGCGCGTCAGCATGTAGCCGCTTTCGTTGCGCGCATAGGACGGATATTCGCGGCTCTGGTCGGTCATGGGATAGATCAGTACCTGCAGCGCCACCATGAAGTCCCGTGAATCCTGCGCCATCTGCGCCACCACCGCGGCCAGGTTGCCGCCGGCACTGTCGCCGCCGACCGCGATCCTGGCGGGATCGATGGTCAGCAGCGCGGCATGGTCGCTGGCCCAGCGCGTGGCGGCATAGGCATCCAGCACCGCGCCGGGAAAAATCGTTTCCGGTGCCATGCGGTAATCCACCGACAGCACGGCGCAACCGCCCTGCACCGCCAGGCGGCGGCAGGCGGTGTCGTACAAGGCCAGGGTTCCCAGCATGAAGCCGCCGCCATGGAAATAAACCAGCAACGGGCAGGGCGTGCCGCTCTTGGCAGCGCGATAGAAGCGCGCCGGGATGGGGCCATAGTCGCTGGGAATGGAGAGTTCATAGGTCACCGCCACCGGCGGCTTTTCCGGCAACAAGGTCAGGCGTTGCTTCTCATACGCCAGGCGCAATTCCGCCGGTGACAGATCGGTGGGCAGATCGCCTGCGCGCTGAATGGCCAGCGCCGCCTCGGGGTGCAAGGGCATGGGATCAGTTTACGGGAAGCGGAACAGGGTGGTCGAGCGGAATGTCTCGCCGGGCCGCAGGATGGTGGTTGGGAAAGCCGGCTGGTTCGGGCTGTCGGGGAAATGCTGGGTTTCCAGCGCCAGTCCGTCACGCGGCTGGATCATCGCGCCGGCCGCGTTGCGCTGGGTGCCTTTCACATTGTTGGTCGAATAGACCTGTATCCCCGGTTCGGTGGTGAGAACTTCCAGCACCAGCCCGCTGGCGGGGTCGGTCAGACGCGCCGCCCAGTCCAGCGCCTCCGGCGACGTGCGGTTCAGCACGAAATTGTGATCCAGCCCGCGCGCCAGCCTCATCTGGGCTTCTTCGGAATCCACCCGCGCGCCGATTGCGGTCGGTTCGTGGAAATCGAACGCCGTGCCGGCGACGCATGCAATCTCGCCGCTGGGGATCTGGTGTTCGTCGGTCGGCGTCACGGCGTCGGCATTGAGCTGCAGCAGCTGCGCCGTCACCGGGCCTTCGCCCGCCAGGTTGAAATAAAGATGGTTGGTGAGATTGATGGGCGTGGGCGCATCGCTGACGGCGGTATAGTCCAGCCGCAAGCCGTCATCCGCCAGGGTATACGTCACGTCCACCGTCACGGCGCCGGCAAAGCCCTGGTCGCCATCGGGGCTGACCAGCCGCAGCGCCAGGAAATCGTGTCCGGCTTCCACCAGCGTCCAAAGTCGCGCCCCCCAGGAATGTCCCTTTCCGCCATGCAGCGTGATGCCGTTGGCGTCCTGCACCAGCGGATAATGCGTGCCGTCCAGGGTAAAGCCGTTCTTCAGCCGGTTGGCATAGCGGCCGATCACGCAGTTCCATGAGCCGCTGGCTTCATAGGCCGCCAATCCATCCAGCCCCAGCACCACATTGCATCCCTCCACCGCGATGGCGGTGATGGTGCCACCCATGTCCAGTATGGTGGCGGAAAGCCGGGCATTGCCCAGCGTATGGGCGGTGACCGCCGTGCCGTCGCTCTTGTTGCCGTAAAGGGTCATGGCGCATCCTGGATAACGGGCACAAAAGCGATATTCCGGCACCGGCGGGTCCGTCAACGTCTATCCCAAGGGGGCCGCGACAACAGCCGCATGTCCAAGCCGTGACGCTTTTGCTAAACACGGCGCAACCGGAGGGCGCTTTATTGGCCAGGAAAAGTCCGCGCCGCAGCGGCAGCGGCGTCACCATCCATGATGTGGCGCGCCATGCCGGCGTTTCGCCCATGACGGTGTCGCGGGTCATCAACTCCGAAGGCCGTGTCCGCCCCGAGACGCGCGACAAGGTCAATCTCTCGATCAAGAGCCTGCGCTATTCGCCCAACCTGGCGGCGCGCAACCTGGCCAGCGCCGAGACGGTGCTGATTGGCATCCTCTACGCCAACTCCACCGCCGCCTATCTCAGCGAGTTGCTGCTGGGGGCCCTGGAACAGTCCAGCCTGTCGGGCTGCCAGCTGGTGCTGGAACAGTGCGAGGATGTGGAAAGCGAGAAGCGCGCCATCCAGCGCCTCACCGCCACCGGCGGCATCGACGGCATCATCCTGCCCGCGCCGCTGTGCGATTCCCAGGAGGCGCTGAAGGCGGTGGCGGATGCCGGCATCCCCGCCGTGCTGGTGACGTCGGGCCCGCCATCGCCTGGCTTTTCCGCCGTCTCCATCAATGACTTCGAAGCCTCGCGCGAGATGACGCGGCATCTGCTGTCGCTGGGCCACAAGCGCGTCGCCTTCATCAACGGCCATCCCGGCCACACCGCCACCGGCCAGCGCTTTCGCGGCTATATCGAAGGCCTGACCGAAGCGGGCCTCAGTGTCGGCCCCGACCAGGTGGCGCAAGGTTTCTTCACTTACCGCTCGGGCCTGGAAGCGGCGGAGCGGCTGCTGGGCAATGGCTGGAATCCCACCGCCATCTTCGCCTCCAATGACGACATGGCGGCGGCCACCATCGCCGTCGCCCATCGCCGCGGGCTGGACGTGCCGCGCGACATCGCGGTGGTGGGGTTCGACGATACCCCGCTGGCCACCATGATCTGGCCGGAGCTGACCACGGTGCGCCGTCCCATCTCCGACATGGCGCGCCAGGCGGTGCGGCTGCTGATCGAACAAATCCGCGCCAAGCGCACCGGCGCGGTTCCCCAGATGGTGCACCAGCTGCTGGACTATACGCTGATCAAGCGCGAATCCTCCGCGCCCAGGCGCAAGGCCAAGGGCTGACGCGCCGCGATGCGCCTGCTAGTCTGACGGTCTGTCAGGCCCACTTTGGGGGGAGCCAATGATCAAGAAGACTGGCCGCAAAAGCGGCAGCGTCGTCACCATCCATGACGTGGCCAAGCACGCCGGCGTCTCGCCCATGACGGTGTCGCGAGTGATCAATTCCGAACCCAATGTGCGCGAGGAGACCCGCCTCAAGGTCGCCGCCTCGGTCAAGGCGTTGCGCTATTCGCCCAATCTGGCGGCGCGCAGCCTGGCGTCCGCCGATGCCATGCATCTGGGCATCCTTTATTCCAATCCCAGCGCCGCCTATCTCAGCGAATTCCTGCTGGGCAGCCTGGAGGAATCCAGCCTTTCCGGCAGCCAGCTGGTGATCGAGCAATGCGAAAGGATCGAGACCGAACGCGAGGCGATCGCGCGCCTGGTCCGGGGCGGCATCGATGGCGTGATCCTGCCGGCGCCTTTGTGCGATTCCGAGGAAGCGCTGAAGGCGGTGGAGGAGGCCGGCATTCCGGCGGTGCTGGTGGCGTCGGGCCGCCCGGCGGCCGGCTTGTCCGCTGTCAGCATCAATGATTTCGAAGCTTCGCGCGCCATGACGCGGCACCTGCTGTCGCTGGGCCACAAGCGCATCGGCTTCATCAACGGCCATCCCAACCAGACCGCTTCGGGCCAGCGCTTCCGCGGCTATATCGAAGGCATGACGGAAGCGGGCCTTTCGGTCGGCACCGACCAGGTGGCGCAGGGCTACTTCACCTACCGGTCGGGCATGGAGGCAGCGGAGCGGCTGTTCTCCAACTATGATCCCACCGCCATCTTCGCCTCCAATGACGACATGGCCGCCGCCACCGTCGCCGTGGCCCACCGCAAGGGTCTGGAGGTTCCGGGCGATGTCGCCATTGCCGGGTTCGACGATACCCCGCTGGCCACCACCGTGTGGCCCGAGCTGACCACGGTGCGCCAGCCCATCGCCGACATGGCGCGCGAGGCGGTGCGGTTGCTGATCGAACAGATCAAGGGCCGCCGCGCCGGAAAACCCGCGCAGGTCGTGCACAAATCGCTGAAATTCACGCTCATCAAGCGCGAATCCACGGCCGCCCCGCCGTCAGGGCGCAAGGCCCGCAGCGGTCCGGCCAAGTCTTGACAGCGCCAACCGGCTGCTATTGTTAGCGCAACCAGAAAAAATGGTAGCCATGTCATCCGCCATCTATCCCAGCCTGAAGGGCAAGCGCGTCGTGGTGACGGGCGGCGGCTCGGGCATCGGCGCCGGGCTGGTGGAAGCCTTTGCCCGGCAGGGCGCGGAAACCCATTTCATCGACATTCTGGAAGATGAAAGTGCAGCATTGGTGTCCCGGCTGAAGGACGCGCCGGGCAGGACCGTGTTCCACCAGACCGATCTCACGGACCTCGCTGCCCTGGACGAATTTTTCCAGGCCCTGGGCCCGGTCGATGCGCTGATCAACAATGCCGGCAATGACGACCGCCACACCTTGGCAGACATCACGCCCGCCTATTGGGACGGGCGCATGGCGGTCAATCTGCGCCACATGCTGTTCGCGGCCAAGGCGGCTGCGCCCGGCATGAAGGCGCGGGGCGGCGGCGCCATCGTCAATCTGGGTTCGATCTCCTGGCATCTGGGCCTGCCCGGATTGCTGCTCTACGAAACCGCCAAGGCCGCCATCGAGGGCATGACCCGCGCTTTGGCGCGCGAGCTGGGCGGCGACGCTATCCGCGTCACCACCGTGGTGCCGGGCAATGTGAAAACCCCGCGCCAGGAGAAATGGTACACGCCCGAAGGCGAGGCCGAGATCGTGGCCGCGCAGTGCCTCAAGGGCCGGGTGCTGCCCGAGCATGTCGCGGCGCTGGTGCTGTTCCTGGCGTCGGATGACGGCAAATTCTGCACCGGCCACGAATACTGGATCGACGCGGGATGGGGCTGACGCCCGCCTGCGTCTGGCCGCTGGCGGCCGTGCTGGGCGAAGGCCCGGTGTGGTGGAACGGGGCGCTGTGGTTCACCGACATCAAGTCGAAAAAGATCCATCGTTTCGATCCCGAAGGCCCGTCCCAAAGCTGGGATGCGCCATCCGAGGTCGGCTTTCTCGCGCCCTTTAGCAACGGGCATTTCCTGGCCGGGGCCAGGACCGGGCTTTACGATTTCAATCCCGCCGATGGCAGCTTCGCGCTGATCTGCACCGTCGAACCGGATCTGCCCGGCAACCGCCTGAATGACGGCGCGGTGGATGCCAAAGGACGACTGTGGTTCGGCTCCATGGATGACGGAGAAGGCGCGGCCACGGGCAAGCTCTATTGCCTGGACGGCGGCGATCTCAGGGTGATGGACGATGGCTATGTCATCACCAACGGTCCCGCCTTCAGCCCCGATGGCGCCACGCTCTATCACACCGACACCCTGCAGAAGCTGATCTACGCCTTCGACGTGGCGCCGGACGGCGCGTTGTCGAACCGGCGAATCCTTGTTCGCATCGAAGACGGCGCCGGCTATCCCGATGGCCCGGTGGTGGACCAGGACGGCTGCCTGTGGACCGGCCTGTTCGCAGGCTGGGGCGTGCGGCGTTACTCGGCGCGGGGCGAACTGCTGCAGACTGTCCGCTTTCCGGTGGCCAATGTCACAAAGATCGCGTTCGGCGGTGCACAATTGAAAACGGCCTACGCCACCACCGCGCGCAAGGGTCTGAATAGCGAGGCGCTGGCTGGACAGCCGCTCGCGGGCGGGCTGTTTCGCTTCGATGTCGAGACGCCTGGCATGCCGCAAAGCAGCATCGCGCTTTAGCCGCACGGTGCCCCTCGCGCTGACGGTTTGTCGGCAAAACGCGGTAGCGGTCACAAACACCATCTTGACGGTTGAAAACATCGGATATATTTCTTGAAATAATGTGACCGCTAACATAAGCGGCGCACCCAAAGCCGAAGGCTGCGGGGATCAAAAAAATACGCCGCAAGGCACAGGAGGGAAATTCGCATGCATCCGACAGCTGGAATCCGTCTTTCGCACACCCCGTCGCCTGTCCGCGCGGCCTTGTTGAGCGGCGTCATGATGGCCGCCATGATGCTGTGCGCCCCCGCCGCCCTGGCACAGCAGGTCGCCGCCAACGGCGTCGAGGAAGTGACGGTCACCGGCTATGCCGCGTCGCTGGAAAAAGCCACGGATGCGAAACGCAACGCCACCAACTTCACCGACACCGTGTTCGCCGAGGATATCGGCAAGTTTCCCGACACCAATATCGCGGAATCGCTGAACCGCATTCCCGGCGTCACCATCAGCCGTGAAGTCGATGGCGAAGGCGTCAATGTCTCCATCCGCGGCCTGGGCACCAATTTCACCAAGGTGACGCTGAACGGCGCCAATGTCGCCATCGCCTCCACCGGCGCGGCCGACCAGTCCAACGCCAACCGCGAAGTCGACCTGAACATGTTCCCCACCGAGCTGTTCTCCCAGCTGTCGGTGTCCAAGTCGCCGACCGCCGACATGCTGGAAGGGGGCGCCGCCGGCAACGTCAACCTGCGCAGCGCCCGTCCGTTCGACCGCGAAGGCTTCCGCATCACCTACAATGCCCAGGGCAGCGACTATAGCGGCGCCAGCACCATGGGCGAGCGCGGCTCGCTGATCGTCTCCGACACCTGGGGCGATTTCGGTGCGCTGATCGGCGTGGCCGGGGTGCAGAACAAGATCTTCACCAATGGCTGGGAAGACGGCAATGCCGGCTGGGGCACGCCCACCCTGAGCACGGCGCAATGCGGCAATGTCGGGGCCACCGCCACCGCCGCGGTCTGCGAACAGCTGGGCGCCGCCTTCTGGACCTTGCCGACTACCGTTCCCGCCAACGTCACCACCGGCGGTCTGGTGCCGGGCTCGGCCATAACCCAGGCCACCCTGCAACAGCTCAATCCCGGCCTGACCTCGACCCAGATTTCCAACCTGCTGCTGCCGCGCCTGGGCCGCTCGATGTACGAATCCGGCAACCGCGACCGCTACAACGCGGTCGCCAGCCTGGAATGGCGTCCCAGCGAGGACCTGCATTTCTACATGGACCTGATCGGTGGCCGCACCTTCAACAGCTATGACCGCAGCGATATCGACTGGGGCGTGCGCGCCGGCGCCGGCAGCCAGCCGCTGATCCCCGAAAATGTCGTGCTGGACCCGGGTTCGCAAAGCCAGATCGGTCAGGTGACCGCCACCGCGCCGGTTGGCGCCGGCGGCACCGGCATCGGCGGCGTGGTGCAGTCGGGCACCTTCGCCAATTCACAGTTCTTCCTGGAAGCGCGTCCCTACAAGGAGAAGGCGGACTTTTTCAGCATCAATCCCGGCGGCAGCTGGCGGATCAACGACCTGATGAAGCTGGACTTCCAGGTCAACGCCACCCGCAGCCACTTCTTCCGCGACTCCCCCACCTTCCTGCTCACCACTTGTCCCAGCGCCGGCAACGGCGCGGGGGTGCCCGGCTGCGCGGCGCCGGCCGGCGGCGCCTATGTCAATTTCAGCAACCCGGCGGGCGCGGCTTTCCCCTCGATCACCAGCAATCTCAACCTCAACGACCCCAACAACTATCAGTGGAACAACGGCGCCGCCCGTCTGCAGGACGAAAAGCGCTATACCGCCACCAGCGGCGCGCGCGCCGATTTCAGCTGGGGCGGCGAACGTATCGCGTTGCGTGTCGGTGCATCCTATGACGACGCCTTCCGCGCCATCACCGCGATCGATGCCTCGCAGCAGTTCCAGAACCAGGTGTGCGGCGATGCCCCCAGCCAGTTCCTGGCCGCCGGCAACAGCCAGCCGGCCTGCCGCGGCGAGAGCGTGGTGGCGAATTCCGGCAATACCGCCGCGAACATCACCGCCGTCAATGCGGCGGCTGCCGGCAATGTGCCGGCCTATCCCGGCTATGGCACCGGCTACACCGCGGGCTTCCCGGCGCTGAGCTTTGCCGGTTCAACCCTGCCGCAGAGCGCGCTGGCGGGCTATCTGCGTCCGGGACCGGCGGGCTTTGTGTCCGTCAATTATCCCGCGATCCTGGCGGCGTCGAACTATTACGCCATCGACCAGGCCGCCATCAACGCGGTGCCCAACGCCCATTCCGGCGTGACCGAGGGCTACCCCTTCTCCTCCTCCTCGGCCATCGGCGGCAATTCCGGCACCATCGAGGAAAAATCCTATGCCTGGTATGGCGAAGTCGTGGGCGACGAACTGATCGACGGCCATGCCCTGCGCTACAATCTGGGCCTGCGCTTCATCG
>JAQGLO010000210.1 GCA_028292825.1 Alphaproteobacteria bacterium | reverse complement strand
GCGTTTCGCCCTTGAGCTGCATTTCCAGCACATCCAGATGGGCATGCCAGCCGCCCGAGACGCCCAGGACATAGCTGCGTTCGGGAATCTTGCTGTGGGTCAGGGTCAGCCGCACCTTGTCGCCTTCGGGCTTCAGCAGGAATTCCACTTCCGTCGCCTTGTCGGGTCCGTATTTTCCTTCGCCAAACGTAAAGACCAGGCGATAGGGCGGCTCACAGGCCAAGAGCGTGTTGGTCGAGGTGTGGCCTTTCTCGTCCATCTCCTTCATGGACTCCGGGGCCACGGATTTGTTCGGCGAATAGGTGCTGTGCTTCCAGGTCATCTGGAATTTCTCGCCCGGCGTCGTGGGCATGGCGCCTGTGGTGAACCACAGCTTGCGCTTGTCTTCCTCGAACAGGAACGCGAACACCCGTTCGATGGGGCCGGGCAGCAGCCGTTCGAACACCACCGTCTGCGGATCAACCAGTTTGCCGTAAGCACTCATCGCATCACCTCAGATTGTTCATGTCCACGCCATAGAGCGCGGCGTTGGTTGGAAATATGTCGGCGCGTTTGGGGAATTCGTCGTTCAGCCCTGCCTCGACGAGATCGAGCATGGTGTGCCAGCCCATCGCGGTCTGGTTCTGCATCGGCTGCGGGATGGGCCGGTGGGTGAGGGTGAGGCGCACGGCCTTGCCTTCTGCCGCCAGGGTGAATTCCAGATAGGAAACGGGAAAGCGCGACACCGCCTCGCCGGGCGCGAACACGTTCCAGGTGTAGGCCAGGAACTCCTGCGGCCGCCAGCCGGTGACGACGCCGCGCACATGCCCGCCCATCAGGCTCACCGCGCCGCCTTCGCGCGGTTCAATGCGGCCCTCGCCATACCATTCGGCCAGGCGCGATGTTTCGGTGAGAAAGGCCCAGGCCTTGTCGATGGGGCCGGGCAGGACGCGGACAAAGCGCACGGCGCTTTCGGCAACAATCTCGCCCTTCATGGCGCGTCCTTTTTCAGCGCCGCTTCCAGCGCATCCAGTTTGGGATTCCAGAAGGCGCGGATCTGGTCGACCCAAGCCGACAGTTCGGCGACGCCCTCGGGATCGAGCGTGTAGATGCGCTTCTGCTTGTCGGCCCGCACCGTCACCAGCCGCGCCGTTTTCAGGGTCTTGAGATGCTGGGAAATGGCGGGCGGCGACAGGGCAAAGCGTCCCGCAATCTCCCCCGCCGACAGGGCGCCGGAGGCCAGCATCTCGACGATGCGCTGGCGGGTGGGGTCAGACAGGGCTTGCAGAGCGGTCATGGGCTATTGATTCCGCATCCACTTAATTAAGTCAAGACGAAAATACGACGTCTTGCACCCGTCACGCCCGGCCCCTAAGTACCGAGGCCCAAGGGTGCTTCATTCATGTCCATTCCCCAGTCCGGCAGCGGTCCCATCCAGAGCCGCGATGATCTTGTTCGCCACCTGTCCAAGGGCTGCCGGCCCCGCGCCGACTGGTCGATCGGCACCGAGCACGAAAAGTTCGTCTACGACCTGAAGACCCACAAGCCGGTCGCCTATGACGGCAAGCCCGGCATCCGCCAGCTGCTGGAAGGCATGCAGCGCTTCGGCTGGACGCCGGTGCGCGAAGGCGAACACATCATCGGCCTGACCCAGAACGGCGCCTCGCTGAGCCTGGAGCCTGGCGGGCAGTTCGAACTCTCCGGCGCGCCGGTGAAAACCATCCACGACACCTGCGCCGAGACCAACACCCATCTCGACCAGTGCCGCGAAGTGGCGAACGAGATCGGCGTCGGCGTGCTGGGCTTCGGCTTCGCGCCGAACTGGTCGCTGGCGGAAGTGCCGGTGATGCCCAAGGGCCGCTACAAGATCATGCGCGACTACATGCCCAAGGTCGGCGGCTATGGCCTGGACATGATGTTCCGCACCTGCACCGTGCAGGTGAACCTGGATTTCGAATCCGAAGCCGACATGGTGAAGAAATTCCGCGTCGGCCTGGCGCTGCAGCCCATCACCACCGCACTGTTCGCCAACTCGCCCTTCCGCGAAGGCCGCCCGTCGGGCTTCCTGTCATACCGCGCGCAGGTCTGGACCGATGTCGACAATGCCCGCGCCGGCATGCTGCCCTGGGTGTTCGAGGACGGCATGAGCTTCGAGCGCTATGTCGATTACGCGCTGGATGTGCCGATGTACTTCCTCTATCGCGACGGCAAGTATATCGACATGGCGGGCAAGAGCTTCCGCAAGTTCCTGGCGCGCGAAATTCCCGAAGTCGCCCATATCGAACCCATGCTCAGCGACTGGGCCGACCATCTCACCACCATCTTCCCGGAAGTGCGGCTGAAGTCGTTCCTGGAAATGCGCGGCACCGATGGCGGCCTGTGGCGGCGCATCTGCGGCATGCCGGCGCTGTGGGTCGGTCTTCTCTATGACCAGCAATCGCTCGATGCCTGCTGGGACCTGGTCAAGGACTGGACCACCGAAGAACGCCAGGCGCTGCGCGACGGCGTCGGCAAGCAGGGCTTCAAGACCCCGTTCCGCAAGGCGACGGTGCACGAACTGTCCCACCGCATGCTGGAAATCGCCACCGCCGGCCTCAAGCGCCGCGCCGCCCTGGACGGCGCTGGCATGAGCGAGGACGGTTTCCTCAATCCCCTGCGCGAGCTGGTCAATCGCGGCTATACGCGGGCGGAAGAGATGCTGAAGAATTACTACGGCGTCTGGGGCAAGGACATGAGCCACCTCTTTACCGAGTATAACTTCCTCTGACCTTCTTTTCCTCCGCTTCTTGTTTTCCTCCCCCGTTTACGGGGGAGGTGCTGAGCGCAGCGAAGCGGAGGGGGGAGTAAGCTCGATATCCGACGGAGTATCTCCCCCCTCCGTCACGCCGCCGCTGCGCGCCGTCGCGCCACCTGCCCCGTAAACGGGGGAGGAAAACTGCAGCGCCTATCCATTACCTGCTCAATTTATTTTCACGTGCCGCGTCCGACGCTTGGCCGCACATCCGCGGCGCGCCCTTATCCACACGTCGTCCCACGCGCCTATGATCGCCGCCTGAATTCAAGCGGAGACGAGGGGGGTACCCCCTCAAGTTCATGTGGTTCGAATGGAAGCGAATGTCAGGCCGGTTCTGAGGCTTAAAAGAAAACGCGGTGGACAGCCCGGCAATCGCAACCGCTGGATCCACGGCCTGTACAGCACACAGCTGCGCCGCCGCAGCGCGGAACTCAACGTCATCATCCGTCAGTGCGACGTGGTGATCGAAATCGCGATGGTCCTGGCAGCGCGGCGCGACCTACTTCGGATGGCGCAGGGCGTCCAGCCGCGACACCATCCAGTGCGGATATTGCACCGGCGGCGCGCTGATGGCGTCCAGCGCCGCGAGCTCGTCCGCCGTCAGCTTCAACGTCGCCGCTTCCAGATTGTCGTCCAATTGCGCGATCGTCTTGGCGCCCACGATCAACGTCGTCACCCAGGGCTTGCTCAGCACCCAGGCCAGCGCCACCCGCGCCACCGAGACGCCATGCGCTGCCGCGATGGGCCGCATCGCCGCCACGATCTCGTCGGCCCTGGCCTTGTCGATCGGCGGGAAGTCGAATGCCGCGCGCCGTCCTTCCGCGCCGCCTTCGCCGCCGGGACTGTATTTGCCGGCGAGATAACCACCCGCCAGCGGGCTCCACACCATGCAGCCGATATTCTGGTCGCGCATCAGCGGCACCAGCTCGCGGTCCAGGTCGCGCCCGCCCAGCGAGTAATAGGCCTGCAGGGTCTCGAACCGCGCCCAGCCGCGCTTGTCGGAAATCCCCATGGCCTTCATCAGCCGCCAGGCTTCCCAGTTGGAACAGCCGATGTAGCGCACCATGCGCTGGCTGACGAGATCATCCAGTGCCCGCAGGGTTTCCTCGACCGGGGTGATCAGGTCGGTCTGGTGAACCTGGTACAAGTCAATGTGATCGGTCTGCAGCCGCTCCAGGCTGCGCGACACCGCGTCCATGATATGGCCTCTGGAGGCCCCCACATCGTTGGGGCCGGGGCCCATGCGGCCGAACACCTTGGTCGCCAGCACCACGTCGCTGCGTTTGGTGCC
Source organism: Alphaproteobacteria bacterium (assembly GCA_028292825.1). Classification (GTDB taxonomy): domain Bacteria; phylum Pseudomonadota; class Alphaproteobacteria; order Micropepsales; family Micropepsaceae; genus Rhizomicrobium. The sequence continues at coordinate 5,725 of JAQGLO010000210.1, read as the reverse complement.
CAGGTCCTTCAGCGCCTGGCCGGTCATCTTCTCGGACTCGCCGATGGAATAGACGTCGGCGGTGTCGATGAAGTTGACCCCGGCTTCCAGGCTGCGCTGGATCAGGGCGGTGGCTTCCTGCTGGTTCAGGCTGCCGATCTTGCCGTCGAAATAGCCCTGGCCGGAAAAGGTCATGGTGCCCAGGCAGATCTCGGACACATAAAGGCCGGTCTGGCCCAGGCGATTGTATTTCATGGTGCGCTCTATTTCGGTTGGTCTTGTTTGGGTTCGGCCTACTTGGGCTCCGGCAGGGGGATGAATTCCTGGTCGTCGCCGGGAATGGTGCCGAAGGCGCCGGACTTCCAGTCCTGCTTGGCGCGCTCGATGCGGTCTTTCGACGACGACACGAAATTCCACCAGATATGCCGCGCCCCATCCAGCGGCGCGCCGCCCAGCAGCATCACCCGCGCATTGCCATCGGCATACAAAGTGACGTCCTCGCCGGGCTCCAGCGCCAGCATGGCGCCGGGGCCGTGGGTTTGCGGCGTCTCGCCGCCGACCTGGATTTCGCCCTCGATGATCAGCAAGGCGCGCTCTTCATGCTCGGGGGCGAAATGCAGCGCGCTGCCCGGCGCAAAACGGGCATCGGCATAGAAGATGGGTGAAAAAACCTTCACGGGAGACTTCAGGCCAAACGCTTCGCCCGCGATCAGGCGCAGGGTCACGCCCTTTTCCTCGCGCTCCGGCAAATCGGCGACCCCGAAATGCTGGAATTCCGGCGGCGCTTCCTGGTCGGCTTCCGGCAGGCCGATCCAGCTCTGGATGCCGTGCATGCGATGGCCCGCGGCGCGCGTCTCGGGACCGGTGCGCTCGCTATGGGCGATGCCGCGCCCGGCTGTCATCCAGTTGACGTCGCCCGGCTTGATCTCCTGTACGCTGCCGATGGTGTCGCGATGCATCTGCGCTCCGTCGAACAGATAGGTGATGGTGGCCAGCCCGATATGGGGGTGCGGCCGTACATCGATGCCCTTGCCCGGCGCGAAATCCACCGGACCGAAATAATCGAAGAAGACGAAGGGGCCGATGCTGCGGCGCTGGGCTTGCGGCAGCAGGCGGGTGACGAAAAATCCGTCGCCCAGGTCGTGCGCTTTTCCGGTAATGGGGATCATGGGCATGAGCCTAGCGGCCCCTGCGCAAAAGCTCTAGGCTGGAAAAAAATATTTGGGAGATGAATTTGCTGCACCGTGCCCTGAAATGCCTTCCGCTTTTTGCCTCGGTGGCCGCCTTGCTGGCGACCGCGCCCGCCCTGGCCAAGGACGATGCCCTGCAGATGGTGTCGATTGATGTCGAAGGCGGCGGCGGCACCCTGTTTGTCACCCCCGACGGCAAGTCGCTGTTGATTGACACCGGCAACCCCGAAGTCAGCCGCGCCACCGGCGACCATCCCAGTTCCGAGCGCATTGCCAACGCCGCCCATGCGCTGGGGCTGACCAAGATCGATTACCTGCTGACGACGCATTATCACGTCGATCATATCGGCGGCCTGGAAGGCCTGCTGGCACGCATTCCCATCGGCACCTTCATCGACCATGGCGACAACCGCGAGACCACCGCCTCCACCCAGCCGGGCGCGCCGCAGATCGACCTCAAGAATCCGCCGCCCAATTCCACTGCGGCCGGTTACAACAAGTATCTCAGCCTGATCGGCAGCCACAAACACATCATCGCCAAGGCCGGTGATGTCTTTCATGTCGGGGGCCTGACGGTGACCATCGTAATGGCCGACGGCAAGCCGCTGGCCAAGCCGTTGCCGGGCGCGGGCGAGGACAATGCGTCCTGCGCCGGCATGGAAGGCATGGCCAACAATGGCGGCGAGGAGAATGCCCGTTCCACCGCTTCGGTCATTTCGTATGGCAAGGTGCGGATCGCCGCCTTTGGCGATCTGACCTGGGACCGCGAGAAGGACCTGTTCTGCCCCACCGACAAGGTCGGCAAGGTCGATGTCTATCTCGCCACCCATCACAGCACGGCGCTGTCGGGCAGCCCGGCAGCGGTGAATGCGCTGGCGCCCATAGTGGCCATCGCCGGCAACGGCGCGCGCAAGGGCGGCGACCCGGCGCGCATGAAGACCATCCAGGACTCGCCGCGCATCCAGGGCGTGTGGCAGCTGCATGCGTCCACCGCCAACCCCAGCGCCAATGTCGATCCCCAGATGATCGCCAACCCGGATGCCGACCAAACGAAAGATCGCTTCTATGACCTGCGCCTGCGCATCAGGAAGAGCGGCGAGATCACGGTGATCAACGAGCGCAACGGCTTCAACAAGACTTACACGGTGAAATGATCATGCTGCGCGAAACCCTTGCCGCCGCCTTGCTGGCGTCGGCGCTGTCCATTCCGGCCCATGCCGCTGACGGCACGCTGAAGATCGTCTCCATCGACGTGGAAGGCGGCGGCGGCACCCTGTTCGTGACGCCGGAAGGCAAGTCGCTGCTGATTGACAGCGGCTGGCCGACCGGCGCGGGTCTGCTGCCGTCACCCGATGGCGCCCAGAACAGCGCCGACCGCATCGTGGCGGCGGCGAAAAAGCTGGGCGTGTCGAAGATCGATTATGTGATCATCACGCACTTCCACATGGATCATGTCGGCGGTGTGTTTGATCTGGCCAAACGCATCCCCATCGGCACCTTCATCGACCACGGCGCCAATGCCGAACACCTGAAGCCGGGCGAAGTTGTGCCGCCCGACCTGGCCGGCGGCGCGCCGGACCAGCTCTATCCGAAGTACCTGGAACTGATCAAAGGCCATCCGCGCATTGTCGCCAGGCCGGGGCAGGTGATCCAGATCGGCTCCCTGACCGACACCATTGTCGCCAGCGATGGCGTGGTGCTGGACAAGCCGCTGGCAGGCGCGGGCGCTAAGAACCCGGCCTGCGATAGCGCGGAAGCGCTGTCGACCAAGGACGAGGGCGGCGTGGAGAACACCCATTCGGTGGCGTCGCTGCTCAGCTTCGGCAAAGTGAAGATCGCGCTGTTCGGCGACCTGTCCTGGAAGGCGGAGCATGCGCTGTCCTGTCCGGTGACGCGGCTGGGCCATGTCAATGTGCTGATCGCCACCCAGCATGGCAGCGGCATCTCCAGCAACCCGGCCTCGATTGCCGACATGCATCCGGATATCGCGTTGATCGGCATGGGCGGCAAGAAGGGCGGCGACGAAGCGCCGATCAAGACCATCCAGGCGTCACCGGGCCTGCTGGGCTTCTGGCAGACCCATGAAAGCTATGCCCATCCCGCGCTGGGCGCCGCCGACAAGAACATGGTCGCCAACCTGAACCCCGCCCCGTCGGCCATTGCCGCCCACGCCAAGCAGATGTTCACCTCGCCGCCCGATGAAGGCCACGCCATCCATCTGGAGGTCAGCAAGGATGGCAAGGTGGTGGTGACCAACGACCGCAACGGCTTCAGCAAGACCTATACGGTGAAATAACGCGAAGGTTATGCGAGCGGGGGCAAAACAAAATTCCCGCTCGCATCCTTCGCGATCGGCCGCGCCCATTTCATGGCGTCGCACGACAGCGCGCCGTACAGGTGCGGGAAATCTTCGTCACGCGTTTCGGAGTATTCCCATTTCAGAGCGTCGCCGCAGGCCTGTGCATCGACCGCAACAAGCATCAGGTCCGTCTGATCCGCGTAATAAAGCTCCAGCGTCTTCGCGAGCTGCTTTTCAATGGAAAAGTGCAGGAAGCCGTCGGCCTTGTCGTGCGCCGAGCCATCATAGTCACCTGTGCTGGCCATCCATTCGGCGCGGGGCACGATCTTGTAGATAATGGCGCAGTGAGGGTTCATCGTTGAAAAACCTTCGGTCCAGGCCGCATCCCAATCGAGTGTGCATTCGTATATCACAAACGCATCGGGGTACTGCCGAAATCCGGGCAGGGACTTGTACCTCTCTATCGCTTGCTCCGCCTTTTCGCGCGACGAATAAAGTCCGAGCGACTTTGTCTCATCGTCACCATTATACTGTTCGTAAACGTGGTCGAGTTGAAAGACGGTCGTCATACGGTCACGCTGCCTGTGCCGTCCCGCCCACCGTCAAGCCGTCCAGCCGCAGGGTCGGCTGGCCCACGCCCACCGGCACGCTCTGGCCGTTCTTGCCGCAGGTGCCGACGCCGGTGTCCAGCTTCATGTCGTTGCCGATCATGGAGACGCGGGTCAGCGACTCCGGGCCGGAGCCGATCAGGGTCGCGCCCTTGATGGCATGGCCCAGCTTGCCATCCTCGATGATGTAGGCCTCGGTGCAGCTGAAGACGAACTTGCCGTTGGTGATGTCGACCTGGCCGCCGCCGAAGTTGGTGGCGTAGATGCCCTTCTTGACGCTGCCCAGGATCTCCGCCGGGTCCTTGTCGCCGCCCAGCATGTAGGTGTTGGTCATGCGCGGCATCACCGGCGCGGCATAGCTCTGGCGCCGGCCATTGCCGGTGGCGGCCACGCCCATGAGCCGGGCATTCTGGCGATCCTGCATATAGCCCTTCAGGATACCGTCCTCGATCAGCACCGTGCGGTGTGTCGGCGTGCCTTCATCGTCGATGGACAGCGAGCCGCGCCGACCATCGATGGTGCCGTCATCCACCACGGTGACACCGGGCGCCGCGACGCGGCTGCCCAGCAGGCCGGCAAAGGCAGACGTGCCCTTGCGGTTGAAGTCGCCTTCCAGGCCGTGGCCGATGGCTTCATGCAACAGGATGCCCGGCCAGCCCGGTCCCAGCACCACGGTCATCTCGCCGGCCGGCGCGGGAATGGAGTCCAGGTTGGTCAGGGCGATGCGCAGCGCCTCATCGATGCCCGCCTGCCAATAGTCGGCCTCCAGGTAGGTCTCATAACCGCTGCGGCCGCCGCCGCCGAAGCTGCCGCTCTCCTGGCGGCCGCCCGCTTCCACCACCACGGACACGTTCAGCCGGACGAGGGGGCGAATATCGGAATAATGCTCGCCGCCGGCGCGGATGATCTCGATGCGCTGCCATTCGCCCGACAGCGACGCCGACACCTGCCGCACCCGGCTGTCCTTGGCCCGGGCATAGGCATTCATCTCCTCCAGCAGCTTCACCTTCTTCTCGAAGCCCGCCGTCTCCAGCGGATCGATGTCGGTATAGAGCTTGATGTTGCTGCGGGGCGGGCTGGCCGCGGCCACGCCGGAATAGCCGTGGGCGACCGCGCGCACCGTGCCGGCGGCGCGGGCGATGGCGTCCTCCGAGATGTCGCTGGCATGGGCGTAACCCGTGGCCTCGCCGGCCACGGCCCGCAGGCCGAACCCCTGGCTGGTGTCGAAAGTGGCGGCCTTCAGCCGGCCATCGTCAAAGGCGAACGATTCGGACTGGCTGTATTCCAGGTACAGCTCGCCATCGTCAGACCCCGCCAGCGCGTCATCCACAGTCTGCTGGACCCGGCCGCGGTCCATTCCGGTGCGGGTGAAGAAAAGATCCTGGTCGGCCATGGCTTGTCTCCGAAGTCGCCTGCGCGGCAAATAGCCCCGCGAAGTCCTTGTTTCGCCCCTAGATATCGGGTGATTGGGGGGCCAGAACAAGCCTTACGGGGGTTCCACACGACACCCGCCACCAACCGGTCTTGGCCCGCACAGGGGACGTGCCATAAGGTCGCAATGACTTTAAGGGCTTAACCCCTCTAAATCCCCGCCAAGAATCTGAAAAAGGGCGGGGATTCCACCGCCTGACGCTTTATGAGGTCGCGAG
>JAQGLO010000202.1 GCA_028292825.1 Alphaproteobacteria bacterium | reverse complement strand
TCTTCGAGCGTTTCTCCTATTACGGCATGCAGACGCTGCTGGTGCTGTACATGACCCACTATCTGCTGGTGGGCGATCACAGCAGCCGGGTAATCGGCTTTGACCTTTTCCACCGCTTCCTGAATTTCCTCAACGGCCGCGAACTGTCAGGCACCGCGCTGGCCTCTGCCACCTACGGTTTCTATGGCAGCTTCGTCTATATCACCCCGCTACTGGGTGGCCTTTTGGCGGACCGGCTGACCGGGCGCACGGCCGCCGTGACGCTGGGGGCGCTGCTGATGGTACTGGGCCATTTTCTGATGGCCTTCGATGTCAGCTTCGTGTTCGCGCTGCTGTGCCTGCTGGTGGGCGTGGGCTGCTTCAAGGGCAATATCGCCGCCCAGGTGGGCGATCTTTACGCGCCCAGCGACCTGCGCCGTGCCGATGCCTTCCAGATCTATTATCTGGGCATCCAGCTTGCGGGCATGATCGCGCCGATCGTCTGCAGCACCCTGGGGGAGAAATATGCCTGGCACTGGGGCTTCGGCGCCGCCGGCATCGGCATGCTGGTGGGCTTGCTGGTCTATCTGCGCGGCCGCCCGGCCTTCCCCAAAGAACAGTTCCGCCGGGGCGGCGAGATCAAGCGCCCGCCACTGACGGCGCGCGACATCCGCGCCCTGGTCGTGCTGGCTGTCATGGTGCCGGTGCTGGCGATGGCCCTCCTGGGCAACATGCAGATCTTCGGCGCCTATCTGCTGTGGGCGGAAAAGAGCTTCCATCTGGTTTTCTTCGGCCAGACCATGCCGGTGGGCTGGATGGTGTCGCTGGACGGCATCATCTCCTTCGCCACCATGGCGGGATCGGTGATGTTCTGGCGCTGGTACGGCACCGTCCGCAAGGAGCCGGATGAAGTCACCAAGATGACCATCGGCATCTGCATCGCCTCCTGCGCCCCCCTGCTGCTGGCCGCGGCCAGCATGATCGTGGCGCGGACCGGGCAGCCGGTGTCGCTGGGCTGGGCGGTGGCGTTCCATGTCATCAACGATATCGGCTTCGGCAACATCCTGCCGATCATGCTGGCGCTGTATTCGCGCTGCGCCCCCAAGGGCTGGGAAAGCGTGATGGTGGCCCTCAGCTACCTGGCGCTGGCGCTGGCGGTTTACCTGGCCGGCAACCTGGGCGGCCTGCTGGGCACCATGCCGGACAGCCAGTTCTGGCTGATGCATGTGGGGATCATGCTGGCCTCGGCGGCGATCATCGTGACCTTGCGCACATTCACCGGCAGGATCCTGGCGCCCGCCTAGGTCGCCACCACGATGTTCTGGACGCCCTCGACATGGGTGAGCGGCACGCCGTTCTTCTCGATGCAGGCGCGGGCAGTGTCATAGCCTTCCTGGATCGCCTGGTCGAACTTCTTCCAGTCGCGCAGGCCGATGGTGGGCATGGGCGGTTCGATCAGGAAATCGCATTGCTCGCGCACGATGCGGCGCTGGGCTTCCGAACCCACCGTGCCCGAGCGCATCAGGATCGAGATGATCGAGGGATTGCCCCGCATGCCCTGCCACAGCAGGCGGTACCAGGGCCGCTCGCCATAGCGGGCATCCTGGGCCTGCAGATCCACTTCGCCGGTGACATCGCAGGCGATGATGGGGCCGGCGCCAAGCGCATGCTCGCGCATCACATCCACCGGCAGGTTGTTCATGACGCCGCCATCCACCAGCAGATGCCCGTGATGGGTGACCGGCGGCAGGATTCCCGGCAGCGCGACCGAGGCGCGCAGCGCCCGCCACAAAGGGCCATCGCGGTGGATATGGATGCGCCCCGTGGTGAGGTCGGAGGACACCGCGAAGAAGGGCAGCGGCAGTTCCTCGATGCAGACATCGCCGAAATGCTCGCGCAGCCGGGCGCTGACCTTCTTGCCGCGCACCAGGGCAATCAAAGGCAGGGTGAAATCCGACAGCGGATTGTCATCCACGAACACCGCGCGCATGCGGTCGCGCATTTCCTTCAGGTCCCATTCCTGGGCCAGGCCCGCCGCGATGATGGCGCCCATGGAGGTGCCGCCGAGTTGATCGAACGGAACGCCCGCTTCCTTCAGTGCCTGGATGATGCCGATATGGGCGAAGCCCCGCGCCCCGCCGCCGGCCAGGACCAGGCCAACGGCGCGGCCGCAGATGAAGCGCGCCACCCGCTCCACGTCGCGCGGATGGCCGGCGCGCAGATGGTGATGGCCCTGGAACAAGCCGCTGCGGGTGGCGAAATGCTCGGGCAATACCGCGGAGGCGCCATCGGGATGCAGCAGCAAAAGCTCGGGCAAGCCGGACGCGCGTTCCTTAAACGCCGGCAGGCTGGGCGCCGACAAAGGCAGCGGCCGGTCGGCGCGCGCCAACAGGAAGATGCGGTCGGCCTGGCGCAGGCACTGGTTGGTCCAGGGGCTGTCGGGCGAGTCGCCGCGATAGAACACCACGTCCTGCGCCGCCTCGAAGCTGTTAAACCATTCCGCCGTCTGGTCGGCGGCGCCGGCATCCAGCACATGGGCGCGGTAGCCCAGCGCCTTCAGCGCATCCGCCAGGCGGTGGGCGATGGGGGCTTCGTTCAGGCCGTCCTGCAGCGGCACGATGGCGAAGGTCTTGGGCCGCGCCTTGTCGGTCAGGCCGCGATTGGCGTCCTTCAGCCGCTTCACCAGCATCTGCATCAGGTTCATCATCACGCGGGGATGCCGCGCGATCAGGGCTTCGAAGCCGTCCGGGCTGATGCGCAGCAATTCGGTATCGCGCAGCGCCACCAGCTGGGCGCTGTGATTCTGGCTGGGGGCAATGAGACTCATCTCGCCCACCGTCTCGCCGGCGGGCACATGCGCGATCAGCTGGCGCTGGCCGGCCGCCGTCTTCACAAAGACGCCCAGGCTCCCGGTCACCACCAGGAACAAGGCGGCGGCGTTTTCGCCCTCGCGCTCCAGCAGCGAGCCGCCGGGCAGCGCAAACCAGTTGGCTTCGCTGAGCAGGTTGCGCAATGCGGCGTCGCCGACATTCTCGAGCAGCGGGAAGCTTTTCAGCCGTTCCAGCAATCCTTCCGGATAGACAGTCTGCTGGCCGATGCGAAAGGAGGAGAGGAACGCCATCGCAACCCTTCTACGCTACCAGGCGGTCCAGCCGCCATCCACATTGAGGCTGGCGCCTGTCACAAAAGTCGAGGCCGGCGCGGCCAGGAACAGCAGCGGCCCGGCGATCTCATCCGCCTTGCCCAGGCGGTTCAGCATGGTCCTGCCCGCCAGCCGCGCGGCGAAAGCCGGTTCAACCTTGGCCGGAAAGGGGCCCGGCACCAGCGCATTCACCCGGATCTTTTCGCGCCCAAGTTCGGCGGCGAGATGGCGGGTCAGCTGCAGCAGGGCCGCCTTGGCGGGACCGTAATGGAACGGGCTCTGTCCGGCGGGATCGTCATAGAGACTCGCATCCGGCGAGACCTGGCCGTACATGGACGCAATATTGATGACGCTGGCATCGCCCGACGCAGCCACCGCCGCTTTCAGGGCCGGCAGCGCGGCGCGCGCCGATTCAAAGGCGGTGGTCACGGCGCTGGCATAGGTGGCGGCGAAATCCGCCGGACCCAGCGCCGCAAAGGATTTGACCTGCATCGCGACGGCATTGTTGACCAGGATGTCGAGGCGCTTCAGGCCGCCGAAAAATCTGCGTATCGCGTCGATGTCGGTGACGTCGAAGGCGGCGCGTTCGACGGACAGGCCCTCGTCTTTCAATCCGGCTTCGAAGGCGGCCAGCGCCGCATCGTCACGGCCGTTCAGGATCACATGCGCGCCGGCCGTGGCCAGCGCCCGCACCATCGCGCCGCCCAAATGGCCACGACTGCCTGAAACAAAGGCAGTTTTGCCGTCCAGACGGAAAAGATTGTTCCCCAATTGCGGGTGCTCCAGGCCAATGCTCAAATTGCCAGCGCTTGGTAAATAACTGTTTACGATGCCGGCACGCGTGAGCGCGGAACTTGCTGCATTGCAGCATGAAAAGCGCGGTATTCCGCCTTATTGGAAACAGCCCGGCGCCACAGTAAAGTTGCAAACCCGCTCACAATAGGACACTCACAGGGGCTTTTCTTTCGCGAGCCAGTCCGGCCGCTTCCATCAAAGGGACGACTTTCCAATGACCAGCAAATCCGTTCGCGCCGCCCTGACGGCCGCCTTCCTGCTTGGCGGCGCCAGCGTTGCGTATGCCGCCGACAAGCCCGCAGCCCCCAAGATCACCTCTGGCGTCGCCAAGGCGCTGAGCACCGCCCAGACCGCGAACACCAAGAAGGACTATCCCGCCGCGCTGGCCGCCATCGAACAGGCCAAGGCGGTCACCGATCGCACGGCCTATGACAATCTGATGATCGCCCGCTTCTCGATGGCGGTGCATATCGGCATGAACGACTATGCCGCCGCCGATGTCGATGCCGAAGCCGCCGCCGACACCGATCCCGCCGTGGTCCCCGACGCCGACAAGTCCGTCATCTACAAGCCCGCGATGCAGCTGGCGCTGAACGCCAAGCATTACGACAAGGCCGCCAAATACGCCAAGCTGCTGGGCGACACCACGCCGCCGCCGGATGCCGCCACCCAGGCCACCATGGCGCAGGCCATGTATCTGGGCGCCGACTATGCCGGCGCCACCACCCTGGCGCAGAAGAACATCGATGCCGCCAAGGCCGCCGGCACCCGGCCCGCGCGCAACGACCTCGACATCATCATGAGCTCGCAGGTCAAGCAGAAGGACGAAGCCGGCGCCGAGATGACGCTGGAAGCGCTGGTCCAGTATTACAACATGCCGGAAGACTGGGGCCAGATCCTGGGCGTGACGCTGGGCACCAAGGGCATGACGGAAACCGACTACATCTATGTCGGCCGCCTGATGCTGGCGTCGGGCGCGAAGTTCAGCGCCAATGACGCGCAGGTGATCGGCTCCACCGCCAACAAGTCGGCGCTGTATGGCGATGCCGAAGCGATGGCCAAGGCCGGCGGCCCGGCTCCCGATGCGCGCGAAGCGGCGGACAAGAAGTCCATCCCGGCACAGATCGCGCTGGGCCCGAAACAGGGCGCCGAATACAACGTCAAGACCGCCGAGGCGCTTTACGGCTATGGCATGTATGCCGATGCCGAGAAGATGGCGCGCGACGCCAAGGCCAAGGGCGCCACCAAGGAGCCCAACGAAGCCGACATGGTGATCGGCATGTCGCTGGCGGCGCAGGGCAAGTATGCCGAAGCCGCCACTGTCTTCAGCGGCATCACCGCCACCAACCCCGCCAAGGCGCGCGTCGTGCGGCTGTGGGGTTATTACGCCAAGAGCAAGGCGGCGCCTGCCGCCGCCGCTCCCGCAAAGTAGGACTTTCCCGACAAAAGGCCGGGGCGCGCAACAATCGCGCCCCGGCCTTTGCTTTTTGTTATAAGCACCGGCGATGAACCTGGTCGTGGGCTTTGCGCCCTTCATTCTGTTCGCATTGCTGTCGCGGCTGTCGGCGGACCTCGCTCTGTGGGTCGCCTTCGCCGCGGCCTTTGTCGTCACCATCCGTGACTTTGTGGAAAGCCCCACCTTGCGCCTGCTGGATCTGGGCAGCTTCGTGCTGTTCGCCCTGCTGGCGCTGGTGCGCGGGTTTCTCGATCCCAGCATGTCGCTGTCGGCCGTGCGCTTCATCGCGGAAGCGGCCCTGTTCCTGCTTCTGGTCATACCTTTGGCGCTGAAGCGGCCTTTTTCGGTGGACTATGCCAAGCTGGACCCGCGCGAAGCGGGCTGGCCGCCGCATCTGTTCCTGCGCGTCAACTATCAGGTGTCGGCGGCCTGGGCGGCGGCGTTCGCCGCCATGACCCTGGCCGATGGCGCCGTCACCTTCGAGCCGGCCCTGCCCTTGTGGGGCAGCGTCGCCGTCAGCGTATTGGCGCTGGGCGCGGCCATCACCTTCACGCTGCGCTATCCGGCGCTGGCGGCAAGGCGCATCGCAGGGTAGGTTCGCCCCGCTTCGCCCGCGCCGGAAGCGGCTATCAGGAGCGGCTAAAGGAAAAGTCATGAAACAGGCCGTGATCGTCTCCACCGCGCGCACCGGACTGGCCAAGTCGGTGCGCGGCGGCTTCAACCAGACCCATGGCGCGGTCATGGGCGGGCATGCCGTCAAGCACGCCATCGCCCGCGCCGGCATCGATCCCGCCCTGGTGGAAGACGTCTATATGGGCTGCGGCTTTCCCGAAGGCGCCACCGGCAACAATATCGCGCGCGAAAGCGCCATCTGGGCGGGCTGTCCCGTCTCCACCGCCGGCATCACCGTCAACCGCTATTGCTCTTCGGGTTTGAACGCCATCGCCATGGCGGCGCAGCAGATCATGACCGACGGCACCGATATCGCCGTGGGCGCGGGCGTGGAATCCATTTCGCTGGTGCAGATGGGCGGGGTCAATCTCAAGAATTTCACCGAGGAGCACCTGCTCCAGGTCAAGCCCGCCTTGTGGATGACCATGATCGAGACGGCGGAGATCGTGGCGGAACGCTATGGCGTCAGCCGGGAGCGCCAGGACGGATATGCGCTGCAAAGCCAGCAGCGCACGGCCGCGGCGCAGGCAAGCGGCAAGTACAGGGACGAGATCGTCGCGCTGGCGACGAAAATGAAAAAGATCGACAAGGCGACGGGCGCGGAAAGCCTTGTGGACGTCACCGTCGATCACGATGAATGCAATCGCCCCGACACCACGCTGGAAGGGCTTGCGGCCTTGAAGCCGGTGCATGCGGGCGGCCAGCAGGTGGCGCAGGGAAAATATGTCACCGCCGGCAACAGCTCGCAATTCTCCGACGGCGCGTCGGCCTGCGTGGTGATGAGCGATGCCGAGGCCGCGAAGCAGAACATCAAGCCGCTGGGCATCTTCCGCGGTTTCGCCATTGCGGGGGTCGAGCCTGACGAGATGGGCATCGGCCCGGTGATCGCGGTGCCGCGCCTGCTGAAGCGCCATGGTCTGACGGTCGCCGATATCGACCTGTGGGAACTGAACGAGGCCTTTGCCAGCCAGACGCTCTATTGCATGGACAAGCTTGGCCTTGATCCGGCGAAAACCAATGTGAATGGCGGCGCCATCTCCATCGGCCATCCCTATGGCATGACGGGCGCGCGGCTCACCGGCCATATCCTGATCGAAGGACGGCGGCGCGGCGCCAAACTCGGGGTCGTCACCATGTGCATCGGCGGCGGCATGGGTGCGGCCGGGCTGTTTGAGATCCTCCCCGCCTGATGATGAAGCATCTTGTGTCCATGGTGTGCCTTTTGGCGCTGGCGGCCTGCGCCACGGCGCCCAGCAAGCCCCTGCCGCCGCCCGATCCCAGAACCCTGATGGGGGCGCTGGAAACCCGCATCGCCATACTGGTGGAGGAGCAGCGTTACCGGCTCAACGACAAGGCCAGGCCGCTGGCGATCGATCCGGAACTTTCCAGGATTGCGCGGGCCCGCGCCGCCGACATGGCGGCAAAGAATTACCTGGCCCATGCCGCGCCCGACGGCGCCACCAGCGCCTCGCTGCTGATGGCCCAGGACGCCAAGTGGCAGGGCCTGCTGGGGGAAAATCTTGCGGCGCAGCATTACACCAAGCTGGGTGGGGTGGTGGTCAATGAGTTCGCCCAGCGCTTCCTGGATGAATGGATGAAAAGCCCGCCCCACCGGGACAATATGGGCTTCATCAACTACGACCATGCCGGGGTGGGCGCGGCGGTGAACGGCGATACGGTCTATGTCGCCCTGCTCTTTTCCACCGACCTGGGCCTGCCGCCGCCCAAGCCGGAGGACCCCGCCAGCACCGTGACCAGTTTTGAAAGCGCCACCGCCGCCAGCACGCCGCCCCCGCTGCCGGCCGCCCCGCCGCTTCGGCTCAGGGGTACGGTGGGACTGCCAGATCCGCATTGATGCGTATTGGGCGGTCTCGATAACGGGTCGTTAAGCCTGCGGGTCCAAGTATCTGTGCATGAAGAACCACAGGTTCAGCCGGTCAGCCGATCGTACGTTCAACATTCCTTTACAC
>JAQGLO010000198.1 GCA_028292825.1 Alphaproteobacteria bacterium | reverse complement strand
CCTTCACGCTGCATCTTCTTCTTCAGCGCCTTCAGCGCCTGGTCGATGTTGTTGTCGCGAACGATGATCTGCAAAGCTGGCTCCTGGCCGGTATTTAAGAGGCGCGGGTGATACCAGAAGGGATTTTGGCTGTCTACCCGCGGGATTTAACCTTTTGGGGCCTTCCACCGTTCCGCCCCCAGGGCCATATTTGGGGCCATGGCTATCCTGAAAATCGCCCGGATGGGGCACCCCGTCCTCAGCGCCGTCGCCCAGCCGGTGGCCGATCCCAAAAGCGCCGAAATTCGCCGCCTGGTCAATGACATGGTGGAAACCATGATGGACGCCAACGGGGCCGGGCTGGCCGCCCCCCAGGTGCATGTGCCCCTGCGGGTGGTGGTGTTCCAGGCCCCCGGCGAGCGCAGCGACCCCGGCCTGGCCGAGGACGAGAAATTCGATCACACCGCGCCCCTGACCGTGCTGATCAACCCCGAAATCACGGTTCTGGACCCGGCGCCTGAAGGCGGCTGGGAAGGCTGCCTGTCGGTGCCGGGCCTGCGCGGCTGGGTCGAGCGGCCAGCCCATATCCGCTACCGAGGCCTGGGGCTGGAAGGCGAGACCATCGAACGGGTGGCGCGGGGCTTTCATGCCCGGGTGGTGCAGCATGAATGCGACCACCTGGACGGGCGGCTCTATACCTCGCGGATGGGCGATCTTTCGCGGCTGATCTTTGAATCCGAAATCCGACATTTCCAGGCGGCCTCATGACCGACGCACCGAAGAAGCCCCGCGCGAAGAAGGCAGCGCCGAAAGTGGAAGCGCCCAAAACCGAAGCGCCGCGCGACGACGCGGCGCTGAAGGAGGCCGTATTGGCCGCCGCCCTGCCCCATGCGGCGTTCGACGGCTTCACCGACAAAGTGCTGGAACAGGCAGGCGCGGAGGCCGGCGTCAGCAAGTCGGAGCTGGCGCGACTGTTCGAGGGCGGACCGCTCAGCCTGGTGGAATATTACTCCGAATGGGCCGACGCACGGATGGTGGCGGGCCTGGGCGATATCGCGTCCCTGAAAATCCGCGCCCGCATCGCCGCAGCCGTGAAGGCGCGGCTGGCGGCGCTGGCGCCCAACAAGGAAGCGGCGCGGCGTGCGGCGGCTTTGCTGTCGCTGCCGATGAACGCCGCGCTGGGCGCCAAGCTGCTGTACCGGACGGTGGACGCGATGTGGCGCGCCGCGGGCGACACCTCCACCGATTTCAACTTCTACACCAAGCGCGGGATCCTGGCGGGCGTCTATGCCTCGACCGCCATGCGCTGGTTCACCACCGAGGACGAAGCCGTGGTGGATGAATTTCTCGCGGCCCGCATCGAGAATGTGATGCAGATCGAGAAGTTCAAGGCCAAGGCCAAGGAAGCGCTGGCGAATTTTCCGGCCTTCGCGAATTTCGGCAAACCCCGCACATAGGGAACGGCGAAGGAACCGCGCATGGTCTTCCGACCCGGAATGTTAGCGGTATCCGGCGGCGCACAATAACAACAAGGGAGAGTGACGATGGAAGAGATGGACCGGCGCAATCTGTTCGCGGCCTTTACCGCCCTCGCTGCAATGGCCGCGACGCCGGCAGGCGCTCAGACCGGAGCCCGGACTTCAGGCGCCCAGACTTCAGGCGCCATGACCACGGCGCAACTGTCGAAGTCGCGGGTGATCAAGTATGCCGACATCCCGGCGCGCCGCTTTCCCAATGGCGGCACCCAGCGGCGCGTGATGTCCGGCACCCTGCCGACCGGCGAGTTCATCGAGATCCACGAAACCATGCTGCCCGCCGGCCAGATGCCGCATCCGCCGCACAGCCATCCCAACACCGAGCTGCTGTTCATCCAGAGCGGCACGCTGGAATATCTGGATGCCGGCAAGGTGATCGCGGTGGAGGCCAATGACATTGTCTTCAGCGCCAGCAACATCAGTCACGGGCTGAAGAATGTCGGGACCACACCGGCCAGCTACATCGTCTGCTCGATCAGCAAGCAACTTCCAGAATAGTTCCAGGACTAAAGCAGCTCCGCGATCTGCACCGCGTTCAATGCCGCGCCTTTGAGCAGCTGGTCGGCGGCGACGAACATGCTGATGGATTTTCCGCTGGGATCCGACAGGTCCTTGCGGATGCGTCCCGCCAGCACCTCGCCCTGGCCGCTGGCATCGACCGGCATGGGGAAATAGTTGTTCGCCCAGTCGTCCACCAGCTTCACGCCCGGCGCCTTCGCGAGCAGCGCGCGGACCTCGTCCGGCGTGATCGGGCGCTCGCATTCGAATGTCATGGACACTGAATGGGCCCGCAGCACCGGCACGCGGATGCAGGTGGCGGAGACGGCCATGGCGTCATCTTCGAAGATCTTCCTGGTCTCCTTGATGACCTTGCTCTCTTCGTCATTGTAGCCGGTCGCCATGTCGATGGCGGTGTTGTGGCTGAAGAGATTGAAGGCATAGGGATACTTCACCACCTTGGGCGCATAGGCCTTGCCGTCCAGCCAGGCGCGGGTGGAAAGCGCAAGCTCCTCCATCAGCGCCGCGCCGCCGCCCGACGCCGCCTGGTAGGTCGAGACGATCAGGCGCTTCACCGGGTTGACCTGGTGAATGGGCCACAGCGGCACCAGCGTGGTGATGGCGGCGCAGTTGGGGTTGGCGATGATGCCCTTGTGATCGGCGATGCGGCGGGCATTGATCTCGGGCACCACCAGCGGGATGGCAGGATCGGCGCGGAAGGCAGACGAATTGTCCACCACCACGGCGCCGGCCTTCACGGCGATGGGCGCATACTGCTTGGAAATACCGCTGCCGGCCGAGAACAGCGCGATATCGACGCCGTCGAAGCTGGCCTCGGTCAGTTCCTCGATTACCAGCGTCTCGCCGCGGAAGCTTTGCGTCTGGCCGGCGGAGCGCGCGCTGGCCAGCAGCTTCAGCGACGCCAGCGCAATGCCGCGGCTTTCGATGCAGCCGATGAATTCGCGGCCCACGGCGCCGGTGGCGCCGACAATGGCGATATTCTTGTTCTTCACTGTTCTTCTCCGTTCAAAAACAAAAAAGCCCCGGTCCTTTCGGAGCGGGGCTGGGTCATTCGCGGTCGCTCGTCTTAAGCGCGCGCAATCCCAGCCCCGAAGGGCTTGGTCTTGGTGGTGGTGCGCTTGGTGGTCATGTTCATCGGGGCGGAAACTATTGCGGGTTCAGCGCTTCGTCAACGGGGATAGCCGCGTGAGATGCCCCATCTTGCGGCCCGGCCGGGATTCCCGCTTGCCATAAAGATGCAGCGCACCGCTGCGGGCCAGCGCTTCCCAGGCATCGGCCTCGGCGCCGATGATGTTTTCCATCACGGCATCGGCATGGCGGACGCCATCGCCCAGCGGCCAGCCCGCCACGGCGCGGATATGCTGTTCGAACTGGCTGACGGCGCAGGCTTCGATGGTCCAGTGGCCGGTATTGTGGACGCGCGGCGCAATCTCGTTGACCAGCAGCGCGCCATCGCTGCCCACGAACAATTCCACGGCAAAGACGCCGACATAGTCCAGCGCGTCACCGATCGTCTTCGCGATGGCCTTGGCTTCCGCAACATGGGCCACGCTCAGCCGCGACGGCACGGTGGAGCGGCGCAGGATATGGTTTTCATGCTCATTTTCCGGCGGGTCGTAGGCGGCAAAGGCGCCGTCCGCGCCGCGCGCCGCAATGACCGACGCTTCAAACGCGAAATCGACAAAGCCTTCCAGGATCGCCGGCGCCTTGAATTTCTCGAACGCCGCAACGGTCTCCTCGGCGCCGGCGACTTTCGCCTGGCCCTTGCCGTCATAGCCGAAGCGGCGGGTCTTGATGATGCCGCGTCCGCCCAGCTTTGCGAATGCCGCGCGCGCCTGCTCGACCGACGACACCTCGAAGAAGGGCGCGGTCTTCAGGCCCAGCTTGGCGACAAAGGTCTTTTCGCTCAGCCGGTCCTGGGTGATGGCCAAGGCCGCCGCGCCCGGCCTTACAGCGACCTGGGATTCCAGATGGGCGATGGCATGGGCGGGAAGATTCTCGAACTCGAAGGTCACCGCGTCACAGCGCGCGGCAAAGATCGATAAGGCGTCCAGGTCGTCATACGGCGCGGACACCGAATCCGGCGTCACCTGGAAGGCGGGCGCATCGGGTGCGTCGTTGTAGATGCAGGTCTTCAACCCCAGCCGCGCCGCCGCCAGCGCCAGCATGCGGCCAAGCTGGCCGCCGCCAATAATGCCGATGGTGCCGCCGGGCGGCACGGGCTTTTGCAGCGTCTTCATTGGGGAGTCTTGGCAACCGATTTGGTCTGTTTCGCGCGCCAGGCATTCAGCTTCTTCTTTACGCCGGCATCCGACAGACCCAGAATCGCGGCGGCATGCAGCGCCGCATTTTTCGCGCCCGCTTCCCCGATGGCAAAGGTCGCCACCGGCACCCCGCCCGGCATCTGGGCAATCGACAGCAGCGAGTCCAGGCCCTTCAGGGCGCGGCTTTCGACCGGCACGCCCAAGACCGGCAAGGTGGTCATGCTGGCGACCATGCCCGGCAGGTGCGCCGCGCCGCCGGCGCCGGCGATGATCACCTTCAGGCCGCGAGTCTCGGCTTTCCTGGCATAATCGGTCATGCGGTCGGGGGTGCGATGGGCCGAGACGATCGCGGTTTCAAAGGCCACGCCCAGCTGCGCCAGGATCAGCGCCGCCGGCCGCATGGTCTCCCAGTCGGACTGGCTGCCCATGATGATACCGACCGCGGCCCGCGCGGTGCCGCCAATACCCTTGGATTTGCCTCGTATCGCCATGGAAGTCCTGAAAACGCGAAGCGGGGGAGTATAGGCATCCGGCCCCTTGTGGAAAGCGCTGTTTAGGCGCCGTTAACCATTGGCTGTTAACCATTTGGTGCGGAACATAAACGCATTCTTAAAGGCCCACATGGCAGTGTGGCCGGACCAAGGGGCATCACGCCATGAAGGTTGAACGCAACAGCCCTGCCCGCCCGGCTCGTTCGGTGGCGAGCGCGGCCTATGCCCGCCGTATCGAGGCGGCGGACGGCATTGCCGGCGTGGACGCGGTGGAAGCCAGCGCCAGCGTGCTGGGCATTCCGGAAAATGAATTCACCCCGCGCGTGCGCGACGCCATCATGGGCCTGATGGGCGAAGTCGACACCCTGCGCCGCGAACTGACCCAGACCCGCAGCCGCCTGGACGAGGTCGAGAAGAAGGCCGACCAGGACGGCATGCTGCCGCTGCTCAACCGCCGCGCCTTTGTGCGCGAGCTGACGCGCTATATCGCCTTTACCGGCCGCTACAACACGCCGGCGGCGCTGATCTATTTCGACCTCAACCACCTGAAAAAGACCAATGACGAACTGGGCCATGCCGCCGGCGACGCCGTGCTGGCGCATTTCGCCGACGTGCTGCAGGCCCATGTGCGCGACAGCGATTGCGTCGGCCGGCTGGGCGGCGACGAGTTCGGCGTGCTGCTGAGCCACGCCAATCACGACCAGGCGCTGAAGAAGGCTGACGTCCTGGCCGAGGCGCTGAAGGCCTCGCCCACCTTGTGGAACGGGCATACGATTCCCGTCAGCTTCGCCTATGGCGCCTTCGAGCTGCAGTCCGGCGACAATCCCGATCTGGCGATGGCGCGCGCCGACCAGGCGATGTACGCGCAGAAGAAGAGCCAGCGGGCGGCGGCGGAGTAGTTATCCGGCCTTGTATCCCTTGCCATAGAGGGGCACGCCCGGCCGCGCGCCGGTATGCTCGCCCTTGTCGATCACCGTCACGCCATTGACGATCACATAGGGAATGCCTTTGACGTAGGACTGCGGGTGTTCGTAGCTATTGGTGGGCGCCACCGTATCGGGATTGAACAGCGTCACGTCGGCCCAATAGCCTTCCTTCAACAGGCCGCGATCCTGCAGGCCCAGGATCTGCGCCGGCAAGCCAGTCATCTTGCGCACCGCGTCGGGCAGGGTGATGGTGTGTTCCTCGCGCACATAGTGACCCAACACCTGGGCGTTGTTGGAATAGCTGCGCGGATGGGGAATGGGCGGCGCGTTCAGGTTGATCGCCCCGCCATCGCTGGCAAAGGCCACCCAGGGCTTCTGCATCACCATCTTCACATTGTCGTCCGACAGGGCGAAATAGATGCCGCTGACCTGGCCATGCTCATCGGCTTCCAGCTTCAGGGCGGCGTCGGCGGGATCGGCCTCGCCCATCATCCTGGCAACTTCGATCACCGTCTTGCCCAGGTATTTCCTGTTCTCCGGCTTGTTGACCTTGGCGACGACAATGCCTTCCCAACCGCCATGCTCGGTGGACCAGTCGATGAAATCCTTGTCGTGCTTGATCTTCTCCAGCACGCCCGGCTCCTGCAGGCGGTCGCCGAACGCCTTGGGCCCGCCGGAGCGCGACCAGGCAGGGAACCACAGCCACCAGGGATGGGTCTTGGCGGTATAGGCATACTGGTTGGCAGTGACGTCGATACCGTCGGCCCGCGCCTTTTCGATCAGATCGAGATAGTGAGCCATCTTGTCCCAGACCGGCTTGCCGCTGGCATAGAGGTGGAAGATATGGACGGGGATATGTGCCTCGCGCCCCACACGGAAGGCAAAGTTCAGTTCCTTTTCTTCCTGATAGCCTTCGCCGCCGATATGGGTGGTGTAGTTGCCGCCATACTGGGCCGCGACCTTCGCGAGTGCGATGGCTTCTTCGGGATGCGGCGGGCCACCGGAATCGTACAGCGTGACCAGGCCGCCGGCGCCTTCCTTCATGGAGCGCGCCATCAGGGCTTCCATCTTCTTCATCTGGTCGGGCGTGGGATCGGCGTCGGAATAGCCCATCACCACCCGGCGCAGCTGGTCCTCCGCGATATAGGAAATCATGTTGATGGACGTGCCGCCCTTCTTCAGCGCGGCGTAGTAGCCGGTGAGGTCGGTCCAGTCCGCCACGCCTTCCCTGGGCAGCCCGTCGCGCGGCGCCACGCTGCCGGCTTCGCCCGTCACATTGGTGGTGACGCCGTCGCGGATCATGCTTTCGGCATTGCCGTCTTCCAGCACCGAGATTTCGGAATGGGTGTGCAGATCGATGAAGCCCGGCGAGGCGACAAGGCCGGTGGCGTCGATCACCTTCTTCGCCGTGGCGGCGGACAGCGGCCCGGCCGGATTGCCGATGGCGGCGATGTGTCCATTCTTGATGGCAATGATGCCGCTGAACCAGGGATTGCCGGTGCCGTCCAGGATGCGGGCGTTCTTGATCAGGATGTCGTAGCCGGGCGCCTGCGCCAGCGCATCGCCGCCCAAGAGCGCCGCCGACAAACCTACAACCAGACCGATGCGACGCATGGCAAAACCCCTTGTTGGACCAGACAACGCTAACAGGAAGTCCAAGCCGGTTTCCGGCGATCTCACCGTCGATTGACGGGCGCGGGTTGGGAATTTTGCCTGATGGCGGCGCGGCTTGCCGCTTTTCGGCAAGCCGGCGGGCGCACACCGCTTTGGCCAGGGTGATGGCGGTATTGCAGTCTTGGACCAAGGCGCGGATTTCGCGGGCGCGCGCACGGTTGAAGGCGCTGTAGCGGCCATGGACGAAGCGGTTGCGATTGCCGTGCTGCCCGCCGCGGTTTTTCTTAAGTGCAATCCGTGGCTTGGTTTTCGCACCCATTCGAACCTCGGAATTCCGCACCCCCTCCCCCCTTGGGAATGCGCGTTGCGTCACAGGGCGGATAATATGCGCGCGGGAAGGCGCGTGGATAAGCGGCGCGCGGATTTCGCGGTTAAGGCGCGGGCGCGGCAGGCGAAATTAAATTGGCGGGTATGGGCATAGCCATATTCGCCCCGGTGCAATCACCGCGGCGGCAGAAACGCCCCAATGATGGCAAGGACTAAAATGATGCCGCCAATAGTGATGGCGGCCCAATTCCATCCGCTGAACGACGTGTTTGGATTGTG
The DNA here is from genome assembly GCA_028292825.1 of Alphaproteobacteria bacterium. Lineage (GTDB taxonomy): Bacteria > Pseudomonadota > Alphaproteobacteria > Micropepsales > Micropepsaceae > Rhizomicrobium. Next base: position 4,314 of record JAQGLO010000198.1, on the reverse strand, counting down.
ATCGGGAACAGCTGCCCTGTTGACGCGATTGGCGACCATCTGCGCGGGCAACAGCCAAACGATGGACAGAAGGCAGAGCAATCCCCAGGGATCAGGCAGTTTGTAAAGTAGCTCGGTAACTATCCACGCCACCGTCAGCGGTCCTGCGGGAAGGACTGCGGGGACATTCATAGACACCGCCGTGCTGCGTATCCGGCACAGGCAGGCGTAACACCAGATAATGGCAAGAATCGCACGCCAGGCGGGCCAGATATCGCTTTGCTCGCGCTGCCGGATGCGGCACCAGTTTACGTAAAACCACCAGAGGTCGTAAAAGCCGAAGGTGCAGATGGACAGCACGGCAAATTTGAAAAGTGATACCGCGAAATAGGGTGGCAATTCGCGCTCGACTGGCACGATATCGGTTTCTGTCATTCACCCCTCCCCAGAAGCGAATGCAGGCTAACAACAAAAAGGCCGGGCGTCAGCCCGGCCTTTTCCGAAGTAGGATTCCCGCTTTCGCGGGAATGACAATGGGGCTTACGCCATCGCCTTTTTCAGATTCTCATCGACCTTGTCGAGGAAGCCTTCGGTGGTCAGCCACTTCTGGTCGGGGCCGACCAGCAGCGCCAGGTCCTTGGTCATGAAGCCGCTTTCGACGGTGGCGACGGTGATTTCTTCCAGCTTGTGGGCGAACTTGGCCAGGGCCTCGTTGCCATCCAGCTTGGCGCGATGGGAGAGGCCGCGCGTCCAGGCATAGATCGAGGCGATGGAGTTGGTGGACGTGCTCTTGCCCTTCTGGTGCTCGCGGTAATGACGCGTGACGGTGCCGTGGGCGGCTTCGGCTTCCACGGTCTGGCCGTCGGGGGTGAACAGCACGCTGGTCATCAGGCCCAATGAGCCAAAGCCCTGCGCCACGGTGTCGGACTGCACGTCGCCGTCGTAATTTTTGCAGGCCCAGACATAGCCGCCGCTCCACTTCAGCGAACTCGCCACCATGTCGTCGATCAGGCGGTGTTCATAGATGATGCCGGCTTCCTTGAACTTTGCGGCGAATTCGGCGTCGAACACTTCCTGGAACAGGTCCTTGAAGCGGCCGTCATAGGCCTTGAGGATGGTGTTCTTGGTGGACAGGTAGACCGGATACTTGCGGCCCAGGCCGTAATTCATCGAGGCGCGGGCGAAATCGCGGATAGAGTCGTCCAGATTGTACATCGCCATGGCGACGCCGGCCGACGGCGCCTTGAAGACTTCATGCTCGATCACCTTGCCGTCATCACCCACGAACTTGATGGTCAGGGTGCCCGCGCTGGGGAACAGGAAGTCTGTGGCCTTGTACTGGTCGCCAAAAGCGTGACGGCCGACCACGATGGGCTGGGTCCAGCCGGGAACCAGACGCGGCACATTCTGGCAGATGATGGGCTCGCGGAAGATGACGCCGCCCAGGATGTTGCGGATGGTGCCGTTGGGCGACTTCCACATCTTCTTGAGGTTGAATTCCTTCACCCGGGCTTCATCGGGGGTGATGGTGGCGCACTTCACGCCGACGCCGAATTTCTTGATCGCCTCGGCGGCCTCGACCGTCACCTTGTCGTCGGTGGCGTCGCGGTTTTCCATGGAAAGGTCGTAATAGTGCAGGTCGATGTCCAGATAGGGCAGGACCAGCTTCTTCTTGATCAGGTCCCAGATGATGCGGGTCATCTCGTCGCCATCGAGCTCGACGACCGGGTTGGCGACCTTGATCTTTTCCATGAAGAGTCCTCGCAAAATGGGGGCTGGAAAGGCTATAGCGGGGCCGCAAACCCGCGTCAAAGGCGCAAATTGACCGCTCCCGCAATCATCCTTTCCCACACCCAGATGGGCGAAAATGTCGGGGCCGCGGCCCGGGCGATGAAGAATTTCGGGCTGTCGGAACTGCGCCTGATCGCGCCCAAGTTCGAATGGCCCAATGACCGGGCGCAGATCCTGGCTTCGGGCGCCGGGGATATCCTGGACCGGACCACGCTGCACCCCACCGCCAAGGACGCCCTGGCCGATGTGCAGCTGGTGCTGGCGACCACGGCGCGGGGGCGGGACGTGACGCGCGAGATCCTGACCCCAGCGGAGGCCGCCGCGCGGTTGCGCGAGGCCTCGGGACGCGGCCTGAAGACCGCCATCCTGTTCGGCGGCGAACGGGCCGGCCTGGACAATGACGAAATCAGCCTGTGCGACGCCCTGATCACCATTCCCACCGCGCCGCTGCCGCAGGTGAAAGACACGGAACTCAAGGCCGGCTCGCTGAACCTGGGCCAGGCGGTGCTGCTGCTGGGTTATGAATGGCTGAAGACCGCCGATGCCACGCCCGCCAGCCGGATGCGCAACACCATCGGGGTGCCCGCGCCGCGCGCCGAACTGATCGACCTGTTCGAGCATTTGGAACGCGAGCTGGATGCCGGCGGCTTCTTCTTTCCCCCCGCCAAGAAGGGCGCCATGGTGCGCAACATCCGCGCCATGATATTGAGCAGCCGCCTGACCGACCAGCAGGCGCGCACCATCCGCGGCATGATCGTGGCGCTGGTGCGCAACAAATACAGAGGCCAACCTTGAGCGCATTGCCCATCATCGGATTTGTGCTGGTCGCCCTGCTGGCGGTGGCCTTCGCCGTGGTGCCGCTGGTTTACGGCTGGCAGAAAAAGCGCGCGCTGCTGATGGCGGCCATCGCGCTGTTCATGCTGGGCATTGGCGGCGGCGTCTACTGGATGGTGGGCCGCCCGCAGCTTGCCCGCCGCGCGGCGCAGGGACTGAACACCCGCGACATGAAAGGGCTGGTGCCCTACCTGATCGCGCAACTGCGCAAGACACCGAACGATGTGCGCGGCTGGCGCTATCTGGGGCAGGTGTACATGACCGCCAATGATCCGGTCGATGCCGCCAAGGCGCTGGCCAAGGCCATTGCGCTCACCGGGCGCGGCGATCCCGAACTCGATGCTGCCTATGGCGAGGCGCTGGTGCTGGCGAACAATGGCGTCGTGCCGGACGCGGCCGAGACCGCCTTCCAGGATGCGCTGCGCGCCGATCCGTCCAGTCCGCCGGCGCGCTTCTATCTGGGCCTGGCGCGGGTGCAGCACAAGGACAAGCCGGGCGCGATTGCCTATTGGCAGAGCCTGCTGAACGAAGCGCCGCCGACGTCACAGCTGCACCAGATGCTGGTGGACCGCCTGGCGGCGCTGACGGCACAGAGCGGCGGCCGTCCCGATCCGCGCCAGATGGTGGCGATGCTGGCGGCGCGGCTGAAAGCCGATCCCAATGACGCGCTGGGCTGGGTGCGTCTGATGCGCGCCTACAGCGTGCTGGGCGAAACCGCCAAGGCAAAGCAGGCGCTGGCCACGGCGCGCGCCACCTTCAAGGACAACAAGGATGCGCTGACCGCGTTTCAGACGGCCGCAACGGCGCTGAAGCTGGAATAGCGACTGTCACCAGCGCGAGGGATTTTGTGGCGTGGGCAGGAGCGTCGCGCGGAGCGTACGTTAGTACGTGAGCACGCGCGACGAACCCACGACGCAAAAGACCCGCGCTAAACCGGCATCTTGCGCTTGGTGTATTCGCGGATCCGATGCACGATCTCCTCACCCGGTGACGGCATCAGGCGCATGCCCTGGTCGTAGCTTTGCTCCATGGTGGCACCGGGACTGCCGGTGCCCAGCCACATGATGCCGTTCTTCTTCGCGGCCAGGCGGACATGCTCCAGGCCCTCGACGTATTTCGGCGTGGCCATGATCTTGGCGCGTTCCTCGCGGCTCTGGGGCTTGATGGCGTCCCAGCCCAGGTATGACCAGCTGTTGTCGGATGGGCCGGGTTCGGCAAATGCCAGACCCTGGATCGCCATGATCTGTTCCGCATTTTCCACCGCATGGCGGTTTTCCAGCTTGAAGCCCATCGAAATCTCGCCTTTGGGATTGTGCGGCCAGCAATCGGCGGTGGCCAGATATTCGTCATTCTTGATGCCCCAGATATGCTGGGCAAAGACCTGGCTGCCCGAACCGCGGCTGCCTTCGATGGGATATTCCTTCACGCCCGGCATGGTGAATTTGAAGCGCGCGGCGGAAATGGCGATCTCGCCGGCTTCGGGGGAATGCATCTCGCAGATCAGGCAGCCATGCACGCCGGCGGCCAGCGCCTGCTGGATCTGCCAGGCATTGGCGCGCATCGAGGGGCCGTCAAAACCCACTGCCGGCAAGGTGACATACACCATCGGGGTGCGATGCCCGGACGGGGTGGGGCCGCCATCGACAAGTCCCTGCATGAAGTTGCGCAGGTTGGAGAAGTCGAAACAGCCATTCTCCATCTCGTAATTGA
>JAQGLO010000194.1 GCA_028292825.1 Alphaproteobacteria bacterium | reverse complement strand
CGTGGGGGGTACAAGATGGGTGGGACATTAACAATTGGGGCAGGTCCGTGCAGGGCTTGGCATTGGCCATGAAAGACGCCGAACCGGTCGTCGCCAAGTCGGGCGCCGAGCGCCGGCGCTTTCGCCGCGTAAAAGTGGACCTGCCGGGCCGGCTGTTCATCCCTTCCGATGCGCGCGAAGCCCGCTGCACCATCACTGATCTTTCCCCCGGCGGCGCTGCCATCGCCTGCGAAACGGTGCCCGATGCCGGCACCCCCGTGGTTCTGTATGTGGACGGTTTCGGCCGCTTCGAAGGCAATGTCGCGCGCCGCGACGGCTATGGCTTCGGCGTCTCCTTTGTCTGCACCCCGTCCAAGCGCGAGCGCACCGCCGAGCAGCTGATCCTGTTCCTCAACAAGACCCTGGTGGACGAAAGCGTCCTGCGCCGCCACGAGCGCCAGAGCCAGAAGGGTTTCGCCAAGTTCACCCGCGCCGACGGCACCATCACCCAGTGCGAGGTGATGGACATCTCGGTGGGCGGCGTCTCGCTCAGGACCGACATCAAGCCGCCGATCGGCGAGTTCGTGCTGATCGCCCAGATGGCCGGCAAGGTCGCCCGTCATCACCCCGACGGCATCGGCATCCAGTTCGTGGGCCAGGAAAAAGCCGCCGAACCGTCGCTGAACCTCAACGTCGTTCGCTGACCGCCGCCTTCGGGCGATTTCGATCTCCGCCACCCGGATTGCCATACGCACATCGCGCAGCAGCGCGCGCGCTTGGGCGCGGATTGCGGACAAGGTGGGGAAAGGCTTTCGCGCATTGCCGTTGCCCGGCTGGCCGCCGCGCATCCTTGCGGCAATGATTCCAGTCCTTTGCCGGTTGTTCGTTTTGACGCTTTTGCCCACCCCCTCCCCCTCATGGAGGGGACAAGGTGTGGACAGGCCGGCCCGTGCATCGCGCTTTCGCTTCGTCATGCGCGCAGTCTACCGCGCGGCAAAGGCGTGGGGATAAGTTGTAATGTTTGTGTTTTGTCAGTCGGGGAAAAACGGCTCCGGCACGTTGCGCGCGGTATTGGGCGGCCCGAGCGGCTCACCGGTGCGCAGGACCATCCGGCGGTTGATCTCGGCGCGATAATCCAGGTCCAGGATGATATCCAGGGCGCGCGCCCCATAAACCAGCGACTTGCGCGGTCCCAGATACAGAAGGGCGTCGGAGGACAGGCCCAGATTGTTTCGGCCGGAGGTTTCGAACAGGTCGTCTGTGATCCTTGGCGGCCGGGTGAAGGCATTGCAGCCTGGACGCCAGATATCGGCTTCCAGGACCGAGCCCTTGACCGGCTCGACCAGTGACGGCACCGCCCAGTCCTTTATGTGCCGCTCGAAACGCCCCGCGCAGTCTTTCTGCGCATAACCGACATAGGGCGAAACCACGAACAAGGCGCCGGGATTGCTGGAGTCCAGCAGGCTGCGCAAGTTGGGATCAGGATAGGTGCCGAAATGCCCGACGCCGTAAATGAGCAATGCCTTTTTGTTTTTCGCCAGGATTTCCCGGCCGACCAGTTCGGCAGGGTAGGAGTCGCGCAGTTTCTCCAGCGGCGCGTAATCTTCTTTGGTTTTGACCGCGATCCAGTCGATCGGCGGCTCGCCCAGCCAGACCTTGATCCGCTTGTCCGGCGGCAGTTTGGCGTTCACTTCGCGGATCGTCGAATAAATGTTGATCGAGCCCGCCCAGAGAACGGTGGGATACCAGCCCACCGCGTCGGACCACACTTTGCGCAGTTCGCTGTAAGGCACCTGCTCGCCATTCACGTAGCGGTCGATGACCGCCTGTTGCGATGCGTCGCCCACCTCCACGACAATATTGCCCACCTCTGCCGCGAAACGCGGATCGCGCAGCAGCGTGACATAGAAATCCAGTTCCTGTGCCAGCCCATGCCATTCGCCAAGGCCTACAAGGGGGTGTGTCTTGAAGGCGGCGAAAATGCCATCGGTTGCAGGCGATATCCGGGGTGCGCCGGGCGCGGCGGCAGCATCCAGCGAAAGGCCCATCAGGACCCAGAAAGCCATCACGGCAAGGCGCGGCAGGATTTTCAGCATTCCTCGACCCCCAAGGCATCGGGACAAGGCATCAGGGTAGGATTTCGCTGACCGCTTGCCAATCGGGCCGGACTTCAGAAGGTAGCCATGGCGACAGGTTACAAGGGCGGGCACCACAAGGCGCCCGCCCTTGTAAAGATCAGGCCTGCAGGTCGGCATCCACCTGCACTTCGCGGTCCCAGAAACGCAGTTTGCGGCAAGCCTTGATGAAGGCCGCGGCATCCTTTTCCTTCGCCAAAGGCAGGAAGCCTGCGTCCATCTTGTCGGCAACGCCGGCGGCGGCCAGCAGGTCTTTCGCCTCGGCACTGAAGGCGATGAACTTGCAGTGGGCAACCGCGTCACAGATGAAGTCCTTGGTCGGGGCATCGGCCGACAGCAGGGTGGCGCCCGCCTTGGACACCAGCAGCGCCACGGCGTCATAGAGCACCGAAGGTCCGCCATCGATCTTCTGCTGCGCCGGAATCTTCTTGCGGTTGGACAGCGTCACGCCGCCGATCTTGGGGGCGATGACTTCGAACTGCGTGCCTTCCTTGTCGCAAGCCGCTGTCAGTGCCGCGAACAGGTCGGCATCGGTGCCGTCAGTCACCAGGATGCCGATCTTGCGGCCCTTGAAACTGGCCGGGCCGTTGTTGACGATGCTGAGGGCGGCGGACGGCGGCAGGTTGGTGATCGGCTTGCGCGCGGGAACGGCCGGCGCGGGCAGGTCCAGTCCCAGGCCATCGGCGACCGTGGCGGCGAGATCGCCGTCAATGTTGCGCAGATGCGAGACCAGGCGGGCGCGGATATCCGGGCGCTCGACCTTGCTGAGTTCAAAGACCAGCGCATTGGCGATGTGGTTCTGCTCGACCACGGTCTGGCTGACATAGAATTGGCGCGCCTGGCTGTAATGATCAGAGAAGGTCTCCGAGCGCACCCGCTGCTTGGGGCCGTCGGCGTCCTCGGTGAAGCTGGTGAAGCCGCGCGCGGGATTTTCGCGCGGGCCGCCCTGGTCGCCCCAGCTGTTGGGTTCGTAATTGGCGCGGCCGACGGGGTTCTTCATCGCCATGTGCCCATCCTGCTGGAAATGGGCAAAGGGGCATTTGGGCGCGTTGATAGGGATATGGGTGAAGTTGGGACTGCCCAGTCTTTTGATCTGGGTGTCGAGATAGGAGAAGTTGCGGCCCTGCAGCAGCGGATCATTGGTGAAATCCACGCCCGGCACGATGTTCTGGGTGCAGAAGGCGACCTGCTCGGTCTCGGCGAAGAAATTGTCGGGCATGCGGTTCAGCACCAGACGGCCCACGATCTGCACCGGCACCAGTTCCTCGGGGATCAGCTTTGTGGCGTCCAGCACGTCGAAGTCGAACTTGTCGGCGAAGTCATCGTCGAACAGCTGAACGCCCAACTGCCATTCCGGGAAGTTGCCGGTCTGGATGGCATTCCACAAATCGCGGCGATGAAAGTCGGGATCGGCGCCGTTGATCTTGACCGCTTCGTTCCAGGCCACCGATTGCAGTCCCAGCAGGGGCTTCCAGTGAAACTTGACGAAGGTGGATTTGCCCTTGGCATTGACCAGGCGGAAGGTGTGGACGCCGAAGCCTTCCATGAAGCGCAAGCTGCGCGGGATGGTGCGGTCGGACATGATCCACATCACCATGTGCATGGATTCCGGGGTCAGCGAGATGAAGTCCCAGAAATTGTCATGCGCGGTCTGCGCCTGGGGGAAGTCGCGGTCCGGCTCGGGCTTGGCGGCGTGGATCAGGTCGGGGAACTTGATGGCGTCCTGGATGAAGAAGACCGGGATATTGTTGCCGACAATATCCCAATTGCCTTCCTGGGTATAAAGCTTGACCGCGAAGCCGCGCACGTCGCGCGCCAGGTCGGGCGAGCCCTTGCTGCCGGCGACGGTGGAAAAGCGCACAAAGGCGGGGACGCGCTCGCCCTTGCGCTGGAACAGGTCGGCGCGGGTGACATCGGTCAGGGGCTGGGTGCATTCAAAGAAGCCATGCGCGGCGTAACCGCGGGCATGGACCACCCGCTCCGGGATGCGTTCGTGATCGAAATGGAAGATCTTCTCGCGGAAGTGGAAGTCTTCCAGCAAGGCCGGACCGCGCGCGCCTTGACGCAGGGTATTCTGGTCGTCGGCGACGGGGATGCCCTGCTGGGTGGTCAGGGTTTCGACGGCTCCGCCGGCGGTCTGGTGCAGCTCGCCGCCTGTGCCGGCCGTCTGCGCGGTCTTTGAAGCAGCTTTTGTGTGCGATTTCGCGCGGAGTTTGGCCATGATACCCTCTTTGGAATTATTCCAGCAGGGTAACGCTGCCGGGTGGCTGCTGTTCCGGTGGCGCAGCGGTTTTGCGCGGCTTCATAGAGAGATTTCATGCCGTTTTTTGCCGTGGCGATCTTCACCAGCGCCTTCCTGCTGTTCTGGGTCCAGCCGCTGTTCGCCAAGATGATCCTGCCGCTGCTGGGCGGCTCACCTGCCGTCTGGGCGACGGCGATGATGTTCTTTCAGCTGGTGCTGCTGGCGGGCTATGGCTATGCGCATCTTCTCACCCATCGCATCCGCAGCCTGCGCGGCCAGGTGGCGGTGCATGGCGTGGTGGTTGCCATCGGGCTGCTGTTCCTGCCGTTCGCGCTGGCGCAAACCGCCGTGCCGCCCGCCGATGGGTCACCGATCCCGTGGCTGGTGGGCGTGCTGGCGGCGCGGGTGGGCTGGCCGTTCTTTGCGCTGTCGGCCTCGGCGCCCTTGCTGCAGGCCTGGTTCGCGCGCGGGCGCCCGGGGCGCGATCCTTACATTCTGTATGCCGCCAGCAATGCCGGCAGCCTGCTGGCGCTGCTGGCCTTTCCAGTGCTGCTGGAGCCGTCGCTGACGCTTGCAGGTCAGAGCCATGCCTGGCGCTTCGGTTATTGGGCGCTGCTGTTTATCCTGGCGATGATCGGCCTGACGCTGCTGCGCCGGGCCGCGCCCGCCCTCGCGCAGACACGCGAAAAGGCCGGCGGCTGGGCGCAGCGCCTCACCTGGATTGCGCTGGCTTTCGTGCCGTCGAGTCTTTTGCTGGGCGTCACCACCCACATCACCACCGATGTCGCCTCGGCGCCCTTGTTTTGGGTGGTGCCGTTTGCGCTGTACCTGCTGACCTTCATCATCGCCTTTGCAAGGCCGGTGGCGCGCGAGGGCCTGCTCAAGGCGCATGCGGCGGGGATCACCGCCATCGCCGCCATGACCCTGCTGACGGTGGTGTTCGCGCTGGGCGGTTCGGTGGCGGTGACGGTGGGGCTGCACCTCTTCACTTTCTTCGTCACCGCGCTGCTCTGCCATGCCGAGCTGGCGCGGCGGCGGCCGGATGCGTCCGGCCTCACCAGCTTTTATTTCTGCATGTCGATCGGCGGCGCGCTGGGCGGGGTGTTCAATGCGCTGCTGGCGCCGGCGATCTTTTCGTCGGACATCGAATATTACCTGGCGCTGGTGGCGTCCTGCGTGCTGCGCCTGGTCATGACCGAGGCGCCCGCAAGATTCACGGCGCGCGACCTGGTTTTCCCGCTGCTGCTGGGCGGCGCGGTAGCGGCGGTGGCCTGGCATGCGGTGGATGCGACGCCGTTCAGCATGACGGGGCGGGTGCTGTTTCTGCTGCCGGTGGCGCTGGCGCTGTATTACTTCTCGCAAGTACCCCTGCGCTTTGCGCTGGGCGTGGCGGCGGTGCTGGGGGCGGCGGTGCTGGTGCAGGGCTCGGTCGATGTGCTGGCGTCGGAGCGCAGCTTCTTCGGCATCAACAAGGTCAAGCGGCTGGAAGGCGGCACGAAAACCGCACTGGTGCATGGCACCACGGTGCATGGCCTGGAATTCACCGATCCCAGACGCTGGCGCGAGCCCTTGGCCTATTATGCCCGCTCGGGTCCGGTGGGGCAGATGTTCGCGGCGGACAAGCCGCGCGCCCGCGCCGCGCTGGTGGGGTTGGGGACCGGGGCCTTGGCCTGCTATCGCCCGCCAGGTGCGGACTGGGCCTTCTTCGAGATCGACGGCGCGGTGGCGCGGCTGGCGCGCGACACGCGCTATTTCCATTACCTTCAACAGTGTCCGGGATCGAAGATCGTGCTGGGCGATGGGCGGCTGTCCTTGAAGGCGGCGCCGGATCACACCTATGAGCTGATCGTGATCGATGCCTTCAGTTCGGACTCCATTCCCACCCATCTGCTGACCCGCGAAGCCTTTGCGCTGTACCTGAAGAAGCTGGCGCCGCATGGCGTCATCCTGTTCAACCTCAGCAACAAGTATCTGAAGCTGGGGCCTGTCCTGGGCACAGTGGTGGACAGCGTGCGTGCCTTCGGCAAGCGCCGGCTGTTCTATCCCACCGACGCGCAGATTGCGGGCGGCGCTTCCGGCTCGGAATGGATGGTGATTGCCGCCGAAAAAGCCGACCTGGACTTCCTGGACTGGCCGGCGACCCACGCCGAGCCGGGGGCGCGGCCCTGGACCGACGACTTCTCCAACATCTTCCACGTCATCCAGTGGTGATCAGAAGCGATAGCCGATCATGGTCATGCCCGTGACGCTGGTATCGTCCAGGCTGATGGGGCTGCGGGCAGCGGGGCCCATCAGCCGCACCACGCCGGCACTGGCGCCGACAAACCAGTGGCGGTTGAGCCGGTAGATCAGACTGGCGCCGCCGCGCACATCCTTGATGCCGGCGCCGGCGCTGAAGGCCGGGAAGATCGAGGCGGCAGCCTGGGGCGCGGTGACGCCGAAATAGGTCTGGGTATAGGTGCCGTCGGCCCAGGTGGCGCGGACATTGGGAATGAAGATCAGCTTCTGGGTCAGCGGCAGGGTCAGCGACAGGCCCAGATTGGCCAGGATGCCGGAATTCTGGCTACCAGTGAATTTGGTGCCGGACAATTCCACGCTCAGCGGGCCGCGCCGGTATTCCGCGAAGCCGCGAAAGCCCAGCGCCGCGTTGATGGTGCCCAGGCCCTTCAGCCGGTCGTCGCCGGATTCAAAGATGCCGCCGGTGCTGTGATCCTTGCGGCCGGGATCGAAGGTCAGGCCGCCGCCGATGCGCAGATGCTTGTTGTGCCAGGCGGCGCTGAGGCCGCCCTCGCCGAAGCTGATGGTGTCGCGCCACTTGAATGTGACCAGCGGCAAGGGACTGAAGCGATACCGGTCGCTGCCTTCAAAGGTCGGATGTACCGCGCCGGCCACACCCAGGGTGATGTCCCAGTCGCGCACCGGCTCGCCGGCGCGTTGCGCCAGGGCAGGGCCGCATGCCAGGAACGCGCATGCCAGGATCGTCGGAAGAAGGATTTTCACGGCGGCAACCTAGGGCATCACCGCGCGTTCGCCTAATCGTTCAGGCCATCATCATCTGCGCGCGGTAGCGGCGCTTGCCGGTGGTCTTCATCAGGGCATATTGGAACGCGAACAGGCCAACCTTGCTGCCAATGCCCCAGACGGTCATCACCGAGCCCCAGGTCTCCACGCTGGTGGAAACGGCCAGCGCGATGTTGAGCGCGGCGGTGACGAACATCAGCCCGGCCCAGACATAACCGAAGCGGATGATCATGTCGGGCACCAGCTGCAGCGCGCGGGGCGGCATGTAGCGCGTCAACCAGCCGCGTTCGAGCATGGAGATGCCCACCAGCACATAGATGGCGCTGGGCTTGAGCATCACGAAGATGGGATTTTCGGTGAACAAAGTGGCGCCGCCCGCGGCCGCCACCAGGAACAGGCTCACCCATTGCAGGGCGAAGACGCGTTTTTTGTGCGCCAGCTGCCAGCCGATCTGGAGGAAGGCTGCCGCCATGCCCAGCGACACCGCCAGCAGGACATTGTGGGTCAGCGCATAGAGCGCCAGGAAGAACAGCGTGGAGACCAAGTCCAGCAGCAACCCGCGCATGGCCAGAAACAGGCCTTTCACGACATCACCGCCTGGTATGCGGTGGGGGCGGCGATGCCCAGTTCGCGGCGCACATCTTCCAGCGGGCGCGGCAGCAGCGCCTCGAAGTCCAGGTTCTGAAACCATTGCGATTTGCTGCCATTGCGCCAGGCCTGCTTCACGGCCCTGCGCGCGGCGTCCGGCAAACGCGGCCAGCTCATCGCCACGATCAGCGCCTGGCCGAGATTTTTGGAATGCCGGTACATGAAGGCGAGAAGGCACAGTTCGCCCAGCGGGTCGCGGCCATAGCCGGTGAGGATATGGGTAAGGTCATGGGCGTCGCGCATGCGGTTGCGGAACAGGCTGACATCGGGTGGCACCGGATCATTGTCCCAGTCCGACGACGCCTGCACCAGGCCGTTGGCCGAAAGATTTTCGGCTTCCATGAAGTCGAAATAGGCGCGGCCCATGCTGCCGGCGGGCAGGGCGGCGAGTGCCGTGCGGTCTTCCAGGGTCGCCAGCAGCGTGCGGCGGTCGCGCAGGATCTGCTGGCCGGTCGGGCTGGCCTGGAAGCGCTGGAAGGCCCTGACGCCCGAACGGCCGCGCAGGGCGCGGAAGATCACGAAGATCTGGCGGGTATCCTCGCCATTGGCGAACAGCGCCTTGACGGCGCGGATGGCGGTGAGGGGGTGCAGGCGGGTATCACTTGCGAAGGCGGTGGTCATCGTGGGAAACCTCTATTGACAGGATTGTTATTACATCTATCTACAATACTGTCAACAGTGAGGTAAGCCTTTGGCAGTCAAGGAAAAACGCGTTCGCCGCAAGCCGGAAGAGGCCCGCGCCCTGATTCTGGATGCGGCGGAAAAGAGCATGGCGGAGGGCGGACCGGCCGGCATCCGCCTGCAGGATGTCGCCAGGATTGCCGGGGTCTCGCATCCCACCATCCTGCATCACTTCGGCAGCCGCGATGGGCTGGTGCGGGCGCTGAACCTGCGCACCCTGGAAGACTTCAAGGCGGCGCTGCTGGCCAACATGAAAGCGACCACCACCAACGGCGATGACGGCATTGCGCTGAGTTTCGCCATGTACCGCAACGGCCTGGCGCAGCGCATGCTGTGGCACCTGCAGGCCAATACCGAGCCGGAAGGCCGGCTGGACGTCTTCGACAGCATCGTGACGGCGCTGCACGAGATGCGCAAAAGCTTTGCCCTGCCGGGCCACGAACCCGACCTGGCCGACACCCGCAATGTCGTGCATCTGGTGACGGTGGCGGCGATGGGCGACGCCCTGATCGGCGCGCGGCTGCGCAACGCCGGCGAGAAGGAACGCGAGGCGGGGGCGGCGTTCGAGAAATGGCTCAGCGATCTCATAACGCTTTTCATGCGGTCCAAGGTCTGAGTAGGCTGGCGGCATCCGCGAGGGGGATGTTGTGATGCGCAAACTGGCAATGATGGCGGCGTGTGTGGTGCTGGCGGGCGGTGCGAACGCAGCACCGCGCAACGAAAAGGTCTATGCGGCCGTGGAGGCCAGCAAGGCGGGCGCGCTGGACCTGCTGCGCGACCTGGTCAACATCGATTCCGGCACCGGCGATGTGGAAGGCGGCAACAAGGTTGCGGCGATCCTGGCGGCGCGGCTGACGGCCATCGGGGCGGAGGTACGCCGCGAACCCACCGAGGCGCCCGGCCTGCCGGACAAACTGGTGGCGGTGCTGCATGGCAGCGGCAAAGGCAAAATTCTCGTCATCGCGCATATGGACACGGTGTTCGGTCCCGGCACGGCGGCGGCGCGGCCCTACCGCACCGATGCCACCCGCGCCTATGGCCCCGGCGTGGGCGACGAGAAGGGCGGCGTCGTCAATGCGGTGACGGCGCTGAAGATCCTGCACGATATCGGTTTCAAGGATTACGCCACCATCACCCTGATGATCGACAACAGCGAGGAACGCGGTTCGACCGGCTCCACCGCGCTGATCAAGCGGCTGGCGGTGGCGCATGACGTGGAATTCAACATGGAGCCGGGCGATGCGCCGGATGTGCTGACGGTGTGGCGCAAGGGTTCGTCCAGCGTGCGTATCGTGGTCAAGGGCCGCGCCGCCCATGCCGGCATGGCGCCGCAGGACGGCCGCAACGCGGCGCTGGAACTGGTGCACCAGGTGGCGGCGCTGGACGGGGCTTTCCCCAAGTCGGGCGACGGCACCACGGTCAATCTGACACTGATGACGGCGGGCACGCGCGCCAACATCATTCCCGACAGCGCCGAAGCCACCTACAGCGTGCGCTATCGCCGGCCGGAAGATCTCGGCGTGGTGATTGCGAAAATGGAAGCCTCCGCCAAGGTCACGGCGATTCCCGATACCAGCGTCGCCGTGGTGGCGCCCAGCACCGGCTTTCCGCCCCTGATCCAGAATGACCGGATCACCGCGCTGGCCAACCGCGCCAACGCGATCTATGCCGAGATCGGCAAGACCGCCGAACTGGGCGGCAATGGCGGCGCCTCGGAATCCGCCACCGTCATGTCGGTCGGCACCGTAGCGCTGGACGGCCTGGGTCCGGTGATGGGCGATGCCCACAATGACAAGGAATGGATCGACCTCGGCAGCGTGAGCCCGCGTTTGTACCTGATCACGCGGCTGCTGATGGAGACGGGGAAGAACCCGCCGAAGAAGAATTAGCGACTGGTTTTCCTCCCCCGTTAACGGGGGAGGAAAGGAACGGCGATTAAGCCAGGTTCTGAATCTGACTCGACGCCAGCATCAGCTTGGCCACCGACAGGTCGCCGGAATGGTCAACCGTGTTGAGGAAGGATTGCGCCCGGCCCAGGGATTCGGTGTGCTGGGCGATCCAGTCTTCCACGCCGGTGCCTTCGGCCAGCAGGCGCGCGGCGATGCCGGCCTGCGCCATGGCGAGATTGTCCAGCAGCTGGCGCAGCGCCAGCCGGTCCCAATGGTCGGGAGGTGACAGCCGCGCCGCCTGGCTGCGCAACCGGTCGAAGCCCAGCTGCTCGCCCAGCGCGCCATAAAGCGCGATGACATTGTCCGGCGACGCCTTGGCGGTATGCGCCAGCAGCGCGATGTCCGGCGCCGCCTGCAGCATGGGCAGCAGCGCCAGGTCGCGCGCCAGCGCCTGCGGCACGCCGGCATCGGTCAGGTCCTTGATGCGGGCATTGTCCGCGTCCTGCATGTCGTGGCGCTCGCGCAGGGCTTCCACGCCCGCCTGGTACAACGCCACGGTGTCGGCGATGGGCGCGCCGGACGAGACATGGCGCAGGAACCAGGGGGTGACCTTGCGGAAATGCGCCGCGATGTCGCCATAGAGCCGGGTCTGGGTTTTGGCATCGACCTTGCCGTCCAGCGCGTCGATGCGCGTCTTCAGCGCGGAAAGGCCGTAAGCGCCGTCCGCCAGCACGAAACCGCGGGCCACGCCGGCGCCGTCCTGGCGCGAGACTTCGCGCATGCGCGGCACAAAGGCGATGCCGGCCAGGTTGACCACCATGTTGGTGAGCACGGTGGAAACGATTTCGCGCTTCAGGCGATGGCGCTGCGGTTCCTCGGGGAAGGTTTCCACCGCCTTGGGTGGGAAATAGCCGGACAGCAAAGCGGCGAAGGCGGGATCGTCGGGCAGGGTGCTGGCCAGGATCTCGGCATCCAGGTCCAGCTTGGCATAGGCCAGCAGCACCGACAGTTCGGGCCGGCTCAGCGCCTTGCCGTCCCGCTCCAGGGCGCCGAGGCTGGCGTCGGAGGGCAGGAATTCGACGGCGCGGTCCAGCTTGCCGCGCCCTTCCAGGTCGCGGATCATGCGGGCATGCGCATCGATGTCGCGCACGCCGTTCATCTCGGCCACCGACAGCGCGAGCGTCTGGTTGTAATTGTCGGCCAGCACATGCGCCGCGACATCGTCGGTCAGGGTGGCGAGGAAGGCATTGCGCGCCTCCTCGCTCAGTTCGCCGCGCATCACCGGGCCCGACAGCAGGATCTTGATGTTCACTTCATGGTCGCTGGTATCGACGCCGGCGCTGTTGTCGATGGCGTCGGTATCGATGCGCCCGCCGCTGCGGGCATATTCGATGCGGCCCGGCTGGGTGGTGCCCAGGTTGGCGCCTTCGCCCACCACCAGGGCGCGGACCTCGCTGCCATTGACGCGCACGCCGTCATTGGCGCGGTCGCCCACTTCCAGGTTGGCCTGCGACGCCGCCTTGATGTAGGTGCCGATGCCGCCGAACCACAGCAGGTCGGCCTTGGCCTTCAGCAGGGCGGTGATCAGCGCCGGCGGGGACAGCGTGTCCTTGTCGGTGCCGAGCAGCGCCTTGACGTCGGGCATCAGCGGGATTTCCTTGAGGGTGCGGGCGAAAACGCCGCCGCCCCGGCCGATCAGGGCCTTGTTGTAGTCGTCCCAGCTGGAACGCGGCAGCGCGAACAGCCGTTCGCGTTCTTTAAACCCGGTTTCGGCATCGGCATTGGGATCCAGGAAGATGTGGCGATGGTCGAACGCCGCCAGCAACCGGATATGGCGCGACAGCAGCATGCCGTTGCCGAACACGTCGCCCGACATGTCGCCCACGCCGATGACGGTGAAGTCAGTGGCCTGGATGTCGGTGCCCAGCTCGCGGAAATGCCGTTTGATGGCTTCCCAGGCGCCGCGGGCGGTGATGCCCATCTTCTTGTGGTCGTAACCGACGCTTCCGCCCGACGCAAAAGCGTCACCCAGCCAGAAACCGCGTTCCAGCGCGATGCCGTTGGCGATGTCGGAGAAGGTGGCGGTGCCCTTGTCGGCCGCCACCACCAGATAGGGATCGTCGCCGTCGGGCCGCAGCACATCGGGCGGCGGCACGACGACGCCGCTCTTGTCGAGATTGTCGGTGATGTCGAGCATGGCGTTGATCAAGGTGCGATAGGCGGCGATGCCGATCTCCATCGACTGTTCGCGGGTGGGATTGGCCGGCATCAGCTTGGGGAAGAAGCCGCCCTTGGCGCCCACCGGCACGATCACGGCATTCTTGACCTGCTGCGCCTTCACCAGGCCCAGGATCTCGGTGCGGAAATCCTCGCGCCGGTCGGACCAGCGGATGCCGCCGCGCGCAATGCGGCCGAAGCGCAGATGCACGCCTTCCATCGACGGCGCATAGACGAAGATTTCGCGCCACGGGCGCGGCGCCGGCAGTTCGTCCAGCTTGGTGGAGTCGAATTTGAAGGACAGATAGGGCCTGGGCGCGCCATCGGCGCCCTTCTGCCAGAAGCTGGTGCGCAGGATGGCGTCCAGCACATTCTTGAAGCGGCGGATGATGCGGTCGTCGTCCAGCGACGGCACATCCTTCAATGCGGTCTCGATCTGCGCCTCGATGGCGGCGACGTCTTTCGCGCGGTCGCCGGTGGCTTTCGGGTCGTTCCTGGCACGGAACAGTGCCACCAGCAGGGCGGCGACATCGGGATTGCGCACCAGCGCCTGCTGCATATAGGCCAGCGAAAAAGTGAAGGCCGCCTGGCGCAGGAACTTGCCCACGGCGCGCAGGATCACCACGTCGCGCCATTGGAGCCCCGCGCCGATCACCAGCTTGTTGAAATCGTCGCTCTCGGCCTCGCCGCGCATCACGGCGTGGAAGGCCTCCTCCAGCGGTTCGCGCACATCGTCCAGCGCCACCTTCAGGCCATCGGCCCGCTCCATGGTGAAGTCCAGCACCACCGCCTGCTGCCGCCAGCCGCCATCGCTGTTGAAGGACACGGGGAAGGCGTCTTCGGAAATGACCTTCAGTCCCAGGCTCTCGAACACCGGCAGCGAGGCCGACAAGGGCAGCACATCGCCCAGCACATACAGCTTCAGCCGCAGCGACGGGCCGGCATCGCCTTCGCGGCGCCACACCTTGGCGCGCAGCTTCAGGCCGTCGGTGGCGGACAGGGCTTCCAGGATGGCAAGGTCGCGGGCGCCGTCATGGGCCGGGAAGCTGTCGCGATAGCCGGGCGAGAAATGGGGGCTGCGCGCCGCCAGCCGGGCATGGCCCTGGCCCTTGCCATGGGTGGCGCACAGCGCGCGCGCAAAGGCATCGTCCCAGGTTTCCACCAGGCCGGCGATCTGCTGTTCCAGGGCACGCACATCCACCTGCGGCAGCGGCGTGTTGTTGCGGCCGATGATGAAATGCATCCGCACCAGCGGGCTATCGTCGATCGCCACGTCATAGGCGCTGGCGCGGCCATGCAGCTCTTTCGCCAGCAGGGCATGAATCGCGTCGCGCACATGCGCGTTGATATGGTCGCGCGGCGCCAGCAGGATGGCGGAAACGAAACGGTCGAAGCGGTCGAAGCGCAGGAACAGCTTCAGGCGCGGCAGGCCGCCCATGCGCAGGATGCCGATGGCGATCTCGTACAGCTCGTCGTCGGCCACCTGGAACAGCTCGTCGCGCGGGAAGGTGTCCAGGATATGGCTCAGCGCCTTGCCGTCATGGCTGGCGGGGGCCAGCCCGGCGCGCGTCATCACGGTCTCGATCTTGCGGCGCAGCAGCGGCACCTCGCGCGGCTGGTCGGCATAGGCGCTGGAGGTGAACAGACCGACAAAGCGATGCTCGCCGTTGAACACGCCATCGCCGTCATAGGTTTTGACGCCGACATAATCCATATGGGCGCGGCGATGCACCAGGCTGCGGGTGGCGCTCTTGGTGACGATCAGGGGCTCGCTGGCATCCAGCCAGGCGCGAACATCGGCAGTGAGGCCGGTGCGTTCACCGCCGGCGGCCCGGATGACGCGGGCTTCCTCGTCGGCCAGCACGCCCAGGCCCGAACCGGACACCGGCTCCAGCCGGCCATGTGCGCCGTCCTTGCCCAGGCTGTAGGAGCGTGCGCCCAGCAGCAGGAAATGATTGTCGGCCAGCCAGTCCAGGAAGGCGGTGTCTTCCGCGACGTCGCTGCTTTTGGGCGGCGCGGCGGTGAGGCCGGTGCGCGCTTCATGCAGGCGCGCCAGCATGGCTTTCCAGTCGCGCACCGCCACGGCGCCTTGCGCGAAGGTATCGCGCAAACTGTCCTGCAAGGCGGTGCGGCTGTCGCCCGTCACGCCATCGCAGATCAGGGCGATGACGCTGGTGGGCGCGCCATTCACGGCAAGGATGGGATGGAAGGCAGCGCGGATGCGGGCCCCGCCGGCGATGGCGGCCGCCACCGCGGAATCGAACAGGAAAGGGCGGTCGTCATTGATGCCGACCAGCACGCTCTCATGGGTTTCGTCGTCATCCAGCAAGGCCACGTCGATGGCGCCCTTGTGATGACGCGCGACTTCGTCGTGCAGCGCGCGCGCCAGCGCCACCAGCCGTTCGGCGCGGGCCTGCAGTACGTCATCAGGCAGCGCACCCAGGAACAGCGCGTCGAAGAAGGCCAGCAGGTCCTTGTCGGTGATCAGGGAGCGGGCCTCGGCAAGGCGGACAGCGGCGGCGCGCGCCTCCTGGGTATCGGCGGAGCGGACGGCGTTGGTCATGGAAAAGGCCCTTGCTGAAGGCGGCGGATGAAAAGCGTGAGCGCAGATACAGCGCGCGGGAAGATTACAGCCAGATAGTTACGGCATCATGCCGTCTCAATGCGACGGCAGCGTGGCTTGCGTTTTTTTCAGACTCGCATGCTGCACTGCGGGAAGGCCCGCGATGAGCGTGCCCGCCGCCAGGATGATGGGCGCGACCAGGCTGTCCAGCGGCCAGGCGTCCAGCACGGTCGCGCTGGCGACGGCCACGGTGACCGGCACCGTGAAGAAGAAGGCCTCGGTCTTCAGGCACAGCGCCATGGCGAAGCTGGGCACCAGCGCGAAGGCCAGCACCAGCGCCGGTGCCGGCAAATCGGGCATGATCAGGAAAGCGCCACTGCCCCAGGCCGTGCCGCTATATAAGAGTAGGATGCGCAGGTCCGATACTGCTTCCTGGAGCGGCACCCGCCGCAAGGAGCGGGCAAAGCCGCGAATGTAATTGCGGGTCATGGCGATGATGCCCAGCAGCAGCAGGGCCGACCAGGCAAACCCGGCCTTCAGGCTGCCGCCGCCGGACAGCGACAGCGCCGTGATTCCCGCCAGCATCAGGATCATGCAGGCCGGGGCGGACCGGGCCAGGAAACGGCTGAGCGCCAGGTTGGCGCCTGCCTCGGCATGCAGGCGGGGCAGGGCGGCCAGAGCGGCATAAGGCGCCGCATGGCGCGCCGGCGCGATAAAGCTGTCCGGCCGCGCGGGGGCGGGATCGAAAGGAATGCCCGGTACGTTGACGTGGGTGAGGGCCATTTTCCGCCGCTTTGCCGCGAAGTCGTCGTGAACCAGCGTTAAGACTTACACCCTTAACAATGTATTAATGGGAACTGTTCCATGATTCGATCTGCCCCGGAATTCGGGCACGACAGTTGGGGTTTCGGTTTGGCGTCGCCCACCATCACCATCTTCGACCTGGAATACACCGCCTGGGAATGCTCCATGGCGCGCGGCTGGCTGACGCCGGGCGAGTTCAAGGAAGTGGTGCAGATCGGCGCCGTCAAGCTGGACGCCGACAGCTTCCAGGTGCTGGACGAATTCGACTGCCTGGTGAAGCCGCGCATCAATGGCGTGATCTCGCCTTATCTGGAAAAGCTCACCGGCATCACCAACGACGCGGTGGCGCGCAGCGGCGTGGATTTCGCCGAGGCCTATGCCCGTTTCGTGGCCTTTGCCGATGGCGGGCCCATCGCCGCCTTCGGCCATGACGAACATGTGCTGGAAGAGAATCTGCGCCTCTATGGCATCACCGGCGCGCGCGCCTTGCCGCTGTTCTACGACCTGCGCGGCTGGTTCGCGGTGCAGGGGCTGGATCCGCGCGGGCTCCAGTCCTGCGAGATCGGGCCGAAGCTGGGGGTGCCGTTTCTGGGGCACGCCCACAATGCGTTGAACGATGCCCGCTCCCTCGCCGGCGGCATGGAAGCCATCGCCGCGCGCGGCACCAAGATGCGTCCCGCCGCGTAATGTCGGAAGCCGATCGTCTGATCGCATTGCTCGATCTCAAGCCGCATCCCGAAGGCGGCCATTTCCGCGAGACATTCAGGGATGATGGTGAAGGTCGCGCCCATTCCACCGCCATCTATTTTCTGCTGAAGTCGGGCGAGGTCTCGCGCTGGCACCGCGTCGATGCCGCCGAGGTCTGGCACTTCTATCGCGGCGCGCCGCTGGAATTGAGGATCGGTCGCGACACCTATGTTCTGGGCGCCAATATCGACGAGGCCCAGGTGCCGCAGCTGGTGGTGCCGCCGCATGCATGGCAGGCGGCGCGAAGTCTTGGCGACTATACGCTGGTGGGCTGTACCGTCGCGCCGGGATTTGAATTCGCCCATTTTGAAATGGCCCCCGACGGGTTTGAACCATAAATCCCCTATAGAAATTTTATAACGATGGTGCAGCGCACACATTGCGTTGGCGGTTGACGACGCCGGTTCCGCCCGCGCATCGTCCGGCCAACAAAATCCTCCAAAGACGCCAAGGGAATGTCTCGATGAAAAACCACATGCTTGCCGCGCTGGCACTCGGCCTGATGACCACCGCCGCATGGGCGCAAGCCGACCGGCTGGCGATCCAGTCCGAGCCCGCGAAGAACGGCAATATCGGCTGGAAGCTGGGCCCCAGCTTTCCCGATCCCACCGGTTTCACCCTGGTGGAGGCCGATGGCACCGTGACGGTGATCCCGCGCGAAGAGCGCAGGAATTATACCGGCGCCTACAAGCCCGGCGCCCCGACGCCGACCGGCGCCGCGCGCGTGCCCGGCGGCGATGGCGGCCCGCCCTGCAGCCATTCCATCGTCTGCACCCGCAAGGGCGGCCCGGCGCGCAACCTGCTGGCGCGCGTCGAGTGGGACCAGAAGATGGGCTACAAATTCTACTACCCCTATGCGGTGCCCAAGGGCATCGGCGGCATCCCCTCGGTGGCGCTGGATTCCAGGGGCAATCTCTGGGTCTTCAAGCGCAGCCCCCAGGGCGTGGTCCAGCTGATGAAGTTCGATGCCGCCAAAAAGCTGGTGCTGGAAGTGCCCGAAAGCGTCATCGGCCACCAGGCCAAGGCCCATGGCATGGCGGTCGACAAGGACGACAATGTCTGGATCACCGACAATGGCCAGGCGACGGTGATGAAGATCTCGCCCGAGGGCAAGCTGCTGCTGACCATCGGCACCAAGGATCATCGCGGTGACTGGGTGGAAGAAAAGGAACAGCGCCTGCTGTGGCAGCCGGTGATGGTGGGCTTCAGCCCGACCGATGGCAGCGTCTATATCGCCGAAGGCCACGCCAATGAGAGCCCCAACGATGTCGACAATGACGATCCCACCAACACTGTCGGCGCTTCGCGCATTATCCACCTGACGAAGGACGGCAAGTTCATCAATCAGTGGTTCGGCGACGATGTCGGCCAGGGCAAGTTCGATTCCGCCCACGGCTTTGCGGTCGATCCCGGCAATGGCGATGTCTGGATCGGCGACCGCGAGCAGTACCGCATCGTGGTCTATACCGGTGACGGCAAGTTCAAGAAGACGCTGTCGATGAAGAACCTGGTCTGCGCCCTGAACTTCGACCATGCCGGCAATCCCTGGATGGCGTCGGGCCAGGACGGCCAGTTCCTAAAGCTCGACCGCGAAGGCCATGTGGTGGGTGCGATCGGCAACGGCATGGGCGTGGGCACCGGCCAGTTCACCGAAGCCAGCTATTGGGTGTTCGACAAGAAGGACAATCTGATCGCGGGCGACACCTCGGTGGGCCGCGTCACAGTGATGAGCAAGTAAGGCTCAACGCCCGCCATTGACGAAGTTGCGGAACAGGGTCTTGTGACCGTGGGGGGTGGCGCGCAGATATTGCGGCGCCGCCTCCACCTGGGCGTCCAGGGCCGCCGCCGCATGCCATCCCCAGCGCGGGTCATAGAGCATGCCGCGCGCCAGCGAGACCAGGTCTGCCGTGCCGTCGGCGAGAACGGCCTCGGCCTGCGCCGGTTCGGTGATCAGCCCGATGGCATTGGTGATAACGCCCGCTCCTTCGCGGATGCGCCGCGCCAGGGGAAGCTGATAGCCGGGGCCGACGGGAATTTTCTGCAGCGGAGACACGCCCGCCGATGATGCCGTGATCCAGTCGGCGCCGCGTTGCCTGAGCGCCGCCGCGAAGGCCACGCTCTGCTCGATGTCCCAGCCGCCTTCGACCCAGTCGGTGGCGGAGATCTTCACCCCCACCGGCTTTTCCGCCGGAAACGCGGCCCGCACCGTGTCGAAAATTTCCAGGGGAAAGCGCATGCGGTTTTCCAGGCTGCCGCCATAGGAATCGCTCCGCCGGTTGGCCAGCGGTGACAGGAATTCGTGCAGCAGATAGCCATGCGCATTGTGAATCTCGATGGCGTCCAGCCCCAGCCGATGGGCGCGGTGTGCCGCGTCTGCAAAACCCTGCCGCAGCCGCGTCAGGCCGGCCGCGTCCAGCGCCATGGGCGGTGTCTCGCCGGGCGCATGTTCCACGGCTGAAGGCGCCAGTGTCGGCCAGCCGCCCTGATCGAGCGGAATCTGCGCGCCGCCTTCCCACGGCAGGGCGCTGGAGCCCTTGCGCCCGGCATGGGCCAGCTGGATGGCAATGGGCATGGGGGAATGGGGACGGATGGCCTGCAGGGTCTGGCGCAGCGCCGCTTCGGTGCGCTCGTCCCACAGCCCCAGGCAGCCGGGGGTAATGCGGCCTTCCGGCGCCACCGCCGTTGCCTCGATTGTCAGCAGGCCTGCGCCGGACTGGGCCAGGCTGCCCAGATGGATCAGGTGCCAGCTGTTCGCTTCGCCGTCACGGGCGGAATACTGGCACATGGGCGCCACCACGATGCGGTTCTGCAAAGTGAGACCGCGCAGCGGCAGGGGCGTGAACAGTTGCGCCATGAAAACCTCATCGCTGTAAAAGAGCCCCAGCTTTGTCTGCCCGGGGGCGCGAGGCAAGTGCTGCGAAAGGCGTTACTTCGTCGCCATTTCGCGCGGCGTGATCGCAAGCAACCGCGCCAGTTCCTGTTCGACGGCCAGCGAGGAGGCGTGGCCTTCATGGCCTTCGCCGGGGACGAAGCTGACCAGCAGGGTCTGGCCCGACAAGGTCACGGTGGCCTTGCCGCCTTCCGCCACTTTCACGCTGTTGACGCGCTTGGTGAACTGCGCCCGCGCCACCGGCTGGGCGGCAAGGAAACGCTCGATCCCGATGGCGGCATTGGTCAGGGCGTCGAAGGCGCGGCCGCGGGTTTCCGCATCGGCCTGCATCACCGCCGCGTCGGTGGAAAACTTGATGGCAATCTTCTGCACATAGGTCAGGTGATGGGTCTCGTCGCCAAAGGCGGTCATCAGCTCGCCGGCCGAGACCGTCATGGGCCCAGGCGCGGGGGCGTCGCCCTGGCGGGTGGCGGGGATGCCGCCGGGATTGTCGGCGGTGTAAAGCGTCATGCCGCCCCACACCGAAACGCGCAGCGCCGTCGCGCCGGTGTCGTATTTCAGGATGCGGGCGCCCAGCGAACTGCGCTCCTGGCTGAGGACGAATTTCTCGGCCACCCCGGGAAAGCGCAGCAGGTATTTGTCGCGGCCATAGGGCTCCAGGGTGAAGTTGCCGTCGCCCGCGCTGTAGAGGCCCGGCGCAACGGTCGAGACCCGCTCCGCCGCCAGGCGCGAGGCCATGGCCGGCGCCACGCCCGGGCCGGCATCGGGCTGCGCCCATGCGGGGACGCCGCCGGCCAGCAACAGGGATATGACGAAACGCAGTCTCACTGACACTCTCTTCCGGCGACGTTGCGCCCGGACTGGCGGGACACCCGCCAGACCCCCTTCATTGCCAGCATCATGCCTCGCCAATTGGGCATTTTTAAGCCTCGGGCGGGGGTATTTTGGGCCCCCGCGACGCCTCTGCGCCTTCCTTTCGGGCGGGAATGTGACTAAACCCGAGTCATTCCACCCCCATAGAAGGGCGCTCCCGTGACGCAGAGCCTCGACAGTTTCAAATGCCGCAAGGTCCTCAAGGTCGGCAGCAAGAGCTATGTCTATTTCAGCCTGATCGCCGCCGAGAAGAACGGGCTCAAAGGGGCGTCGCGGCTGCCCTATTCCCTCCGGGTGCTGCTGGAAAACCTGCTGCGCCATGAAGACGGCAACACCGTCACCAAGAGCGACATCGAGGCCGTGGTGGCCTGGCAGAAGAAGCGCACGTCCGACCGCGAGATCGCCTTCCGTCCCGCCCGCGTGCTGATGCAGGACCTGACCGGTGTGCCCGCCGTGGTCGATCTGGCCGCGATGCGCGACGCCATGAAGAACCTGGGCGGCAACCCGGAAAAGATCAATCCGCTGGCGGAAGTCGATCTGGTGATCGACCACAGCGTGATGATCGACAATTTCGGCCACAAGGATTCCTTCAAGAAGAATGTCGCTGTCGAATATGAGCGCAACCAGGAGCGCTACCAGTTCCTGCGCTGGGGCCAGCAGGCTTTCGCGAATTTCCGCGTCGTGCCGCCGGGCACCGGCATCTGCCACCAGGTGAACCTGGAATATCTCGCCGAAACGGTGTGGGTCAGGAAGCAGAAGGACAGCATCAACAAGAAGACCATCGAGGTCGCCTTTCCCGACAGCGTGGTGGGCACCGACAGCCACACCACCATGATCAACGGCCTCGCGGTGCTGGGCTGGGGCGTGGGCGGCATCGAGGCGGAAGCCGCCATGCTGGGCCAGCCCATCTCGATGCTGATCCCCGAAGTGATCGGCTTCAAGCTGACCGGCAAGCTGCGCGAAGGCTGCACCGCCACCGATCTGGTGCTGACCGTCACCCAGATGCTGCGCAAGAAGGGCGTGGTGGGCAAGTTCGTGGAATATTATGGCCCGGGCCTGGATGAGCTGACGCTGGAAGACCGCGCCACCCTGGCCAACATGGCGCCGGAATATGGCGCCACCTGCGGCTTCTTCCCGATCGACGCGGAGACCGTGAAATTCCTCAAGAACACCGCCCGCAAGGCGCCGCGCGTCGCGCTGGTGGAGAAGTATGCCAAGGCGCAAGGATTGTGGCGCACCAAGAAATCGCCCGACCCGGTCTTCACCGACACCCTGTCGCTGGACATGACCGCGGTCGAGCCGTCGATGGCCGGCCCGATGCGCCCGCAGGACCGGGTGTCGCTGGGCGGCATCGCCGGCAACTTCGCCGAGCACCTGATGACCACCTTCAAGAAGGAAGACACCGCCAACAAGCGCGCCAAGCTGGAAGGCAGTGAATATTCCATCGGGCATGGCGATGTGGTGATCGCGGCGATCACCTCCTGCACCAACACCTCCAATCCCAATGTGATGATCGGCGCCGGACTTGTGGCGCAGAAGGCCGTCGCGCGCGGCTTGAAAGTGCGCCCCTGGGTGAAGACGTCGCTGGCCCCTGGCTCGCAGGTCGTCACCGACTATCTGAAAAAGGCCGGACTGGACAAGGCGCTGGACAAGCTGGGCTTCACGCTGGCCGGTTATGGCTGCACCACCTGCATCGGCAATTCCGGGCCGCTGCCGGACAATGTCGCCAAGGCCGTGACCGAGGCCGATCTTGTGGCCGCTGCGGTGATCTCCGGCAATCGCAACTTCGAGGGCCGCGTCCATCCGCAGGTGCGCGCCAACTACCTGGCCTCGCCCATGCTGGTGGTTGCCTATGCCCTGGCCGGTTCGGTCAACCTGGACCTGACCAAGGAGCCGGTGGGCTATGACAAGGAAAACGAGCCGGTCTATCTCAAGGACATCTGGCCCAGCCCCAGGGAAATCACCGCCACCATCCGCAAGGCGGTGACCGCGGCCTCGTTCCGCAAGCGCTACGGCAATGTGTTCGACGGCGACGCCAACTGGAAGAAGGTCAAGCTGGTCAAGGGCCAGACCTATCAGTGGGATCCGACCTCGACCTATGTGAAGAACCCGCCCTTCTTCAACGGCATGACGCTGGAGCCCAAGCCGGTGGTGGAAATCACCGGCGCGCGGGTCCTGGCGCTGTTCGGCGACAGCATCACCACCGACCACATCTCGCCCGCCGGCAACATCAAGGCGACGGCGCCGGGCGGCCTGTATCTGCAGGAACGCCAGATTGCCCAAAAGGATTTCAACTCCTATGGCTCTCGGCGCGGCAATTTCGAGCTGATGGAGCGCGGCACCTTCGCCAATATCCGCATCCGCAACGAGATGATGGGCGGCGCCGAAGGCGGCAACACCGTCTATTACAAGACGCCGGACGGGCAGGGCGAAAGCATGTCGATCTTCGATGCCGCCCAGCGCTACAAGGCCGACGGCCACGGTACCATCGTGATCGGCGGCAAG
Source organism: Alphaproteobacteria bacterium (assembly GCA_028292825.1). Classification (GTDB taxonomy): domain Bacteria; phylum Pseudomonadota; class Alphaproteobacteria; order Micropepsales; family Micropepsaceae; genus Rhizomicrobium. Next base: position 2,109 of record JAQGLO010000194.1, on the reverse strand, counting down.
GAATACGGCACCGGCTCCAGCCGCGACTGGGCGGCCAAGGGCCCGGCGCTGCAGGGCGTGCGCGCCGTGATCACCGAAAGCTTCGAGCGCATCCACCGCTCCAACCTGATCGGCATGGGCGTGGCGCCCTTCTGCTTCGAGGCCGGCAAGACCCGCAAGGATTACGGCTTTACCGGGCGCGAAGTGATCGACATTCCGGGACTGTCCGGCGAGCTGAAGCCGCGCCAGCAGATGAAGGCGCTGGTGACGCGCCCGGATGGTTCGACCTTTGAGCTGCCGCTGTACCTGATGATCATGACGGCGGACGAAGTGGCCTATTACAAGAATGGCGGCATCCTGCCGTATGTGCTGCGCAACCTGTTGGCCGCTGCTTAGCCCTTTTCTCCATGGGCGGCCTTGAGCCGCCCATCCAGGGGCAACAGGCGCCGCGCTTGTTTCTCTGGATGGCCGGGTCAAGCCCGGCCATGGTGAGGGGGAGATGATTCCCGATTCTCTCACACTGATTGCCGCGCTGGCGCTGTTCGCCGCCTGCATCGGCGCATGGCTGCTGTCGGCGTCGCAACGCGCTGCGGCGCGGCTGCATCTGCGCTTTGCCGCCGTGCTGCTGGCGGCGCTGGCGGTGGCGGCAACCGTAAATCTTGCCGACACGGCGGCGCTGCTGCTGTTGCCGCTGGCCGGCACGGCGCTGGCGCTGGCGGCGATTGCCCGCTTTGCCCGGCCCACGGCGCCGTTTGCTGCGACGATCGCGCTGGTCGTGGCGCTGGCCTGTGGCCTGGGCGCGATGCTGACGGGCCATGCCATGCCGGCGCTGACGGCGTTGATGCTGGCGGGTCTTGCGGTGATCGCGGCGGCGCTGAACGGCACGGCGCCGGTCGCGATGCTGTCAGGCGCGGCACTGCTGGCGTCTGGTCTGTGTGCGTTGCAGATGGGCGTGGGAGCAGGGACGCTGTTGTTCAGCGCGGCGGCACTGATCGGTCTTTCAAGACCTCAACTCTTGCGGTCGAAAACCAAAGCCTGGCGCGGTGCGGCCTTGCCGTAAGCGGTCTCCACCGAAACGCTTTCCCGGCGGTCCGGCATCACCTGGCCCAGCAGCTGCGCCACGAAAGTCGGCACGAGGCGCGGGGCGTCCCGGAATGGATCATGGCCCGCCGTATCGTCCTGGCACACCAGTTCCACCTGCAGGCGCGGCGGTGTTTTGGATTGCGCCTGATCGCCGCTTTGATGCTGTGTGCCCAAGCCGCTGGAGGCGCTGCTCTTTTCGATCCGGCGCGGCTGCACAGCGAAGGTTTTTTGACCTCCGTGCAGCCTTGCATCCAGGAACGGGTTCACGCGCATGCACGGATACAAGGCAAGCAACGCGCCGCATCCATGACCAGCCGCTAACCATATGTGATTACCGCTTTTTTAAGCCGGGGCTGCGCATAGTCGCGCGCTAAGGCCGGAAGAAACTGGCCAGGGATTGGTGGACCGTGCTGAACGCCGCGTTGCAGAACCATGATGATGTCGCCCAGCTGGGCCAGCTGGAAGATGAAACACGTCTGCGCCTGTCGGCGCAGGCCGCGGGCGCGGCGAGTTTTGACTGGAGCACCCGCACCGGCACCATCGCCTGGGACGGCGCCACCGACATTCTGCCCCTGCACATCGACAGCCGCGATGCGGTCAGCTTCATCGACGGCGTCGCGCCGGATCGCCGCGCCGCATTGACGGCGCTGCTGGAACAGCGCGCCCCCGGCAACAGCAGCTTTGAAATCGACATCGAGATCGCCGGCGCCATGGGCGCGGCGGGCTTCACTTTGGCGGGCACCCGCATGGCGGGCGAAGACGGCCGCACCAGCCGCCTGGTCGGGTTGATGCGCGACACCAGCGAGCGGGTGCGCGAAGTGCGCCGCCTGACCTATCTGGCCACCCGCGACGAACTCACCGGCCATCTCAACCGCAATGCCCTGCGCGAGGAACTGGCCGGCGCCATCGAGCGCGCCCGTGCCGAAAGCCGCAACTGCGCCTTCCTGGTCGCCTCCATCGACCGCCTGGCCATGATCAATGACAGCTTCGGCTTCGAGGCCGGCGAGGAAGTCATCATGGGCGTGGGCGAGCGCCTGGCCCGCACCC